>DATMGQ010000325.1:0-5808 GCA_035555395.1 Acidimicrobiales bacterium
CGAGTGGGAGCTCTACAACCTGGCCGAGGACCGCACCGAGACCCGGAACCTGGCCGCCGAGCACCCCGACAAGGTCGCCGAGCTGGCGGCCGCGTGGGAGGCCGAGGCCCGACGCTGCCAGGTGTACCCGCTCGAGGAGGGGTCCCGGCTGCGGTACGTCATCCGCCCGGACTACGACCTGCCGCTGCAGGACCCGGTCCGCGTCGTCGCCGGCACCCACACGCTCGAGCGGTACCGGTCGCAGATGCTGATCCAGTGGCGCTCGTTCGACGTCGACGTCGAGCTGCACCACCACGCCGGCGACACCGGGATGCTGTTCTCCCACGGCGACCAGGGCGGCGGCTACGCCGTGTACATCGGCGAGGGCGACGAGCTGGTGTTCGTGCACAACGGCTACGGCGTCGTCACCGAGCTGCGCGGCGGCCCGGTGCCCGACGGCACCGAGCACGTGCGGCTGTCGATCGAGGCGCCCGGCAGCTGGCGGTGGAACGCGTCGCTCGCCGTGGGCGGCCAGGACCGCGCCCGCCAGGAGGGGCTGGTCATGCTCGGGGCGATGGCGCCGTTCGAGGGCATCAACGTCGGCATCGACCGCCGCTCCCCCGTCAGCTGGGCGATCCACGAGGCCCACGGCACGTTCCCGTACTCCGGCCAGCTCGACGCCGTCACCTACACCCCGGGCGACCGCGCGCCCGACGCCGGCACCAACTTCATCGACCTCCTCCGCGAGATCGGCCTCGCGTACGAGTAGGTCAGGAGACGGGGAAGCCGGGGGCGCCGATGATGGGCGGGTCGGTGACGCCGGCGGCCTCGCACAGGGCCACGTAGAAGTCGAGGACCATCTTGGCGTCGATCACCAGGTCGACGTTGCCGTCGGCGTCGAGGTTGAGGTTGGCGCCGTAGATGGCGAACCAGACGTCGGTGACCTCGGTGTTGGTGTCGGGCACGATCAGCGTGTGCTCGGAGCCGGCCGGCTCGAACAGGTAGCTGCCCGCCGTGTTGACCTCGGGGTACTCCTCGTACTTCCACGAGCCCGACTGGGTGAAGGCGAAGACCTGGCCGGTGTGCTTGTGCTTCTGGACCTTGCTCCCCGGCTGGAACCGGTTGCGGATGACCCAGAGGCCGTTGGGGATGTCGACCTGGAGGAGCTGGAGCTCGATGCCCTCGTCGATGGTGACGAACGGCAGCTCGTCCTCTCCACGGTGCAGGGCGGCGGGGATGTCCATGAGCGTCATGCCCAAAGCCAACCACGTCTGCCGGTACGGTGCCTGCCGTGCCTGACGAACCCCTGCGCATCGGCCTGATCCAGTGCGGCCACGTCCATCCGGACCTGGTCCCGACGCTCGGCGACTACCCCGAGCTGTTCGCCGACCTCCTCGGGCCGCACGGCATCGAGCTCACCACGTTCGACGTCGACCACGGCTCGTTCCCCGACGACCTGAGCGGGTTCGACGGCTGGGTCATCTCGGGTTCGGCGAACTCGGCGTACGAGGACCTGCCGTGGATCCACCAGACCGAGGACCTGCTGCGGAAGCTGGTCGCCGACGAGGCGCCGATGGTGGCGGTGTGCTTCGGCCACCAGCTCCTGGCCCAGGCGCTGGGCGGCCGGGTCGCCAAGTCGCCCGACGGCTGGGGCGCCGGCATGCACCGCTACGAGTTCACCGGCGAGCCGCTGCCGTGGATGGACCCGCCGCCCGACGGCGGCGTGCGCATCATCGCCAGCCACCAGGACCAGGTGGTCGAGCTGCCCGAAGGCGCCGAGGTCATCGCCCGCACCGACCACTGCCCGATCGCGGCGTACACGCTGGGCTCGTCGGTGTTCGCCATCCAGCCCCACCCCGAGTTCACCGCCGAGGTCTCCCAGGGCCTGGTGGAGCGGCGCCGGGACCGCATCGGCGCGGTTGCGTCCGACGCTGCGCTTGCCAGCCTCACCGAGCCGCTCGACCAGCAGCAGGTGGCGTCGTGGATGGCGGGTTTCCTTCGCCACGCCCGCCCGTAGGCTGCGGGCATGAGCGACCTCGACGACGTCAACGAGTTCAACCGCGGGATCATCGAGCAGTTCCGCGCCAACGACGGCAAGGTCGGCCCGCCGTTCGAGGGCGCGCCGCTCCTGATCCTCCACAGCACCGGGGCCAAGTCGGGCAAGGACCGGCTCGCCCCGATCGTGTTCCAGCCGGTGGACGAGGCCTGGGCGGTGTTCGCCTCGAAGGCCGGTGCCCCGGACAACCCGGACTGGTACCACAACCTCGTCGCCAACCCGTCGGCCAAGATCGAGCTGGGCACCGAGGACGTCGCCGTCACGGCGCGGGTGCTCGAGGGCGACGAGCGCTCCGAGATCTGGGAGAAGCAGAAGCAGCTGATGCCGGGCTTCGCCGACTACGAGGCCAAGACCGACCGGGTGATCCCGGTCGTGCTGCTCGAGCGCAGCTGACCGCGTGACGGTCCTGGTCACCGGGGCCACCGGCACGGTGGGCTCCGCCCTGGCCGCGCGCCTCGTCGCGGACGGCCGACCGGTGCGCGCCCTGGTGCGCGACGTCGGGCGGGCGCGCACGCTGCTGCCCGAGCAGATCGAGCTGGTGGCCGGCGATGTGCTCGACTCCGCCTCCATCGAGGCCGCGGTGGAGGGGTGCGACACGGTGTTCCACGTCGCCGGCCTGCCCGAGCAATGGCGCCAGGACATGGGCGACTTCGACCGCGTCAACGCCGGGGGCACCGACACCGTCGCCCGGGCAGCGCTCGCCGCCGGCGTGTCGTCGTTCGTGTTCACGTCCACCATCGACGTGTTCGCCTGGCCCAGCGAGCCGGGCGCCACCTTCGACGAGACCGCGCTGGCGACGGCCCCGAAGCACACGCACTACGAACGGTCGAAGCAGAAGGCGGACGGCATCGTCACCGCGCTGATCGACGAGGGCCTCCCCGCCCGGTTCGTGGCGCCGGCGGGCGTCTTCGGTCCGGTGCCGGTCATCACGCCGGGGGCGAACCACCTCATCCGGCGGCTGTTGCTGAACCAGATCCCGATCTCGCTGCCCGGCGGCCTCCCCGTCGTCTACGGGCCCGACGTCGCCGACCTCCACGTCCTGGCCGAGACGGCACCGGTCGGGTCGCGGTTCATCGCCTCGGACCGCTACGTCACCCTCGAGGCGTTCGCCCGGGCGGTGACCGCCATCGAGCCGAGCGCCAAGGTCCCGCGCACCCTGCCGGTCCTCGCCGCCCGGGCCATCGCCCACGCCGGCGAGGCCGTCTCGAAGCTCACCCGCAAGGCCCCGCTGCTCACCACCGGCGAGCTCAGCTTCCTCATCGGCGACGTGCGCCCCGATGCGTCGAAGGCGCAGCGGGAGCTGGGCTGGACGGTGACGCCGTTCGAGGAGGCGCTGGCCACCACCATCGAGCACCTCCGCCCGCTCCTGCGCGACTGAGGACCTTCGCCCCTGGCCCGCCGCTCCCCGGCCTGCGACCATGACGTGCATGAGCAACGACATCGTGGTGGGCATCGACGGATCGGACCATGCAGCGCGGGCGCTGCGGTGGGCACTCGACGAGGCGGAGCTCCGGCAGTGCCGGGTGCGGGCCGTGCTCTCGTGGTCCTACCTGGGCGAGGCGGACAGCCCGCTCGGGCCGGGCACCACCGAGGAGGACGCCAAGGCCGCGCTCGATGCGGCCGTCGCGAACGCCGCCGGCGACCGGGCCGGGCTGGTGGACGCGGTCACCGTCAACGACCTCGCCGCGCGCGGCCTCCTCGAGCAGGCGCAGGACGCCGCGCTCGTCGTGGTCGGGTCCCGCGGGCGCGGCGGCCTGAAGGGGCTCATGCTCGGATCGGTGAGCCGCACGGTCGTGGAGCGCTCCCCCGTCCCCGTCGTCGTGGTCCCCCACGACCGCTGACCCGGGACCCGGGGCCTACGCCCGGGTGACATCCCAGATGTGGTGGATCGGGTCGTGCACGAGGTACCGGCTGATCGTCGCCACGGTGAAGTTCGAGCCGTCGCTGCGCCGACCGGTCCGGTCCCACTGATCGCCCTCGACGGCATCGAGCCGGGCGGTGATGACCTCGGCGTTGGCCAGCAGGTCGGCGATGACGATGTCGGGATCCTGCTCCTCGTAGCGCTCGTCCTCGGCGGTGGCGTCCTGGTCCCAGTTCGGGAACAGCGGGTCGTCCTCGTCGAGCATGAGCCCCATCCGCTGGTCGAACCGCGCGAACACGTCGCGGACGTGGCAGGCGTACTCGAGGGTCGACCACGTCTGTGGGTCCGGCCGGCCGGGCGCGATGCGGCCGGCGTCGTGGAGCGCCTTCCAGTCCGCGGCGTTCGCTCGGAGCAGGTCGGCCACGTCCGTGTGGGCACAGGCCGAGGCATCGAACCCGCAGTCCGGGCACACCTGCTCGAGCACCCAGGTCCAGTCCTTGTCATCCGGGGTGATCATGGGGCGAACCTACGGTAGAAACCGGTCCATGGACCCTGCCGTTTCCCCTGCCGTCCGGGTCACCGGGCTGGACCACCTGGTGCTCGACGTGGCCGACACCGAGCGCTCGCTCGCCTTCTACGTCGGGGAGCTCGGCATGGCCCCCGTGCGGGTCGACGAGTGGCGGCGCGGCGAGGTGTTCTTCGCCTCGGTCCGGGTCGACGCCACGACGATCATCGACCTGCTCGAGACGCCACCGACCGGCCGCAACGTCGACCACTTCTGCGTCGTCGTCGAGGAGCAGGACCTGCAGGCGCTCGCCGACAGCGGCCGCTTCGACGTCGTCGACGGACCCGACCAGCGCTACGGCGCCCAGGGCGACGGCACCTCGCTCTACGTCAAGGATCCTGACGGCAACGTCGTCGAACTGCGGCACTACTGACGGCGTCGGACCAGGTAGTCGGCCTGGGAAAGATGAGTACCCGCTACTCATGACCCCCTGAGGGCCCCGTCGTACCTTCAGCGCATGGCACCACGGTGGTGCCGGTGGCGGCCCAGAGGGCCCGCCGACATCCCCTGGAGGAACAACCATGCGACGAGCTCTCGGAGCCTTCCTGATCGCCGGCCTGCTGATGGGCGCCGCCGCCTGTGGCAGCAGCGGCGGCGACGATGCCAAGAAGTCCGACTCCACCGAGTCCAGCAGCGACAGCGGCAGCAACGGCGACAGCGGCGGTGAGACGACCGACAGCAGCAACGCCGACGTGAAGGCCTACTGCGACGCCGTCGACGAGTACGTCCAGAAGGCCAAGGACGCCATGAACGACCCGGCCAAGGCCCAGGCCCTCACCGACGAGGCCGCGGAGCTGACCGAGAAGGCGACCGCCCTGGGCAGCGCCGGCCTCGACGCCGAGGATGCGCAGAAGGTCGCCGACTGCACGAAGAAGTCGACCGACGCCCTGATGCCCAGCTGATCCAGGTCCCCCTGAACCCGGCCGGTCCCTTTCCGGCCGGCTCCCCCTCCCAGCGCCCTCGCCGCACCCCGGCGGGGGCGCTGGCGCGCACCACGCGCTGTCGCCCGACCGCGCCGGGTGGCGACGGCGCTGCGTTCTCGTAATCTGCCTGCGATGGAGCTGGGGGAGCTGGAGCTGGACGGGCTGGTCGCGGCCGGTGCCGAGGCGCGGGCGCACGAGCTGCTGGGGTTCGGGTTCCTCGTCGGCGACGGTCGCCGGATCCTCCACGCCAACGAAGCCGCCGGACGCATCTTCGGACGATCGCCCCAGGAGCTGATCGAGATCGGCGCCGTCCGGACCCTGCTGCACCCGGCCGACGAACAGCGGATCGCGCTCACCGTCGACGACCGCGTGGCCACCGGGCGGGCCGTGCCCGAGCGCTTCACCACCCGGGTGGTCCGCCCCG
>DATMGQ010000326.1:0-7900 GCA_035555395.1 Acidimicrobiales bacterium
GATGGTGAGCGTGTGGTACGGCTCGGTCAGGTACCAGTTCACGATGAAGCCGGCCATCACGGCGGTGGCGAGGCCGGGCCCGGTCCCCCCGATCGCGGCGACGGCCACCACGAGCAGCACGTACGCCATGAGGTCGCCGGGCAGGCCGAACCGGTCGCGCAGCCACACGAGGAGGAGGGTGAGCAGCGGCAGCCCGATCGCGCCCACGATCCACCCTGCGGCGCGCCGGCGCCGGCTGAGCGGCGAGCGCAGGAGCGGGGTTCGGCGCGGCTGGCGGGCGGTCGCCACGTCGTCGGAGGTGCGGCTGATGACGTGGACGTCGAGGTCGCCGGCCGCCCGCACGACCCGGTTCACCACCGAGCCGCGCCACAGCTCTGCCCACCGGCTCCGGTGGGTGGCGCCGAGGACGACCTGGGTGGCGTGCTCGGCCCGGGCGAACTGCACGAGCGCGGTGGGGATCTCGTCGCCGACGACCTCGTGGTACGCACCGCCGACGTCGGCGAGGAGGGTGCGCTGGCGGTCCAGCGCCTCGGGCGCCGCCGTCGCGAGCCCGTCGCCGGCGCGCACGTGCACGCCGAGCAGCTCGCCGCGGGCGCGGCTGGCGATGCGCGCCGCCCGCCGGATCAGGTGCTCGCCGCTCGACGCACCGGTGAGGGCGACGACCACCCGCTCGCGGGCCTCCCACGTGCGGTCGATGCCGTGCTGGTCCTGGTAGGCGGTGAGGGCGTCGTCGACCTTGTCGGCCAGCCACATGAGGGCCAGCTCGCGCAGGGCGGTGAGGTTGCCCACCCGGAAGTAGTTGGTGAGGGCGTCGTCGACCTTGTCGGCGCCGTAGATGTTGCCGTGCGCCATGCGGCGGCGGAGCGCCTCGGGCGTCATGTCCACCAGCTCGACCTGGTCGGCGCGGCGCACCACGTGGTCGGGGACGGTCTCGCGCTGCACCACGCCGGTGATGCGCTCGACCACGTCGTTGAGCGACTCGAGGTGCTGCACGTTGACGGTGGTGATGACGTCGATGCCCGCATCGAGCAGCGCGTCGACGTCCTGCCAGCGCTTCTCGTGCGCGGACCCGGGGACGTTGGTGTGGGCCAGCTCGTCGACGAGGGTCACCTGCGGCTTGCGGGCCAGGACGGCGGCGAGGTCCATCTCCTCGAACGGCCGGTCGCGGTGGACGATCACCGCACGCGGGACCGCCTCGAGGCCGACGGCCATCGCGAGCGTGTTGGGTCGGGCGTGGTGCTCGACGTAGCCGATCACGACGTCGGTACCCCGCTCGGCGCGTCGGCGGCCCTCGCTGAGCATGGCGTAGGTCTTCCCGACGCCGGGAGCGGCGCCGAGGTAGATCCGCAGGTTCCCACGCGCCCCGTCGGCCATCACCGCAACCTAGGACCGCGCGGGGCCGTCCGACTCCAGGCCGGCCCCGCGCTGCCCACCGTGTCGAACTTCGTATGCGTCGACGCCCGGTCGGGCGCTCCCGCATACGAAGTTCGAGAGGGGTTCGGGACGCGCGTCGAACTTCGTATGGGTCGACGCCCGAGGCGGCGCCCTGGCATACGAAGTTCGATCACGTGGTGGTGGCCTCGAGGGCCAGGTTGAGCTCGAGGACGTTGACGCCGGGCTCGCCGAGGAACCCGAGCGAGCGGCCGTGGGTGTGGGCGTCGATCAGCGCGTCGACCCGGTCGACGGTCAGGCCGCGGGCTCCGGCGACCCGGGCGGCCTGGAGGCGGGCGTTCGCCACCGAGATCTGCGGGTCGAGGCCCGAGCCCGACGCGGTGACCGCGTCGACGGGGACCGTGGCATCGGGGGCCAGCCCGTTGTCCGCCCGGTAGGCGTCGACGCGCTCGGCGACGGCGTCGAGCAGCTCGGGGTTGGTCGGGCCGAGGTTGCTCGACGAGCTGGACGTGGCGTCGTAGCCGTCGCCGGCCGCGGAGGGCCGGGGGTGGAACCACCGCTCGCCGTCGAACGACTGCCCGATGAGCGACGAGCCGACGACGGTGCCGCTGGCGTCGCGGATGAGCGAACCGTCGGCCTTCGACCCGAAGGCGGCCTGGCCGATGCCGGTCATGGCGAGCGGATAGAGGATGCCGGTCAGGACGGTGAGGACCGCCAGCATGCGCAGGGCGGGAAGGAGCTGGCGTCGCATCTCAGAAGCCTCCGAAGGCGTTGATGACGAGGTCGATGAGCTTGATCCCGACGAACGGGGCGACGAGGCCGCCGAGCCCGTAGATCAGGAGGTTGCGCTGGAGGATCTGACCGGCGCCGCCGACCCGGAACTTCACGCCGCGCAGCGCGAGCGGGATCAGGGCGACGATCACCAGGGCGTTGAAGATGACGGCCGACAAGATGGCGGAGTCGGCCGAGCCGAGGCGCATCACGTTGAGGGTGTCGAGCGCCGGGAACGTCGCCACGAACATCGCCGGGATGATGGCGAAGTACTTGGCGACGTCGTTGGCGATGGAGAACGTGGTGAGGGCGCCGCGGGTGATGAGGAGCTGCTTGCCGATCTCGACGACGGCGATGAGCTTGGTGGGGTCGCTGTCGAGGTCGACCATGTTCCCGGCCTCCTTGGCGGCCTGGGTGCCGGTGTTCATCGCGACGCCGACGTCGGCGAGGGCGAGGGCGGGGGCGTCGTTGGTGCCGTCGCCGGTCATGGCGACGAGGTTCCCGCCGGCCTGCTCGGCGCGGATGCGGGCCATCTTGTCCTCGGGCGTGGCCTCGGCGAGGAAGTCGTCGACGCCGGCCTCGGCCGCGATCGCGGCGGCGGTCAGCGGGTTGTCGCCGGTGATCATGACCGTGCGGATGCCCATCGCCCGCAGCTCGTCGAAGCGCTCGGCCATGCCGGCCTTCACCGTGTCCTTGAGGTGGATGACGCCCAGCACCCGGGTGCCGTCGGCGACGGCGAGCGGCGTGCCGCCGGTGGTGGAGATCTCCTCGACGATGCCGGCCAGGTCCGCCGGCGCGGCACCGCCCTGCTCGGTGACCCAGCGGGCCAGCGAGTCGGTGGCGCCCTTGCGGATCTGGCGCCGGCCACGGCCGTCGTGGTCGTCGTCGAAGTCGACGCCGGACATGCGGGTCTGGGCGGTGAAGGCGATCAGCTCGGCGTTCGCCAGCTGCTCGGTCGGGTCGAGCCCGTACCGCTCGGCGGCCAGCGCGACCACGGAGCGGCCCTCGGGCGTCTCGTCGGCCAGGCTCGACCGCAGCGCGGCGACGGCCAGCTCCTCCTCGGCCACACCGGAGACCGGCACGAACGCCGCCGCCATCCGGTTGCCGTAGGTGATGGTGCCGGTCTTGTCGAGCAGCAGGGTCGACACGTCGCCGGCCGCCTCGACCGCCCGGCCCGACATGGCCAGCACGTTCCGCTGCACCAGCCGGTCCATGCCGGCGATCCCGATGGCCGACAGCAGCCCGCCGATCGTGGTGGGGATGAGGCACACGAGCAGGGCGACGAGCACGACGATCGACTGCTCGCCACCCGAGTAGATGGCGAAGGGCTGGAGCGTCACGACGGCCAGCAGGAAGATGATCGTCAGGCCGCACAGGAGGATGTTGAGGGCGATCTCGTTCGGCGTCTTCTGCCGCTCGGCCCCTTCGACCAGGGCGATCATCCGGTCGATGAACCCGGCGCCGGGCTCCTGGGTGATGCGCACGACGATCTCGTCGGAGAGCACACCGGTCCCGCCGGTCACCGCGCTGCGGTCGCCACCGGACTCGCGGATGACCGGGGCGGACTCGCCGGTGATGGCCGACTCGTCGACGCTGGCGATGCCCTCGACCACCTCGCCGTCGCCGGGGATGACCTCGCCGGGCCGCACCACGCACAGGTCGCCCGGGCGCAGCTGCGGCGAGGGCCGCTCCTCGAGCGTGCCGTCGGGGAGGCGGACCCGGGCCGTGGTCTCCGACCGGGTCTTGCGGAGGGTGTCGGCCTGGGCCTTGCCCCGGCCCTCGGCGATGGCCTCGGCGAAGTTGGCGAACAGCACCGTGAACCACAGCCAGGCGGCGACGAGGCCGGTGAAGAGGTGCGGCTCGCCGGCGGTCGGCAGGTCCTTCAGGAACAGCAGAGTCGTGTAGACGCTGCCGATCTCGACGATGAACATGACCGGGTTCTTGGCCATCTGCCGCGGGTCGAGCTTGCGGAGCGCGTCGCCCGCAGCCCGCCGGACGATCGAGCGCTCGAACAGCTGGGTCTTCGGGCCGGCCGGCGGGTCCGCCGGCGTGGCGGAGGCCGGGGCTTCGGCCGCGGGGTCGGGGATGGTGAGGGTGTCCACGGAGCCGTCCTTCAGATCGACAGGTGCTCGACGATCGGGCCGAGCGAGAGGATGGGGAAGTAGGTGAGGCCGACGACGATCAGCACGACGCCGGTGAGCAGGCCGGCGAACAGCGGGGTGCCGGTCGGGAAGGTGCCGGCGGTGGCGGGGACCTTCTGCTTGCGGACCAGCGACCCGGCGATGGCGAGCACGGGCACGATCAGGAAGAACCGGCCGACCAGCATCGAGAGGCCGAGCGTCGTGTTGTACCAATCGGTGTTGCCGGTGAGCCCGCCGAACGCCGAGCCGTTGTTGTTGCCGGCCGACGTGAACGCGTAGACCACCTCGCTCAGCCCGTGCGGCCCGGGGTTGAGGACCTGTGCCTTCGACGTGCCCATCACCACCGACACGGCGGCGAAGCAGAGCACCGCGGCCGGGACCATGACGATGGAGAGGACGACGAGCTTCATCTCGGCGGCCTGGATCTTCTTGCCGAGGTACTCGGGCGTGCGTCCCACCATCAGCCCGGCGATGAACACCGACAGCAGGGCGAAGATCACCATCCCGTAGAGGCCGGCGCCGGTCCCGCCGGGCGAGACCTCGCCGAGCATCATGTTCGCCATCGGGCTCATGCCGCCGAGCGGGGTCATGGAGTCGTGGGCGCAGTTCACCGCCCCGGTCGAGGTGCCCGTCGTGGCCGAGGCGAACAGGCCGCAGCCCGCCGCGCCGAGCCGGGTGTCCTTCCCCTCGAGGTTCCCGCCCGCCTGGGTCGCGGTGATCGACTGGTCGGCGCCGAGGCGGGTGAGCTCCGGGTTGCCCCGCACCTCCATGCCGGTGGCGAGGGCGAAGCTCGCACCCCACAGCACCGCCATCACGCCGAAGAGGACCCAGCCCTGCTTCTGGTCGCGGACCATGCGGCCGTAGGCGTAGGTGAGGGAGAACGGGATCAGCAGGATCGTCACGACCTGGAGCAGGTTGGTGAAGCCGTTCGGGTTCTCGAATGGGTGCATCGAGTTGGCGTTGAAGAAGCCGCCGCCGTTCTGGCCGACCTGCTTGATCGCCTCCTGGCTGGCCACCGGCCCGCCCGGGATCTCCTGCGACCCGCCGGCGAGCGTGGTCACGTGGTGGAAGCCGCCCAGGTTCTGGATCACGCCCTGGCTCATCAACACGATGGCCACCAGCACCGCGAGGGGGAGGAAGATGCGGACCGTGCCGCGGACGAGGTCCACCCAGAAGTTGCCGACGACCGAGATCCGGCGGCGGGCCAGGCTGCGGATCAGCGCCATCGCCACGCAGAGGCCGACCACCGGCGACACGAAGTTCTGCACCGCCAGCCCGGCCATCTGGCTCAGGTGGCTCATGGTCAGCTCGCCGCCGTAGTTCTGCCAGTTCGTGTTGGTCACGAAGCTGATCGCGGTGTTGAACGCGAGCGCGCTCGGCACCGCCGGGGCGTCGTTCGGGTTGAGCGGCAGCACGTGCTGGAGCCGCAGCAGGGCGTAGAGCCCCACGATCGACACGAACGAGAAGGCGAGCAGCGAACCGGCGTAGCTCGTCCACCGCTGCTCCTGGTTCGGGTCGATCCCGCACAGCCGGTAGACGAGGCGCTCGATCGGCTCGAAGAACCGATCGCCGGGGGCCTTCGCCCGACGGGGGCGGTCGTCGCCGTCGACGGGCTCGGCATCGCCGAACACCGCGGCCAGGTACGGGCCGATCAGCCGGGTGCCGGCGGCGATGACCACGAGGACGACCAGCAGTTGGAGCCAGCTCGACGCCGCCATCAGAACCGCTCCGGGAACACGAGGGCCACCACGAGGTAGCCGAGGATGGCCACGGCCAGCACCAGCCCGACCAGGTTGTCGGCGCTCATGCCGATGCCTCGACGGGCTCGGCCGCGGCGCTCGCCGGGCTGGCGGTCGTGGAGGCCGTCGTGCTGGCGGCCGGGTCGGGGCCGACGATGTGCTCGCAGGCCCGCAGCAGCCCGACGGCCAGTGCGAAGAACCCGGCGACCACCGCAAGGAAGATCAGATCGCTCATGGATCCCGGTGTACGCCCAGGTCAGAGCGATGGGAACGGCCTTGACGCCCTCTTGACGCCACTCGCCACGATCTTGTCGACGCCCTGTCGGTCGACGCCCGGCGACGCCCCGGCGGGTGGGGACCGGGCGTCGTCGGGTCGGGCCGCCGGGGTGTCAGGCGGCGGGGACGTCCGTGCGGGCGACGGCGGTGCCCAGGAGGTTGGCGAGCACGAGCGCGGTGCGGCGGCGATCGGGTGAGACGCCGACGAGGCCCTCGGGGCCGTCGCACACGAGCCAGCCGACGGTGGCGCCTGCGCTGCGCACGGGGACGGCGACGCCTTCGGACGGGAGCGCGAAGCCGTCCTCGACGTGGACGTAGGAGGCATCGATCCGCCCGGTCTCGTCCATGCGCGGCCGGGGGAGGTCCGGCGGGAGCAGCGTGTAGGTGCAGCCCGGGACGAGGAGGACGGCGGCGACCTCGGTCTCGACCGCGCCGACCACGTCGCCGAGCGGGGCGCCGTCGGACACGAGCCGGGCCACGCGGAAGAGCCCGCCGACCTCCTCGGTTCCGTCGCGCTTGCCGCGCTCGGCCTGGACCCGCTGTCCGACGATCTGGCCGACGGCGATGCCGACGAGGAACAGCAGGATCGTCGTGATGATCTCGCTGCCGTCCTTGATGGCGAGCGAGTCGTAGGGCTTGGTGAGGAAGTAGTCGAAGCCGAGGGCGCCCGCCAGGGCCGTCGCGCCGCCGGCCCACCGTCCGCCGATGGTGGCGGCGGCGATGGTCACGAGCGCGAGCATCAGCGCGGCGTTGGCGTGGGTCACCTCGCCCCGGAACCCGCCCATGACGCCCGCCACGACGAGGGCGACGATCGCCCCCGACGCCCCGCCGATGACCTCAGAATCCGACAGTGGTCTCCTCATGCCGCCCGGCCTACGCCCCCCACGCGCGCGCGAGGAACCCCCTTGACGCGTCCTTGACGCGAACCACCCGGATCTTGTCGAGTCCCTGACCCACCTTCCGGTTCCCGTCCTCCCGACGCTGCGTCAGCAGCAGACGAGTTGCGAAGCCGTGCGAACGAGCCGGCGACAAGGAGCGTGTCCTGTCGTAAGCGATGCTCGCCTGGAGGCCCGCCGAGCGACGCGCCATCGCGGTGGGAGTGGGCACCGGATGGGCGCTCGGTGGGTCGAAGCCGAGCCAGTCTCGACAGGGCTCAAGCGACGCCGGAGCTTCGGCGGGAAAGACGGTTGTGGGGGTGGTCCTGCGAGCCCCTCAGAGAGTCCCGACCGCAGGACGACGCCCGACGCAGCGCGGCCCTGACCTCGTCAGTGGAGGAGGAACTTGGGGTTCTCGTGGGGGCTGGAGTCGAGGAGGGCGCTGATGCGGTTGGCCTCGACGGGCTTCGAGAAGAGGTAGCCCTGGCCGAGGTCGGCGCCGAGGGACTGGAGGAGGGTGACCTGCTCGGGGCGGTCGATGCCCTCGGCGACCGTGTGGACGCCGAGGCGCTGCGACAGCTCGATCATCGACTGGACGACGGCGCCGTCGCCGGGGTTCGTGCCGAGGCCGGTGACGAAGCTGCGGTCGATCTTGATGATGTCGATGGGGAAGCGCTGCACGTACTGGAGCGACGAGTAGCCGGTG
>DATMGQ010000327.1:0-4465 GCA_035555395.1 Acidimicrobiales bacterium
GCACTTGACTGGGGGTCAAGGGGTCGGAGGTTCAAATCCTCTCAGCCCGACGTGGAGGCAGGAGCCGGTCCCAGGACCGGCTCCTGCCGCGTCCGGGCCCAGGTCAGCGGCTCGCGGGCTCGAACAGCTCGACCACGTTGCCCGACGGGTCCTCGAGGAGGATCTGGCGGCCGCCGGGGCCGGACACGACGTCGTTGCGGAAGGGCGCGCCGGCGGCGCGGAGGCGCTCGACCTCGGCGTCGAGGTCGTCGGTGATGAGGTGGATGCGGTTCCAGCCGCCGGGGCCCGGGACCGCGCCGTCGGGCATCGGGCGACCTGCGGAGCTCTGGGGCCCGCTGAGCAGGATGCGGAGGCGGCCGCGGGTGGCGTCGGCGAACGCCGGCGCCACGATCCCCGGCTCGAAGCCGAGGTGGCGGGTGTAGAAGTCGAGGGCCGCGGCGACGTCGCTGACCATGTAGCGGACGCTCACGGTGTCATCGGTGGGCATGGGGTTCCTCCTGTGGGGAGCGGGCGAGGTCGAACAGGAGCCGCTGCACGCGCTCGTCGATGTCCTCGACGGCGGCGACGAACGCGGGGTACGAGGCGTCGGCGTCCGGGGCAGAGGCCGCAGGGTCCGCCATGCTCCAGTGCGCGGCCCTGGGCGGGCCGGGAAGGTCGGGGCAGACCTCCCGGACCTTGTCGCAGAGGGTCACGACCCGGTCGAAGCGGGCGCGGCGGACCGTGTCGAGGTGCTTGGACCGGACGCCGCTGATGTCGATGCCCCGCTCGGCCAGGGCGCGCACCGCGTTCGGGTGCAAGGGCTTGGGGTGGCTGCCGGCGCTGCGGGCGTCGACCGCACCCGCGCTCCGGTGGATCGTCAGCGCCTCGGCGACCTGCGACCGGGCCGAGTTGCCGGTGCAGAGGTAGAGGACCCGGGGCCGGCGAGCAGCGGGCGAGGGAGGCTCGTAGGTACGACGGCCGATGGCGAGCGAGCCGTCGAGGGCCGCTGCCGCGCCCCCGAGCAGGTCGTCGAACCGGGCGAGGTGCACCCGGTAGTACGTGTCGCGCCCGTCAGCAGCACTGCGGCGGCCCGACACCAGGCCCGCCCGGCGCAGCTCGGCGAGGTGGTACGAGACCAGGTTCTGGGGCCGGCCGGTCAGGGTGACGAGCTCGGCCACCCGTCGGTCGCTCGAGGCGAGGTGCTGGAGCAGGGACCAGCGCACGGGCTCGCCGACCAGCGAGAACAGGGCAGGCGGCGCCGGTTCGGCGGGGGAGCGGGCCATCGACGTCGACGGTACGCCTCGATCGCCGATAGATCAAGGGTGCTTGATGCATTGGTGGGGCCGGGTGGCGGGCAGGACCCGGGGGCACCACTAGGTTCCGCAGCGGACAGGAGGACGAGGTGGACGACGACGTGCAGGCGCAGGTGGAGGGTCCGTGATCCGCGCCCGGCTCGCGCCCCAAGGCGACGCCCGGCGGATCGCGGTCGACATCCGGACCGACCACGACGCCGACAGCCAGCTCTGGTGGGAGACCACCTCCGGCGACGCGCCCGCCGTGCCCGAACGCCTGGATGCAGTCGCCCTCGCCCTCACGCCCAAGGCCATGAACTTCAGCCAGGACCTCCACCTCGAGGGCCCGGTCTCGTGGCGGCTCCTCGCCAACCTCGAGGAGTACGTCGACGCCTGGACCACGTGGCGGCCCGACCTCTACCGGCCGGTGGCCATCACGGCCGACGAGGTGGTCGACGATCGGGGCGCGGGCGCCGGCGCACTCGCCGACCGCGCCGTGGCGGCGGTCTCGGGTGGCGTCGACGGGGTCTTCGGGGCCTACGCCAGCCACCTCGGGTTGCTCGGCCGACGGTCGCTCCCCATCGTCGACGCGGTGCTGGTCCAGGGCTTCGACATCCCGCTCGGCGACGACGCCGCGTTCGACCACGCCGCACGCGGCGCCCGGGCGATGACCGACGAGATCGGGATCTCGCTGGTGACCGTTCGGACCAACTGGCAGGACGTCGCCGACCCCGAGTGGCAGATGACGTTCGGGATCGCCGTGGCCGCGGTGCTGCACCTCTTCGGCGACCGGGCCGGGACCGCCCTCCAGGCGGCCGACACGACGTATCGGACCGTGACCGTCCCGTGGGGCAGCAACCCCGTCACCAGCCCGCTCCTGTCGAGCAGCCGCATGCGCCTGTTCCAGCCGGGCGGCGGGGTCACGCGGACCCAGAAGGTGGCGGCCATCGGCGGCCTCGCGTCGGTCCGGGAGCACATCCGGGTGTGCTGGCAGGGCGAGGACCTCGGCCGGAACTGCGGCGTCTGCGAGAAGTGCGTGCGGACGAAGGTGAACTTCCTCGCCGCCGGCCACGGCACCGTGCCGGCGCTCGGCCCGCTCGCGCCCGGCCAGCTCCGCACCCTCACGGTGGGGTCGGAGGGAGCCCGGGCCGTCCTCGTCGAGCTCCTCGACGAGACCGACCACCTCGACGCCGCCACGGTCGAGGACCTGCGTTGGCTCCTGGACCAGCCGATCCAGCCCCACTGAACGGCGGGGCGGGCGGCGTCAGCCGAGGTCGGCGCTGAGCTGCCAGGTGCCCTTCGCCGTGGACTTCGCCGTGAGGAGGGCGGCATCGGCGGCCGCCACCAGCACGTCGCCGGGGCTGGCCCCCGCCGCGCAGGACGCCAGGCCGATGCTGGCCCCGACGCGCAGGACCTCCCCTTCGACCGTGATCGGTGCCCGCACGACGGCCAGCAGGCGGTCGGCCAGGCGGATCAGCTCGTCGGAGGCGGCGCCGGGACAGGCGATGGCGAACTCGTCCCCGCCGAGGCGGGCCACCGTGTCACCGGGCCGCACCGAGGCGCGGAGCCGATCCGCGACCGCCACCAGGACCTCGTCGCCGTGGGCGTGCCCCCAGTGGTCGTTGATCGGCTTGAAGCCGTCGAGGTCGAGGTAGATCACACCGAGCGGCTCCCGGCCGGTGGCGATGTGGCCGTCGACCGCTGCGAAGAAGCGGGAGCGGTTCACCAGGCCGGTCAGCGCATCGTGGTCGGCGGCGTGCTGGAGGTCCCGGCTGTGCTCCACCCGCTCCAGGACCAGGGCGCACAGCTTCACCACCCGCTCCGCCAGCATCGTCGCGGTCGGCTCGGGGAGCCCGGGCTCCCGGCGCCACACCACCAGGACGCCGTCGACCACACCGGTGCCGGTGCGACAGATCGGGTACGCCCAGCAGGCGGCGAACCCGGCGGCCTCGGCGGCAGCTCGGACGGGCGCCGCCAGCTCGCTCAGGTCGGCGAGCAGCACGGGCCGCCCCGACGACGCCGCCACGGACCAGGGCGTCGACAGGCTCGCCATGGCGCTCAGTGCGGACACCGCCGCCGACGACGCCAGCACGGGCTGGTCCTCCGCGCCGGAGAACAGGAGGAAGACCGCCGACTCGGCGCGCAGGGTCTCGGCCCGCACCACGTCGTGGACCCGGCCGATCGTCGCGTCGAGGTCGTCCCCGGACGCGAACGACTCGAGGATCAGGTCGAGGAGCTGGCGCTCGTCGCTCGGCCGGAGGTGGGCGACCAGGCCGCGGATCTGCGGGTTGTCGAGCTGGTTGTTCGCCGTGACCTCCATGACCACCGGCGGCCCGTGCTTGGTGTGGAACCGGAGCATCGTCGGGAGGCGCATGCCCGGGTTGTCGAGGGCGTAGGTGATCGACTCGAGCGAGAGCGGGTTCCACTCGAGGTCGAGGTGGTCGAGCATGCTCGATCCGACCAGGTCATCGACCGTGTAGCCGGTGATCTCGCTCATGGACTCGTTGATCCACACGACCTCGCCGTCACCGCTGACCACGGCCACCACACCCGGGATGGCGTCGAGGAGGGCGTGGGTGTCCAGGTCGAACCGGCGCGACGACGACGCAGCGGCAGGTGCTTCTCCTCCCATGGCCCCTCCTGTCGGCACGGCGGCCAAGGTATCCAGGTGTGCACACCGCAGCGTGCAGGAACCGGTCCGGCCCCGCCGGTAGCATCGGGCCACCATGCAACTCCTCCTCGTCCTGGGCCTGCTGGTCGCCACCGTCGCCGCGATCCGAGGGGTCTGGTCGCCGTGCGGCCTGTCGATGCTCTCGTCGATCACCCCGATGACCGAGGCCGGCCGCGGCAACCGCTTCGCCGTCACCGCCCGCTGGTTCGTCGTCGGCGGCATCGTCGGCGGCCTCACCCTCGGCGCGCTGGCGGCCGGCGGCGCGGCGCTGCTCTCGCTCGCCGACCTGAGCGACCAGGTCCGGTGGGGCATCGCCGCCATCGTCGCCCTCGCCACCGCGTCGATCGACCTCGGCGTCCTCGGGATCGAGCTGCCGATCTTCAAGCGCCAGGTGAACGACGCCTGGCTCCGGCGCTACCGGGGCTGGGTCTACGGCGCCGGCTTCGGCTGGCAGATCGGCTTCGGCGTGGCCACCTACATCATGACGGCCGGCGTCTTCCTCACGATCGCCCTCGCCGTCCTC
>DATMGQ010000328.1:0-44903 GCA_035555395.1 Acidimicrobiales bacterium
CTCGCCGCCACCGCCCCAGTCGGCGTAGGTCTGGGGATCGGCGCGCACGCCGTCGAGGAAGCGGCGCTTGTCGACGCCGGCCAGGTGGAACATGACCGACGCGGCCATGGCGTCTTCGCGCGGCGTGTGGCGGGTTGGCGCTCCCGCCCGGTGGGCGAGGTCGGCGTCGCCGGTGGCGTCGATCACGACCTTCGCCAGGATCGCCTCCCGGCCCGCCTTGGACTCGACGACCACGCCGACGACGTCGGGCCCGTCGAGCACCGGTGCCACGACCGCGCGGTGCAGCATCGGGTGGATGCCAGCCTCCTCCACCAGCTGGTCGGCCACGACCTTGAACCCCTCGGAGTCCAGTTCGTAGGACTGCGACTGCGACTCGGGCACGGCGGCGCCCCGGGCGAACGCCGTCTCCTCGAGCTCGGTGGCGATGCCGCCCGCGTCGACCGTGTCGCCCTGCCGGTACCAGCCCAGCCCCTCGACGCCCACCGCGGTGATGTTCCCGCCGAAGAACCCGAATCGCTCCACCAGCGCCACCTCGACGCCGGCGCGCGCCGCGGCGAGCGCCGCGGCCAACCCGCCGGGCCCGGAGCCGACGACGAGCACGTCGGTCTCCCACACGACCTCGAGGTCGCGGGCCGGCTCGTGGATCGATCGGGCGGTGGACGGCCGGGGCACGGCCGCGGAGCCTACGTCCGACCGGTGCGGATGGCCTCGACGATGCGGTCGGCCAGCGGGGTGGCGGCGAGGTCGTCGAGGGGGACGGGGAGCGGGATGCGCCAGTTCGGGTGCTCGTCGATGGTGCCGGGCACGTTGGGCCGGTGCTCGGCACCCACCAGGTCGTCGAGGGCGGCGGTGACGAGCATCGACGGGGCGGCGGCGAGCGCGGCGTGAGCGGCGACGGCCACGTCGTCGGTCGCGGCCGCGTCGTCGCACGAGCCGGCGACGCGCAGCCGGTGGCGGAACATCTCGTCGCCGTCGGCGGGGACCGTGACGCCGGCCGCCCGCTGGTCGGCGAGGTCCACACCGGACCACACCCCGGCGATGGTCGGCAGGTCGTGCGTCGTGATCGCGCCCATCGCCTGCTCGGGCCACTGCGTGGTGGGATCGTCCTCGAACCACAGCAGCCGGGTGGAGAGGATGCCCCGGCTGCCGAGCGCATGGCGGATGGCGTCGTCGACCGTGCCCAGGTCCTCGCCGACCACGAGCGCCCCGGCCCGGACGCTCTCGAGCGCCACGACGTCGAGCAGCTCGGTGCCGTGCCAGAGGACGTAGGCGCCCTCGGTGGCGTCGAGCTCGGGCGGGATCCAGAACAGCCGCAGCAGCCCCATCACGTGGTCGATGCGGATGCCAGCGCCGTGGCGCAGGTTGGCCCGCAGCGTCTCGGCGATGGGGCGGTAGGCGACCGAGCGCACCTTCCACGGCACGAAGGGCGGGAGGCCCCAGTCCTGGCCGTCGGGCCCGAGGAGGTCCGGAGGCGCTCCGATCCGGGTGCCGAGGGCGAGGTGGTCCTGCCACTGCCACGCGTCGAACCCGTCGGGAGCGAACCCCACGGCGAGGTCGGTGATCAGCCAGTCCCGAGCACCGCTGGCGGCGAGCTGGGCCTCGGTCAGCAGCTGCAGCCACGTCCAGAACGCGACCCGGTCGGCGTGCTCGCGGGCGAAGCGGGCGACCCCGGCACCGTCGGGTCGGCGCAGCTCGTCGGGCCAGCCGGTCCAACCCGGACCGTGCCGTTCGGCCATGGCGCAGTAGGTGCCCCACAGCCAGAGCTCGGCGCCGACCGGGACCGCTCGGCCGGCATCGGCCGCGGCCAGCAGGTCGGCGGCCTCGGGCGTCGCACCGGGAGGCGTCGCACCCGTCGCCGGGGCGAACGGCACCGGCCGCTGCTCCCACAGCTGCTCGAGCACCGACAGCTTGAGCGTCCAGACCGCGTCCCGGTCGATGCGGGCGCCCGCGTTGAGCGCCGCACCGGCCCGCACCGCCTGCTCGGCGTCCGCGGTGGGCACGTCACGGTCCCGGAGCAGGGCGCCGAGGTCGAGGTAGATCGGGTCGAGGAAGCGCCGGCTGCTGGGGGAGTAGGGGCTGTTCGCCGGCGGCCCACCGGGGGCGTTGGCGTGGAGCGGGTTGAGGCCGATGGTGGCCGCGCCCCGGTCCGTGGCCCAGCCCGCCAGCCGGCGGAGGTCACCGAGGTCGCCGATGCCCCAGCTCGCCTGCGACCGGGCGGCGTAGAGCTGGGCGGTGATGCCCCACGCGTGGAAGCCCTCCGGCACGTGGGCTCGCGGCGGCACCACCACGACGTGCTCGACCTGCGGTGCCGAGCGGCCGGCCTCGGCCTCGAGCCGGTGGTAGCCGAGCGGCAGGTCAGCGGGCAGCTGGCCCCGGCGCACCCGCACGTCGCGGCCGTCCTCGAGGAACAGCACGGCGGGATCGGTGATGCCGGATGCGGCCGGCGTCCCGGCGGGCACCACCCGGAGCGGCGTGCCCGACGGCGCGGGCTCGCCCGGGTCGTCGGTGTCGGCGCCCATCGCCCGGCGCAGCTGCCCGGCCGCCTCGTCTCCGGGGGTCTTCCACGAGCCCCAGACGTCGTGGTAGCCGGGGGCGATGCCCCAGCCGCGGTCGTCCTCGGTGTCGGCCATCGGCCCATTGTGGCGGCCAGGCCGGGCCGCCCCGCACGGCCGGCACCCGAGCCGCCGGTCGGACCCGGTGTCCGGCCTCATCCTCCCGGGCCGGGTGACGGGGAGGTCCCGGTCCCGGCGCCGGAGGGGTGGGCGGGGACGCGACGGGGCCGTGCCTAGACTCCGCTCCGTGGGCCGCACCCTCATCGAACGGCGTCTGCGAGACGTGTCCGACCGCCTGAAGGCGGTCACTCGCGACCTCGCCGTGGCCGAGGAGCAGCTGACCCACCTCGCGGAGGAGGCCGACGAGGCCCGCCTCCGGGCGCTCGTGTCGGAGACCCCGGTCGCCGAGCAGGAGCACCACCAGGCCGAGCGCCACGCCGACGCGATGCGCCGCCACCACGCAGACCTCCTCGCCGAGGTCCGCCAACTCGAACTCACCCAGGACGACCTGCTGGACCGGCTCGTCGCCTCCACCTGAACCAACCCACACAGGAGTGCAACGGTGCCCACCCGTGTCGTGATCGCCGAAGACGAGGCCATCATCCGCCTCGATCTCAAGGAGACCCTCGAGGAAGAGGGCTACGAGGTGGTGGCCGAGACCGGCCGCGGCGACGAGGCGGTGGAGCTGGTGCGGGAGCACAACCCCGACGTCGCCATCCTCGACATCAAGATGCCGGGCCTCGACGGCCTGTCCGCCGCTCGCGAGATCGCCGGCGAGCGCCGGGCCGCGGTGCTGATCCTCACCGCGTTCAGCCAGCGCGACCTGATCGAGCGGGCGCGTGACGCCGGGGCGCTCGCCTACCTGGTCAAGCCGTTCCAGAAGGCCGACCTGTTCCCGGCCATCGAGGTCGCCCTCGGCCGCTTCCAGGAGCTCAAGGCGCTGCACGACCAGGCCACGTCGCTCGAGGAGCAGCTCGAGACCCGCAAGGTGGTCGACCGGGCCAAGGGCCAACTCATGGACCGGGGCGGCCTGACCGAGGCCGCCGCCTTCGCCTTCATCCAGAAGACCGCCATGGCGGAGCGCCAGACGATGAAGGCCGTGGCCCAGCGCGTCCTCGACGGCGAGCTCACCCCCGCCTGACGCCTGGCTCGGACCGCTGACCAGCGGTTCCGCGACCTCCTCGGGCGCTTTACCTCCCTCTGCGGTCGGTTCCTGCACCATCCCTGCCAGGCAACGATGCCTTGGGCGGCCCGAACGGGCTGGAGGAGATGAGATGGACGAGACCGAAGTCGCCTGGATGCAGGAGGGGCTCTGCCGCTTCTACCCGCCCGCCGCGTTCTTCCCGAGCGACGGCAACGGCGTCGTCACCGCTCGTGCCATCTGCGCCGAGTGCCCGGTGAAGGCCCCGTGCCTCGAGTACGCCCTCGAGAACCGCATCGAGCACGGCGTCTGGGGCGGCTGCTCGGAGCGGGAGCGCCGACGGATCCTGAAGCGCCGCCGCCAGGAAGCGGAGCGCTCCAGCCTCGTCGCCGGCTGATCGACCTGCGGTCACGGGCGAGCGCGTCGGTCAGCCGCGCTGCGCCCGACGCGTCTGCTGAGCGGCCCCGTCCAGAGGACCGCTCAGCGGACGACGTCTCCGATCTCGGCGGGTCAGTCCACGACGCGGGTGACGCGACGCCGGCCCCACCAGGGGACGAGCGAGCAGACGAACACCACCGCACCGGCGACGATGAACAGCGCCGCGGTGCCGTTGTCGACGTCGAAGTCGGCGGTCTGGCCCTCGGCCACGAGCGCAGCGATGGCGACGGCGATCGTCAGGAGGCCGACGAAGGCGGCCCCGCCCCGATCCTGGTCGGCAAGGGTCGAGATGAGGATCGCTCCGCCGAGGAGGATGGCGGCGACGGCGGCGGCCGGGCTGAAGCCGTAGCCCATCACGGTGCCGGTGGTGTCGAAGAACCCGGCGCCGAAGTCGACGTCGAACACGGCGGCCAGGCCGAAGCCGAACAGCACCGCGCCGGCGATCGCGGAGACGAGCTGGAAGATGCGCAGGCCCGCCGAGGCTGCGGTCGGTCGGGTCTCGACCTCGGTCGCGGTGGCTCGGCGGTCGGTTTCGATGATCTGGGCCATGACGGGCTCCTCTCGGTTCCTTTCAGCAGGCCACGGGCGGGCCACCGCGCTCGTACCCCGGTTGCCGGGTCGCCATCCCTGGGTCGGCCGTCGCGGGTGTCAGACCCAGCCCGTACGATCGACGGCCATGCGGTTCATGCTCATCGACGGGAACTCCCTCACCTACCGGGCGTTCCACGCGCTGCCCACCGACCTGGTGACGGCGTCGGGCCAGGTCACCAACGCGGTCTTCGGCTTCACGTCGATGTTCATCAACCTGGTCCGGGACCACAAGCCCGACGCCATCGCGGTGGCGTTCGACCGGCCGGAGAAGACGTTCCGCCACGACCGGGACCCCGAGTACAAGGCCAACCGGATCGCGGCGCCCGACATCCTCCGCCAGCAGCTCCCGCTCGTGCGCCAGGTGGTCGACACGCTCGGCGTCACCGCCATCGAGCAGGTGGGTGTCGAGGCCGACGACATCATCGCCACGTTCGCCACCCTCGCCGCAGCGCGCGGCGACGACGTCCTGATCGTCACCGGCGACCGGGACAGCTACCAGCTCGTCCAGGACCCGCACATCAAGGTCGTCTACAACAAGCGCGGCGTGTCGGACTACGCCCTCTACGACGAAGCCGGCATCCTCGAGCGCACCGGCGTCCGCCCGGTCGACTACGTCCAGTACGCCGCGCTGCGAGGCGATCCCTCGGACAACCTGCCGGGCATCCCCGGGGTCGGGGAGAAGACCGCGGCCAAGCTGATCAACAACTACGGCGGGCTCGACGGCATCTTCGAGCACGTCGACGAGCAGACGCCCAAGCTGCGGCAGAACCTCGCGGAGCACGAGGCCCAGGCCCGCAGCAACGTCGAGATGATGACGCTGCTGCGCGACGTCGAGCTGCCCATCTCGCTCGACGAGCTCGGGTTCCCGCAGCCCGACACCGACGAGGTGCGCGCCCTGTTCGACTTCCTCGAGTTCCGCACCCTCTACGACCGCCTGGCGGAGGCGCTCGAGGCCGACCTCGGCAGCAGCAGCTCGGCGGTCGACGTGCTGGAGGCCGAGGTCGAGGTGCTCGCCGACGCCGCGTCCGCCGTCGCCGCCCTGGAGGCGGCCGCCGGGGGCGAGGGCCCGCTCGCGGTGGCGGCCGCGTGGGCCGACGCGCCCGGGCGCTCGGCCGTCGAGGGGCTGGCCTTCGTGGTCGACACCGATGCCGCCGAGGTGGCGTGGCTGCCCGCCGAGGTGCTCGACGACGCGGGCGTCGCCGGCGCGCTCCGCGCCGCGCTCGCGGCGCGGACCCTGGCCGCCCACCCCGCCAAGCCCCTGCTGCGCAGCCTCCTCGCAGCCGACGACGCGGCCCCGCTGCCGAAGGTCGGCGTCGACACCACGCTCGCCGCGTACCTCCTGGACCCGGCGGAGACCCGCTACTCGATCGAGGACGTCCTCGCCCGGTACGCCCACCTGGAGCTTCCGGCCGGCACGGCCGCCCCAGCGGGGCAGCTCGACCTCGGGGGCGAGACCGTCGACGTCGGGCTCATCACCGCCCGGCAGGCGCTCGCCGTGTCCCGGCTCGTCGACCCGATGCTCGCCTCGCTCGACGCCAACGGCCTGCGGTCGCTCTACGACGACATCGAGACGCCGCTGGTCGCGGTGCTCGCCCAGATGGAGCACGTCGGCGTCGGTGTCGACCGGGCCGAGCTCGAGGGGCTCAACCAGCGCCTCACCGCCGAGGTCACCGAGCTCGCGGCCGCCATCCAGGACGATGCCGGCGAGCCGTTCAACGTCAACTCCACCCCGCAGCTGCGGACGATCCTGTTCGACAAGCTCGGCCTCACGCCCACCAAGAAGACCAAGACCGGCTTCTCCACCGACGCGGCCTCGCTCGAGAAGATGGAGGGCCAGCACCCGATCATCGAGCACCTCCTGCGCTACCGCGAGGTCGAGAAGCTGCGGTCCACCTACGGCACCGGCCTGCTGGCCGAGGTCGGCCCCGACGACCGCATCCACGCCACGTTCAACCAGACCGTGGCCCGCACCGGCCGGCTGTCGTCCGACGCGCCCAACCTCCACAACATCCCGGTCCGCTCGGAGCAGGGGAAGCTCTTCCGCAAGGCGTTCGTCCCCGCCCCCGGCTGCGAGCTGCTCGTCGCCGACTACAACCAGATCGAGCTGCGCTGCATCGCACACCTCGCGAAGGACCCTGGTCTGCTCGCCGCGTTCAACGCCGGCGACGACATCCACACCGCCACCGCGGCGCGGGTCTTCCACGTCGACCCGGCCGACGTCGACGGCGGTCAGCGGGCGAAGGCGAAGATGGTCTCCTACGGCCTCGCCTACGGCATGGAGGCGTACGGCCTCGCCACCCGGCTCAACATCTCGCGGGGCGAGGCGGCCGAGATCCTCGACGCGTACTTCGCCGCGTTCCCGTCGGTGAAGGAGTACATGGAGCGCACCGTCGCCGAGGCCCGCGAGCGCGGCTACACCGAGACGCTGTTCGGCCGCCGTCGGCCGATCCCGGAGCTGGCATCGCCCAACCGCGGCATCAAGCAGGCGGGGGAGCGCCAGGCCATGAACGCCGGCATCCAGGGCCTCGCTGCCGACATCTTCAAGGTCGCGCTCATCCGCCTCGACCGTGCGCTCGACGAGCGCGGGCTCGAGAGCCGCATCGTCCTCCAGGTGCACGACGAGGTCATCCTCGAGGTGCCGCCCGCGGAGCATGACGAGGTCGGCGCGCTCACCCTCGAGGTGATGCGCGGCGCGGCGGACCTGAGCGTCCCGCTCGAGGTGAACCTCTCGTTCGGCGCCACCTGGGCCGAGGCCAAGTAGCACCGTCGTTCCCACGAGCGCACCGGTCGGCGGTGCGCGAGGCTCCGTCGCCATGACGGACACCACCGACCCGACCGCCGCCAACATCGCCCTCGTCACCGAGTTCTGGGCCGCGCTCGGCCGGCGCGACTTCGCCGCCGTCGGCGCGTTCATGGCCGACGACGGGCACTACGTCGACGTGCCGGTCATCGGGCTCGACGAGGGTGCGGTCGGTCCGGCCGCCACCACGGCGCGCCTCGCCCTCGGCATCGCCCCGCTCCAGGCCTACGAGCTCCACGACGGCCCGATCATCGCCATGGGCGACCACGTCGTCACCGAGCACGCCGAGACCTGGACCTGGGATGACGAGCACTCGGTCCGCCTCCCGTTCACGTCGGTGATGGAGGTCCGCGACGGCAAGGTCGCCCGCTGGTGGGACTACCTCGACCTGTCGACCCTCATGAACGCCGCCCCCGCCTGGTGGCTCGACCACATCGCCCCCGGCTACCAGTAGCGGGGCTCGCTCCGCGTCGCCC
Source organism: Acidimicrobiales bacterium (assembly GCA_035555395.1). Lineage (GTDB taxonomy): Bacteria > Actinomycetota > Acidimicrobiia > Acidimicrobiales > Iamiaceae > Aquihabitans. The sequence continues at coordinate 7,999 of DATMGQ010000328.1, forward strand.
CTTCTCCTCACTCGCTTCGCTCCGCTCGTCGAGCTTTCGATCGACGGGCTGACGCCCGGCTGCTTTCACTCGGGCGCACGACTGCGTCGCACGCCCTCGGGCGGGGGGGCTCCGCAAGCTCTGCCCCCCCCACGCCCCCCGGGCTCGCTTCGCTCGAACCCCAACCCCAAAGCGCGTGACGAGGCGACCTCAGCGGACCGGGAATCCGAGGATGCGTTCGAGCTCGGCGAGGGCGGTGGCGGGGTCGCCGACCTTGATGGTCTGCATGCCGAGGGCGCGGGCGGGCTTGAGGTTGACGCCGAGGTCGTCGAGGAACACTGCCTCGGTCGGGTCGATGGCGAGGCGCTCGCAGGCCAGCTCGTAGAACGCCGGATCCGGCTTGCGCACGCCGACGACGCTCGACTCGATCACGACGTCGAAGTGCGACACGACGTCGGCGATCGCGCCGCTCGGGTCCATGCCGACGACGTTGTTGGTGAGCAGCCCGGTCTTCATGCGCGGCGCGATCACCTCGACGGCGCGGACCATCGACGGACGGAGGTCGCCCGAGAGCAGCCCGAGCACGTCGCCGCCGCGCACGTGGTGGCCGAGGCGCGACGACTCCTCGGCGAACGCGGCATCGAAGCCGGCGAGGTCGATCTCGTTGCGCTCGAGCTGGGCCCACGCGTTGGTGTCGGGATCGGTCGCGTTGACGCGACGGAGGAAGTCGGACGGGAGACCGTTGGTCTCCTCGTAGCGGGCGAAGGCTTCGAACGGACTGGTGGTGATCACCCCGCCGAAGTCGAACAGGACGGCAGCGATCGGCACGCGGTCGATCGTAGAGCGGTGAGGAGCGCGTAGGTCCCACGTCATGTGCGCGCAAGCTGCTTGACTTGGCGTTCACATGGCCATCACGCACGTCATCGTCGACGGATCGAACATCGCCACCGAGGGGCGCACCACGCCGAGCTTGAAGCAGCTCGACGAGGCGGTGCGCGCGTTGCTCGACGAGTTCGGCGACGTGAAGCTCACCGTCATCGTCGACGCCACGTTCGGGCATCGCATCGACGAGAGCGAGCGCGCCGAGTTCGAGGCCGGCATCGTCAACGGCGAGCTCGTCACGCCGCCCGCCGGCGCCATCGGCCGCGGCGACGCGTTCATCCTCCAGGTCGCCGACAAGGTGAACGCCACCGTCTTCTCGAACGACTCGTTCCAGGAGTTCCACGGCGGCCAGTACGACTGGCTCTTCGACGAGGGCCGGCTCCTCGGCGCCAAGCCGGTGCCCGCGATCGGCTGGGTGTTCGTGTGGCGCACGCCGGTGCGCGGGCCGACCAGTCGCCGCGCCACGCGCGAGAAGCGCGGGACCAAGCGCGGCACGTCGTCGGGCTCCGAGCTCGCCAACCTCCCGCTGCCGGTGCCCACGGGCCCGCCGCCGCGTCGAGCGAAGAAGGCCGCGGCCTCCACCGAGGGCGCGACCGCCAAGAAGGCGGCCGGCACCACGAAGAAGGCCGGTGCCAAGCAGGCGGCGAAGCCGAAGGGCGATGCCGAGGCGAGCGAGGGCACGTCGTCGCGCAGCCGTCGGCGTCGTTCGGGCGGCAAGGACACGTCGCCCATCAACGAGCCGATGCCCTTCATCAACTTCGTGAGCAACCACCCGGTCGGCACGTTGGTGGAGGCCACGGTCGACCGGTTCTCATCGCACGGCGCCTACGCCACGGTCGACGGCGCGCAGTGCTACATCCCGCTGAAGGCGATGGCGGTCCCCGCACCCACCAAGGCACGCGAGGTGCTCACGGTGGGGGAGGCGCGGACCTTCGTCGTGACCGCGTTCGACACCCCGCGTCGGGGGATCGATCTCGCGATTCCTGGTGTGGAATCGAGCGAGGCGGCGGCGCCTTCTGCAACAGATCTCCTCGGAGGCGCCGCCTCCGACGGGGAAAACCAACCAGCCGAGGAGGCACCCAGCATGGCAGTGAAGAAGGCTCCGGCGAAGAAGGCCGCTGCGAAGAAGGCTCCGGCCAAGAAGGCAGCCGCCAAGAAGGCCCCGGCCAAGAAGGCAGCCGCGAAGAAGGCTCCTGCGAAGAAGGCTCCGGCCAAGAAGGCGCCCGCGAAGAAGGCTCCTGCGAAGAAGGCCCCGGCCAAGAAGGCGCCCGCCAAGAAGGCTCCTGCGAAGAAGGCCCCGGCCAAGAAGGCTCCGGCCAAGAAGGCGCCCGCGAAGAAGAAGTAGTCAGCGGACTCCTCGTTGGTGGAGGGCCGGGCGCACGGCCCGGCCCTCCAGCCGCGCTTCAGGTGGTGGGCGATGACGAGGAGCGCGCCACGATCTTGGTGATCCACCGATCGAGCGTCGCTCGATCGAGCGCACCAGGGATCGTGAACCCGTCGTTGAGCACCCAGGTGGGCGTCGACGACACCCCGGCGGACCGCGCCTCGGCCATCGAGGCGTCCACCAGCGCGCTCGCGCGCCCGTCTGCGATCGCCTCGCGCACCTCGAGCACCGAGGCGCCGGCATCGCCGACGATCTGATCGAGCACATCGGGGTCGTCGATCGCGAGCCCGGTTGCGAAGTGGGCGTCGAACAGCGCCGCGTGCAGCGCATCGGCCGCATCGGCGTGGTGGACCCGCACCCACTCGGCCGTCTCGAGGGCCCGCCGCGTGTTGGGCATGCGCACGGGCGGCCGGAACGGCAGGCCGATGGCCTCGCACTCGGCGGCGATGCGGGCGAACGTCGCCGCGAGGCGCCCGTCGGGCCGGATGGCGCGTCCTTCCGGCGGGATCTCCGGGTGCAGCTCGTAGGGCCGGTGCACGACCACCAGCCCGAGCGCCGCCATCTGCGCGCTGCGGTCCTGGCCGACGTAGCACCAGGGGCACAGGTAGTCGCTCCAGCAGGTGGCCTCCATGGGCCGGATGGTACGCCGGTCGTCTCCCGCTATGGTCGGCCGCGTGCGGCTCGCCACGTGGAACGTCAACTCGCTGAAGGCCCGGCTCTTCCGGGTGGAGGCCTGGCTCGAGGAGGTCGAACCCGACGTGGTCTGCCTCCAGGAGACGAAGCTCGCCGATGCGGCGTTCCCCGCCATGACGTTCCAGTCGCTGGGCTACGAGTCGGTGCACCACGGCGAGGGCCGGTGGAACGGCGTGGCCATCTTGAGCCGGGTCGGGCTCGAGGATCCGCTGTTCGGGTTCGGCCCCGACGACGACGATGCCGAGGCCCGGCTGGTGTGGGCGACGTGCGGGGGCATCCGCATCGCGAGCGCCTACGTGCCGAACGGCCGCTCGCTCGACCACGAGCACTACCAGTACAAGCTGGCGTGGCTGGCGAAGCTCCGGACCCTCCTCGACGAGCAGGGCACCGCGGCCGACCCCCTCGTCGTCGCCGGCGACTTCAACATCGCCCCGACCGACGACGACGTGTACGACGCCGCCAAGTTCACCGACACCACCCACACGAGCCCCGAGGAGCGGGCCGCGCTGGCCGACCTGGAGTCGTGGGGCCTCGTCGACACGTTCCGTCGACTCCAGCCCGAGCCGAAGCTCTTCAGCTGGTGGGACTACCGCGCGGGCGACTTCCACAACCACCGCGGCATGCGGATCGACCTCGTCCTCGGCACCGAGCCGGTGGCCGAGCGGGCCGTGTTCGCCACCATCGACCGCCAGGCCCGCAAGGGCGAGAAGCCCTCGGACCACGCACCCGTCATCATCGACCTGGCCGACTGACCGGTCGCTTCCCCCACCTCGGAGCAGCCTCGTGAGCGAGCAGCCACCCCCGACCGAGTACCTCCCGAAGATGACCGGCGAGGCCGACCCCGAGCGCCTGGCCATGGTCACGAAGCGGCTGCGGGCCGCGGCCGCCGGCGACCTGTCGCCGCGGCGCGAGGCGCTGAAGGACCTCGCCGACGCCGCCCGCGACCTCGTCGACCGGCTCGTGGCGACCGACGCGCCCGACGACGTCATCGCCGCCGCGACCACCGAGGTGCGGGCGGCAGCCGACCGCTTCGAGGGCTACCACCAGGGCTCGCTCTACGGCTTCTCCGAGATGGCCAACGCCGGCGGCCGCGAGGACCCGCTCTACGACCACAGTCCACTGATCGGCATCGCCAACCCGCTCGCGCCGCCGATGACCGTACGCGAGGAGGACGGCGTCATCGTCGCCGAGGTCGTGTTCGGCCAGGCGTACGAGGGCCCGCCCGGCTGCGTGCACGGCGGGTACGTGGCGGCAGCGTTCGACGAGCTGCTCGGCGCGACCCAGTCGCTCTCGGGCGCGCCGGGCATGACCGGCACGCTGACGGTGCGGTACGAGTCGCCGACGCCGCTGAAGACCCTGCTGCGGATGGAGGGCCGGCTGGTCGGCGTCGAGCGCCGCAAGATCTTCACCGAGGGGTCGATCATCGTCGACGGCCGGGTGACGGCGACCGCCAAGGGCACCTTCATCGCCATGCAGCCCGGCCAGTTCCTCGATCTGATCGCGGAGCGCCAGGCCCGCGGTGAGGAGATCCGCTAGGGCGCTTCGGGGGCGGCGCGGTCGATGAACGCATCGACCAGCGCGGCCTCGGCGGCGAGGTACTCCTCGAGCCCCTCGACGATGGCCTTCTCGACCCGGCCGCCCACCAGCGGAGCCCGCACCTTGACCTCGCCGCTCAGCGTGCGGGTGGCGCCGTCGCCCTTGGCCACCGTGCGGGTGGTGCCCTGGGCGGAGAACCGGTCGGCGTAGTTGTCGGGCAGGAACCGGAACGTGGCCGTCCCGGCAGCCAGGTCGAAGGTCGAGTCCTGGGTCCACGACAGCTTGCTCGGGTCGATGGCCGCAGCGACGGCGGGCGAGAACTCGCGGACGAACATCGTGTGGATCTTGAGGCGGACCGTGTCGCCGTGGCGCTCCTCGCCACGGACCTCCATGCCGCCGAGGTTCGGCAGTCCGACGAGGGTGGGGTAGAGGTCCGGGTCCGCGTACGCCTCGTCGACGGCGCGACGGTCGTGGCGGAAGTCCTGGCTGATCTGGAACTGCACTCGGTGTCTCCGCTGGGTGCGGCGGTCAGGTGCCGGTGAGCGGATCGGACGCCGGCACGTCGTCGGCCTCGCCGGCCACGACCGCGAGCAACCTAGCCCCGTGCCGTTCCCGCGTGGACAGGCCGACGTCGCGCACCGCCGCCAGCTCGTCGAGGGTGGTCGGCCGGGTGCGCACGATCGCCTCGAGCGCCTTGTCGGAGAGCACGACCGTCGGGCGCACCGAGGCCTGGCGGGCCACCTCGGCGCGCCACGCCTGCAGCGCGGTGCGCACCAGGTGGGCATCGTGGAGGGGACGCTCGCCGAGGTCGGCGCGGCTCAGCTCGGCTCGGGTGGCGGCGACGGCGGCGAGGGGGTCCTCGGCGTGGGTGACCTCGCGGGCGAGCTCGCCGGCCGCGCCGCGGATCCACGCCAGGTAGGGCGACGGCCGGCGGTCGACGGATTGCGCGCCGAACGTGCGCACCTCGGCCCACGTGCAGCGCAGCACGTCGGCGGCACGGGTCACCGCGACGTAGAAGAGCCGTTGCTCCTCCTCGCGCTCGGCCGGTGCCTTGGCGTGGCTGATGGGCACGAAGCCGGCTTCCACACCGGCCAGGTGCACCACGGGCCACTCGAGGCCCTTGGCCGCGTGGAACGTGAGGATGCTGACCGCGTCGGCAGCCTCGGGCCCGTCCTCGCGCAGGGTGGCGCGCAGCCAGCCGCTGAACCCGTCGGTGCGCGCCGCCGGGTCGACCACGAGGAGGTCCCGTCCGAGCCGGAGGACCTGCTCGAACGAGGCGATGCGCCGACCGGCCGCCGACGTCTCGTCGACCTGGGGGCCGATCTCGTCCTCGTCGTCGTAGCGGTCGTCGTCCTCGAGCGCCTCGAGCAGGTCGGCCCGCTGGTTCGCCACGGACGCCTCGAGGTCGGTGAGGGTGGTGGCGAGCGGCTCGCGCAGCTTGTCGAGGCGGCCGAGCAGGTCGCGCACCTCGGGGTCGTCGAGCAACTGGGCGGCGCCGCGCACCCGGTGGGGGATCGCGGCGCGCCGGAACGCCGCCTCGATCACCGAGGTCTGGGCGTTGGTGCGCACGAGGACGGCCTGCGACGACCACGGTCGTCCGGGCACGTGGTTGTCGTGCACCGCCCGGGCGATGCCGTTGGCCTCGTCGAGGTCGGTGGCGTAGCCGACGACCGCGGGCACGGCACCGTCGGCGCGGTGCGGCTGGAGGTCGTGACGGGAGCCGGCGCGGCCGCCCGAGAGCACGGCGGCGGCGGTGTGGAGGATCTGGGGCGTCGAGCGGTACGAGTGCCCCAGCTGCACGACCTCGGCGCCGGGGTGGCGCACCGCGAACTCGGTCAGGAACGTGGGCTCGGCGCCGTTCCACGAGTAGATCGCCTGGTTCGGATCGCCGACGACGGCCAGGTCGGGGCGGTCGCCGAGCCACGCCGCGAGCAGGTGCTCCTGGAGCGGGTTGACGTCCTGGAACTCGTCGACGAACAGGTGGCGGAAGCGCCAGCGCTGGGCGGCGGCGAACGAGGGGTCGGTGAGGATCGCGTCGGCGCACTGGCTGAGCAGGTCGTCGAAGTCGACCAGCCCGCGCTTGCGCTTCTCGGCCTCGTAGCGGCGGAACCACTCGGCGATGCGGTCCGGCTCGACGGGGAGCCGCCGATCGGCTTGCGCGGCGGCGAGGGGGTAGCGGTCGGGCGAGACGAGTCGGGCCTTGGCCCACTCGATCTCGGCGGCCAGGTCGGCGGCGTTCACCCGGGTGGTGCCGCCCAGGATGCGCCCGAGGATCCGGGCCTTGCGGTCGAGGAGCGTGGGGGCCGCCATCCCCGCGCTGCTCCATCGGGTGCGGAGCTGGGCGTAGGCGACGGCGTGGAACGTGCCGGCCGCCGGCAGGTCGCGGAGGCCGAAGGCGCGGAGGCGGGTGTCGAGCTCCGACGCCGCCTTCCGGGTGAAGGTCAGGGCGAGGACGTGGCGGGCGTCGGCGGTGCCCGTCGCGCAGCGGTGGGCGATGCGCCGGGTGAGCACCCGCGTCTTGCCCGAACCGGCGCCCGCGAGGATGGCGAGCGGCTGGGCATCGGTGGTCACGGCCCGTCGCTGGGAGGGGTCGAGGCCGTCGAGCAGCCGGTCGGGGTCCACCTCCGGAGCGTAGGGCGCCGGGAGGCCCGATCGTCACGGAACCCCCTGGCAGGACGGGCCTACACTCACCCCGTGGCCTTTCCTCCGAAGCTCCTCAACGAAGGTGAAGAGATCGTGCTGGACCTGCGTCCGCACCTCCTCTTCATGGCGCTGTCGTCCGGCGTGTTCCTGGCGGTGATCCTGCTCGGCATCGGGGTCATCGCCGTGACCTCCGGCGACGGCTTCCTCGACCAGGCGAGCAACTACGTGGCCGGCATCGCCTTCTTGGTGTGCGGCGCGTGGTTCCTGCTCACCTACGCGCGCTGGACCACCACGCACTTCGTGCTCACCACCGATCGCATCATCAACCGCGAGGGCATCATCGCCAAGCGCGGCACCGACATCCCGCTCGACCGGGTCAACACCGTGCTCTTCAGCCAGGGCCCGCTCGAGCGCCTGGTGGGCGCGGGCGACCTCACGGTCGAGTCGGCGTCGGAGACCGGCGCCAACCACTTCGAGAACGTCCGCCGTCCGAACGTGGTCCAGAAGGAGATCTACGTCCAGATGGAGGCGAACGAGAACCGCAAGTTCGACCGCATGCGCGGCGGGCAGCCCCACGCGGCTCCGGTCGACGCCACCAAGGCCCACACGATCCCCGAGCAGATCGACCAGCTCTCCGAGCTGCACCAGCGCGGCGTGCTGAGCGACGCCGAGTTCGCCCGGAAGAAGGCCGAGCTGCTCGACCGCATGTGAGCGGGCACCGCCCCACGCCGCGCGTGGTGAGCCTGGTCCCGTCGGTCACCGAGACGCTGCTGGCCTGGGACGTCGTGCCGGTCGCGTGCACGCGGTTCTGCGAGCAGCCCGAGATCCGGGCGGTGGGCGGGACGAAGAACCCCGAGATCGACGACATCGTCGCCCTCGCCCCGGACCTGGTCGTGGTCAACGACGAGGAGAACCGCCGGGAGGATGCCGAGGCGCTGCGCGCCGCCGGGCTCGCCGTGCACGCCTGTTCGCCCCGCTCGGTCGACGAGGTCGCGCCGGAGCTGGAGGCGCTGGCCGCCGCGGTGGGCATCGACACGGCGGTCGAGGCGGCCGACGAGCCGCTGCCGCCGCTCGAGCTGCGGGCGTTCATCCCCATCTGGCGCCGGCCGTGGATGACGATCGCCGGCGACACGTACGGCTCGTCGCTCCTCGCATCGATCGGCGTCGCCAACGCGTTCGGCCGCTCCGGCGCCGAGGGGGAGCGGTACCCGACGGTCGAGCTGGCCGACATCGTCGAGCGCGGCGCCGACGTCGTCCTCGCGCCCACCGAGCCCTACGCGTTCAAGGCGATCCACCTCGATGCGTTCCGCGAGGTCGCCCCGGTGGTCGAGGTCGACGGCCAGGACCTGTTCTGGTGGGGCGTCCGCACACCGGCGGCCCGCCGCCGGCTCCATGCTGCGATCGCCACCGCCCTCGATCGCCCCTGACCGTCGGAGGCGGGTCAGGCCGTGACGCGGGCGCCGGCAGCCGCGTGGACGAGCCAGCCCTCGTCGAGCGCGCCGGGTTCGGTGAGCGCGACGACGCAGCCTCCGAAGCCGGCGCCGGTGAGGCGGGCGCCGATGACGCCGTCGGTGCCGTTGAGCCGGTCGACCAGCGCATCGAGCACGGGGGTGGACACCTCGAAGTCGTCGCGGAGCGACACGTGGCTCGCGACGAGCGCCGCACCGACGGCCGCGAGGTCACCAGCGGGCAGCGCCTCGCCGACGGCCCGCACCCGAGCGTTCTCCGTGATCACGTGGCGCGCCCGGCGCCGGAGCACGGGGTCGGTGAGCTCGTCCGCGGCGGCCGGATCGGCGAGGAGGCGGAGCGGACCCAGGACCGCTTCGGCGGCGGCGACGGACTCGGTCCGCTTGGCATAGGCCGAGCCCGCGAGCTGGCGCGCCTGGCCCGAGTGGATGACTCGGATCTCCACGTCGTCGGGCACGGCGATGGGCGTGACGGTGAGCTCGTGGCAGTCGATCAGGAGCGCGTGCCCGTCGACCCCAGCCGCCGAGGCGAGCTGGTCCATGATCCCGCAGGGCACCCCCGAGGCCTGGTGCTCGGCGAGCTGCGTGAGGCGGGCGAGGTCGACGGGCGAGCCCTCGAAGCCGAGGGCGAGGGCGAGCGCCACCTCGAGCGCGGCGCTCGACGACAGGCCCGCACCGATGGGCAGCGTGGTGGTGACCTCGCCCACGAACCCCTCCGTGGGCCGCAGCTGGGCCACCACGCCGGCGACGTAGCGGGCCCAGCCGGGCGTGGCCGCCGCGGGATCGACGACGTCGAGCGAGACGACCGCCGGATGCTCCTCGTCGGGCGAGACGAGGACGACCTCGTCGCCGCCCCGGGTGCCCGTGATGGTGGTGGCGAGGTCGATGGCCAGGGGGAGGACCAGGCCGCCGCTCGAGTCGGTGTGCTCCCCGATCAGGTTGACCCGGCCCGGTCCGACGGCGGTGATGCGCTGCCCGTCGGTCACGGCGCCGCGCTCCGCAGGTTGGCCGCGGCGTCCTCGGGGGCGACTGGGTTCAGGTAGGCGCCGCTGCCCAGCTCGGCGCCGGCGACGTAGCGCATCACGCCGGGCGCCCGGTGGGGGCCGGCGATCTCCACGTGCATCCACGCTCCGGGCCACGCGCCGGCGTCGAAGGGCCGTTGGTGGATCCAGAACACGTAGGGCATCGGCGGGTCGAAGACGTGCTCGAGCCGCCGCAGCGCCTCGGTGAACACCGAACCGAACGCGTCGCGGTCGGCGTCGTCGAGCGACGGCAGGTCGGGGCGGGGCTCGATCGGGGCGACGCGCATGCCGTAGGGGTAGATCGGCGCCGAGGGCACCCACGCCCGCCAGCCGTCGCGCTCGATCACGGTGAGCTCCGGGCGGTCGTCCTCGAGCAGGCGGTGGCCGTCGGCGAGCCGGGCCAGCTCGGTGGCCGGGAGCGCCGGCACGTCGGGGTAGCTGTAGATCTGGCCGTGCGGGTGCGGGATCGTGGCACCCACCGCCTCGCCGTTGTTCTCGAACACGAGGACGTAGGCCAGGTCGTCGCGGGCGCCCAGCGCTGCGGTGCGCTCGGCCCACAGGTCGACCACGAGGCGGACGTGCTCGGGCGGCAGGTGGGGGAGGCGGGCGTCGTGATCCGGGGCGTACAGCACGACCTCGCACCGCTCGTCGGGGAACGACGGCCACCGGTTCTTGAACGCCTTCACCACGTAGGGGTCGGGGGCCTCGGTCCCGCCCACGCAGAACGGGCAGTCCGACGTCGGCCGGTTGGGCCGGTTCTGGCGGCTGCCGGTGACCTGCACCTGCACGCCGGTGAGCGGATCGATCCGGAGCTCCATGCACCCCGGAACCTACGCGAGCCGGCAGCACCGGCCCTCCGCCCGCGTTCGCTTCTCCCGTTCGGGAGGCCGGCCGGTAGCGTTGCTGGACCATGTCGCGGTACCACCTGGTCACCCTCGGGTGCCCCAAGAACGAGGTCGATTCCGAGAAGCTCGTCGGCCAGCTCGGCGCCGACGGCTTCGCCGCGACCGACGATCCGGACCAGGCGGACCTCCTCGTCGTCAACACCTGCGCCTTCATCGGCGAGGCCCGGCAGGAGTCGATCGACACGATCCTCTCGCTCGCCGAGCACAAGGGCGAGGGCGCCCGGCTCGTCGTCACCGGCTGCATGGCCGAGCGCTACGGCGACGAGCTCACCGAGGCCATGCCCGAGATCGACCTGGTCGCCGGCTTCGGCCACGCCCTCGACGACCACGGGCACGACCACGACCACGGTCCGATGGCCGCGTCGGAGACGTCGACCGCGGTCGAGATCGGGCGCAAGCCGTCGCTGCCGGACTTCGACCTGCTGAACCTGCCCCGGCCCCGGTCCACCCGGCCGTGGGCGTACGTGAAGGTGGCCGAGGGCTGCGACCGGGCCTGCGGGTTCTGCGCCATCCCCAGCTTCCGCGGCCCGCAGCGGTCCCGGCCGCTCGACGTGATCCTCGACGAGGTCGAGGCGCTCGACGCCAAGGAGATCGTGCTCGTCGCCCAGGACCTCGCCGCCTACGGGCGGGACCAGGGCGTCGGCGAGCGGTCGATCGTCCCGCTGGTGCACGCCGTCTCGGAGCGGGTCGCCCGCACCCGGCTGCTGTACCTGTACCCCTCGGACCTCACCGACGGGCTGATCGACGCCATCTGCGCCACCGGCGTCCCGTACTTCGACCTCTCGCTCCAGCACGTGTCGCCGCCGCTCGTGCGCCGCATGCGCCGCTGGGGCAACGGCGACAAGTTCCTGCGCCGCATCACCGACATCCGGGCCCGGGAGCCCGAGGCCGCCTTCCGGTCCAACTTCATCGTCGGCTACCCGGGCGAGACCGAGGACGACCACGACCAGCTGCTGCGGTTCGTGGAGGAGGCCGAGGTCGACTGGTGCGGGTTCTTCGCCTACTCGCCGGAGGACGGCACCTACGCGGCGGACCTCGATGACCAGGTCGACGAGGAGCTCGTGGCTGACCGCCTCGCCGAGCTTCGGGAGCTCCAGGACGGCATCACCGCGCGGAAACGTGACGATCTCATCGGTTCGCGGGTCGAAGTCCTCGTGGACACCCCCGGCACCGCGCGCTCGCACCGAGAGGCTCCGGAGATCGACGGCGTCATCGGTGTTCCCGACCACCTCGCGGCGGGTACGTTGGCCACGCTCACCGTCACCGGTGCGCTGGGCCCGGATCTGGAAGCGGAGTAGCGAAGCGATGGCGTTGGGGGACGAGCTGGGGACCTCTGGACCGGTGCCCATCGATGATCGCTACGGACCGGGTGCGCTGCTGACCCCCGCCAACATGATCACGATGCTCCGGCTGATCCTGACGCCGGCGCTGCTGGTGATGATCGTCGAGGAGCCCACGTCCTGGGCCGCCGCGGCGTTCTGGACGGTGCTGGCGTTCAGCGACGGCATCGACGGCCACCTGGCCCGCAAGCACGGCACCACCCGTTCGGGTGCGTTCCTCGACCCGCTCGCCGACAAGGTGCTCGTGCTCGGCGCGCTGTTCGCGCTCGTGGCCGCCGGCCGGTTCTGGATCGTGCCGGTGCTGCTGATCGCCGTCCGCGAGATCGCCATCAGCATGTACCGCACCCACCTCGCCCGCCAGGGCCTCGCCGTGCCGGCCCGCCCCCTCGGCAAGCTCAAGACGGTGGTGCAGGAGTTCGCGGTGGCCTTCGCCCTGTTCCCGATCACGGGCGACTACCACATGCTCGCCACCGTCACCCTGTGGGTCGCGGTCGGCCTCACCTGGGCCTCCGGCGCCCAGTACCTCCTCGACGGGCGTTCGGCTGCCACCACCATGAGCCGCACCCCCGCCACCCCCTCCGCCTGACCGCCCCCACCCCCGACTCCGACCCCGACCCCGACCGAATCGGGTCACCGGAGCCGCGTGGTGCGGCTCGAACGACCTGATTCACCGCCGAACCCGGGTGCACCTGCCGAATCGGGTCACCTGAGCCGCGTGGTGCGGCCCGAACGACCTGATTCGGTTCGGGCTCGCCCTAGGGTGCGGCGCATGCGCTGTGAAGTGGTCGCCATCGGGACGGAGCTGCTGCTCGGGCAGATCGTCGACACCAACTCCTCGTGGATCGGCGAGCAGCTCGCCATCGCCGGGATCGACTCGCTCTTCCAGACCAAGGTCGGCGACAACATGGACCGGATGGTGGCCACCCTCGAGCTCGCGCTCAGCCGCTCCGACGCCGTCATCTGCTGCGGTGGCCTCGGCCCCACGCAGGACGACATCACCAAGGAGGCCATCGCCAAGGTGATGGGCGTCGACCTCGAGCTCGACGACGAGGTCGCCGCCCGCATCGAGCTCATGTTCACCTCGCGGGGCCGGCGCATGCCGATGAACAACCTCCGTCAGGCCGAGGTGCCGGTCGGTGCCACGGCGATCCGCGACCCGCAGCCCGGCACCGCCCCCGGGCTCATCTGCCCGGTCACGTGGGAGGGCCAGGAGAAGGTGCTCTACGCCGTCCCCGGCGTGCCCCGCGAGATGCGGGAGCTGGTGCTGGCGGCGATCGTCCCGGACCTGCAGCGCCGGTCGGGCGACTCGTCCACCATCTTCAGCCGCACCCTGCGCACGTGGGGCGAGAGCGAGTCCGGGCTGGCCGAGCGGCTGGCCGGGCGCATCGCGATCCTCGACGGCTCGGGCAACCCGACGCTCGCCTACAACGCCAGCGGCATCGAGGGCATCAAGCTGCGCCTCACGGCGAAGGCGCCCGATGCGGCGTCGGCCGAGGCGCTGGTGGCCGAGGAGGAGCGGGAGATCCGCGCCGTGCTGGGCGACCTGGTGTTCGGCGTCGACGACGAGACCATCGAGGCCTCGGTCCTGAAGGAGCTGCGTGCGGCAGGGGAGCGGCTGGGCCTGGGCCGCCCGCTCACGCTCGGCCTGGCCGAGTCGCTCACCGGCGGGATGATGGGCTCGCGCGTCGCCGACGTCCCCGGCGCGTCCGACGTGTTCCGCGGGTCGATCGTGTCGTACGCGTCGCAGGTGAAGTTCGACGTCCTCGACGTGCCCGAGGGGCCGGTGGTCTCGCTCGAAGCGGCGTCGGCCATGGCGGTCGGGGCACGTGAGGTGCTGGGTGCCGACGTGAGCATCGCCGTCACCGGCGTGGCCGGTCCCGACGAGCAGGAGGGCCACCCCGTCGGCGCGGTGTTCGTCGCCATCGACCTCGGCCCGCTGTCCGACGAGGCCGGGCCCGAGGCGTTCCACGTCCCCCTCTTCGGCGACCGCCTCCAGATCCGCCAGTTCACCGTCATCACCGCGATGAACGCCCTGCGCCTGAAGCTCCTCGGCTCCCGCCGCGACCCCGACCCGTTCGGCAGCGAAGGCTGACGGCGGTTCAGCCGCCGGTTCAGCCGAAGGCGTAGTCGACGACCTCGTCGTCCACCACCTGGAGCCGGACCCGGGAGCAGTCGAGGTCCCACCCGGTCCCCTTGCCGACGCCGTCCTCGGAGACGACGGTGGGCGTCCGGCCATCGCGCCGGATCGCCGCTGACGCCTCGCCGGTCGGGAGGCCGCGGTAGGCATCCGACTCGGCGTCGGTCATCGGACAGGGCGGAGGCAGGACCTGCACCGGGATCTCCACCCGGATGTCGCCCGTCGCCCCCGGCAGCACGGCGATCGCGGTGTAGTCGCCACCGGGCAGCGTCCCCCGGAAGGGCCCGTGCGGGTCGTCTCCCAGACCCCGGGCGGTGAAGCCGGAGGACGTCGGACCGGCGAGGGGCACCACGCTGGTGGCGCCGGCCTGCAACCGGGTGCCCGCATCCTGCTGGCAGTCGTCCGTCTGGTCCTGCTCGAGCATCCCGGACTCGCCCCGGGGGAGCAGTCCCCAGCGGAGCGAGCGGAGGCTGCAGCCGCCGATCGCGATGGTGTGGTCCGTGGTGTTGCGGATGCGGAGGACGGCGGAGGTCGGCACGATCGCCTGCACCGTCGGGCCCGCCAACTGGAGCTGGACCTCGAGCCCGGTGAGATCGGAGTAGCGCTCCCGTGGCTGGCCGTCGGTCGGCGGCGTCACGGTCGCGGGTGACGAGCGCGTCGCGCCGGCTTCGTCGGGCCCGGACGGCTCGGACGCAGGCGGCGTGGTCGTGGTCGTCGAGGTGGGCGTCGTCTCGGGAGCGGCCTTCCCCCGGCCGAGGATGGCGGTGAGGTCGGCGGCGCCCGTGATGCGGGCGGCGGGCACCTTCTCGGCGGTGGCGACGAAGGCGTGCCACTCCTCGGCGGTGGCCGGCCGGAGGCTGCCGATCAGCTGCACCAGGAGCTCGTCGTACGCGCCGCGCTGCTGCTCGACCACCTGAGGCTGGGTGCGGTCGTGGTCGTCGATGATCGGCTCGACTCGCGGCGCTTCGAGGTCGGCTCCGGGCCAGTCGCCGACGAACGCGGTGCCGCGACGGAAGGTCCGGGACGACTGGAGCACGTCGTCGACGCCGTCCCACTCCGGCCCACGGAGCGCGACCGGGAGCGCCTGTCCAGGCACGTCGCGGGGTTCGTCGACGGTGAAGGCGGTGGCCACCGGGCCTTCGCCCGGGGCGTTGAGGTGGTACGACACGCGGTTGCCGTCGGGGGCGATGAGCGACAGGGCGAGGGTCGGGCCGGTCGGGATGCCCGGAGCGACGTTGGTCCCGGTCAGCTGCATGCCGTCGATGGGTGGAGCGGTCGAGCTGGGGGCGGCCACGATCGCTCGGGCCGCGCCGACCAGGTCCGCCTCCGACAGGCCCTGCTCGCTGCGCAGGGTCCACGTGCCGTGGTGGTCCCACTGGAGCACGCGCGTGGCCGGGCTCTCCTCGAGCTGGGCCATGCGGCTCTCGTCGATCCCGTTGCCGAGCGAGGGGCCCGGGTCCCCCAGCGCGTCGTGGTCGGGCAGCGGGCACGGGACGTACGAGAGCTCCAGCCGCGGGGTGAGGAGGTCCTTCGTCGGCCGCTGCCACGACCGGCCGGACACCCCGCAGCCGGTCGGCACCTTGGCGACCCAGGCGGTGCGGAGCCTCCACCCCTCGGGCAGGCCCTTCGGGATGTACAGGCCGGTCGGCGTTGGCTGCTCGCTCTGGAGCGAGGTCGTGTCGTCGTCGGGCCGGGTGGCGGCGACGACCACCGCGAGGCCGGCCAGCAAGGCGAGGACCGCGGCGACGGCGAGCCAGCGGCGCTCGGCGTGGCGGGTCGCTGCCGGTGGGACGCCCTGGGCACGGGCGGCGATCTGGGGCCAGGCGTCGGCGATCGGTTCGGCGTCGAGGACCGGGTCGAGGTGGCGCCGGAACCAGGCGGCGTCGGCGGGGTCGGGCCGGTCGGTGGGGTCAGTCATCGGCGACCACCTCCTTGAGGGCGGCGAGGGCGCGGTGCACGAGCGAGCGGACGGTGGCGGGCCGGGCGCCGAGCACGTCGGCGATCTCGTCGTCGGGCAGATCGAGGTAGAAGCGGAGGGTGACGGCGACGCGCTGGCGTTCGGGGAGGCCCTGGAGGGCGGCCCACACGGCCGTCGACGTCGGCGGCACCGCTGGCGCCGGGCTCACGCGCTCGGGCGGCACCGGCAGAGCATCGGCGCGCTTCGTGCGGCGCCCGGCATCGCGGCACAGGTTGACGATCGTCGTGCGCAGGTAGCCGGGCGGGTTGTCGACGTCGCCGAGGCGAGGAGCGATGCGGACGAACGCGTCCTGGGCCAGCTCCTCGGCCCGACCCCGGTCGCCGACGAGCAGGTGGGCGAGGCGCACGGACGGCTCGTACTGCTCGCGGTAGAGCGTCTCGAGCTCGGCCAGCTCGCCGGTCGCGTCTCCGGTTCCGCTTCCGCCGGGAGCGGTCATCGTCCGGCGGTGCCGACCGCTCGTCGGGGGTGCGGGATCCGCCACATCGTGCACACCCGGTCTGACGAACGGCCCGGGGGTTCTGTTGCGCGCCCGTTCACGGCTGGGCGGCCGGTGTGCCGTGTTCGATGGCCAGGTCGCGGAACGAGCGGGCGGCGGGGGAGAGGGGGCCGGACCGGCGGACCAGCACGACCGATCGGCGCAGCGGCGGGGAGAGGGGCGCGACCACGGCGCCGAGCGTGGCCGCGGCGCGGGCGAGGGGCTCGGGCAGCACGGCGGCGCCGGCACCGGCCATCACGAGCGGGACGATGGCCTCGCGGTGCTCGGTGACGACGCCGATGCGCGGGTCCGTGTCCGGGTCGGCCTGGCGCAGGGCGTCCGCGAGCAGGCGGCGGCTCGATGTGCCCCTGGGGCTGGTGATGAGGGGGAACTGGGCGAGGCGGGCGACGGGCAGGTCCCGGTCGGCGCTGAGCGGCGTGCCCGGCGGGAGGACGGCCAGGAGCGACTGCTCGCCCAGCACGTCGCTCGCGAGGATGCGGTCGTCGGGGACCTGGTCGCCGAGCCCGAGCTCGCACTGGCCGCTCCGGACCAGGGTGGCGACGGCGGCGGCGTCCTCGGGCTCGGTCAAGCGCACCAGCACCTGCGGGTGGAGGCGGCGGAAGCGTCCGACGAGGTCGACGAGGGGCTCCACGACGAGGCTGGGGAGGGCGACCACGTCCAGGCGGCCGGCGGTCAGGCCGGCGACCTGCTCCACGACGGATCGCGCGACCTCGGCGTCGCGCAGCATGCGCCGGGCCGGCTCGACGAACGCCTCGCCCGCGGCGGTGAGCGTGACCTGGCGGCCGATCCGGTGGAACAGCTCGGTCCCCAGCTCCCGCTCCAGCGACGAGATCGCCTGGGAGAGGGCGGGTTGGCTGACCGGGATCGACGCGGCCGCCGCGGTGAACGTGCCGTGGTCGACCACCGCCACCACGTAGGCCGCCTGTCGCAGATCCATAGGTTCAGCCTATGGGATGCATCCAATCTTGGTCTTGGACTTCTCGAACAAACGGGCGGATCCTGGTCGCGTGACCTCCCACCTCCTCGTGATCATGGCCGTCGGCGCAGGGATCGGGTTCCTGGGAGGCCTACTCGGCAAGGGCGGCTCCGCCCTCGCCACGCCGATCCTCGTGGCCTTCGGCGTGCCGCCCGTCGTGGCCCTCGCCGCCCCCCTGCCGGCCACGGTCCCGGGGACGCTCGTCGCCGCCGACAGCTACCGCCGCAAGGGCCACATCGACCGCAACGTCTTGACCTGGTCGCTGATCGCCGGCATCCCGGCCACGGTCGTGGGGGCGATCGGCTCGAAGTTCGTCGACGCCCACGCCCTCATCCTCGTGACCGACGCGGTCATCGTGGTCCTCGGCGTCCGCATGGTCCTGCGCCCGGGCCACGGCGGCGCCGAGCTCGTCGACGAGCCGGTCCAGCGCCACCTCATCGTGGCGGTCGCCGTCGTCACCGGCCTCGCCGCCGGACTGCTCGCCAACAGCGGCGGGTTCCTGCTGGCCCCGCTGTTCATCGCCGTGCTGGGCATGGCCATCAAGCCGGCGCTCGGCACGTCGCTCGCCGTCGCCGCCGTGCTCGCCGTCCCGGGGACCCTGATCCACCTGGCGCTCGGCCACATCGACCCCATGGTCGTGGCCGCCTTCGCGCTGGGCTCGGTGCCGCTCTCGCGCTACGGCGCCCGGGTCGGTCTGCGCACCGATCCCGGCCGCCTCGAGCGGGGCTACGGCGCCGTGCTGGCGCTCCTCGGCGCGGGCTTCCTCCTCGCCGCCTTCGCCTGACCGGCTCCCGCCCTGGGTCCCGGTCGCGCCACGTCCGGCGGTGCGTCGGACGTGGCTCGGACGTGGGCGGCCGCCTCGGGGCGGGGAGCGACCGGGCGACGCCGGGGTCCGGCGGATTTCTCGTGATTGGTGCTTGCTCCGAACACCTGTTCGAAATACCATGGCTGTTGTTCCGGTGCGCCGGAGCACCCCAGCGCAGCGGCCCCGGGCGCTTCGCTGTCAGACCCCCTCCGTAGGGTCCATCGCATCGGATCGCTGCGTTCGCCGCAGCCACACAAACACCGTCGTGGTTCACGAGAAGGAGAACGCAGTGGAGCGTGAAAAGGCACTCGACATGGCTCTGGCCGGCATCGAGAAGCAGTTCGGCAAGGGCTCGGTCATGAAGATGGGCGAGAAGGGCTCGATGGCCGTCGAGACCGTCCCCACCGGCGCCCTGGCGCTGGACCTGGCGCTGGGTGTGGGCGGCCTGCCCCGCGGCCGCGTCGTGGAGATCTACGGCCCGGAGTCCTCGGGCAAGTCCACCCTGGCCATGCACGTCGTGGCCGAGGCCCAGCGCAACGGCGGCATCTGCGCCTACGTCGACGCCGAGCACGCCATGGACCCGGTCTACGCCCGGGCCATCGGGGTCGACATCGACGAGCTGCTCATCTCGCAGCCCGACACCGGTGAGCAGGCGCTCGAGATCACCGACATGCTCGTGCGCTCCGGTGCGCTCGACGTGGTGGTGGTGGACTCGGTGGCCGCCCTCACGCCCCGGGCCGAGATCGAGGGCGAGATGGGCGACAGCCACGTCGGCCTCCAGGCCCGTCTCATGTCGCAGGCGCTGCGCAAGCTCACCGCCAACCTCAACAAGACCAACACGATCTGCATCTTCATCAACCAGCTGCGGGAGAAGATCGGCGTGATGTTCGGCTCGCCGGAGACCACTCCCGGCGGTCGGGCGCTCAAGTTCTACTCGTCGGTCCGGCTCGACATCCGCCGCATCGAGTCCATCAAGGACGGCGTCGAGGTCGTGGGCAACCGCACCCGGGTCAAGGTCGTGAAGAACAAGGTGGCCCCGCCCTTCCGGCAGGCCGAGTTCGACATCATGTACGGCAAGGGCATCAGCCGTGAGGGCTCCCTGCTCGACATCGGTGTGGACCTGGGGCTCATCAAGAAGTCCGGTGCTTGGTACACCTACGAGGGCGAACAGCTCGGTCAGGGCAGGGAGAACGCCAAGCAGTT
Source organism: Acidimicrobiales bacterium (assembly GCA_035555395.1). GTDB lineage: Bacteria > Actinomycetota > Acidimicrobiia > Acidimicrobiales > Iamiaceae > Aquihabitans. The sequence goes on from DATMGQ010000328.1 coordinate 27,444, forward strand.
CCTGTCGGACAACCCCGAGATCATGGTCGAGGTGTCCGAGCGCATCCGGATCCAGGTGGGCGTCGACGACGACCCCAACGCCGAGGCCGATGTCGACCTCGAGGTCGATCCGGACGACCTGCCCATCACGCTCGACTGACCGTCGACGGGTCGGCACCATCGCCGTCGGCCCGTCACGGTCAGACGAAGGCCGCTCCCGCTTCGGGGTCCGAATCCAGTCGGACCAGTCCAACCGGAGCGGGCGGCCATCGCACCGCTGATCCGCCCGTCCCGGCAAGCCGCGCCGCACCCGGGCGGGTCAGCGCACGCATCCGCTTGGACCCCAGGACCGGAACCGCCTCCTCCAGGGCGGACCGAACCCTGCGCGGCACCAGGCGAATCGGGAACCTCGCGTTCCCCCCACACCCGTCGAGGGCGTCCGGACCAGCTGGGGCCGGGCGCCCTCGGCGCGTGTCGACCCGCTCCCGAGCGGGGGGAGACGGCGTGCGAACCGATGCCGTACGCCGTCTTGGGCACCACCCTCTGGGATCGGCGGGGCGAGGCAGATCGCGCGTCAGTCGGTCGCGGTCTCGGAGGTGAGCTCGGCGGCCTCGGGAGTGAGCTCGGCGGGCGACCAGCGGCCGATCGTGCTCGCGATCGGGAGCAGCCAGTGGTCCCGGCACTGGGCCGAGAACCAGGCCTCGTGGCGGGCCTCCTCGGCCACCATCTCGTCGAGCTCCTCGCCGAACCCGCCATGGCCCGACGCCCGGGCATGGGCGGCGGCGTCGACGTACTGGCCGACGTTCATGGCCTCGAGCCGGCCGGCGGCGTACATCGGGAGGAAGCGTCCGCCCACGAAGCACAGCCCGCCGAAGAACCGGCCGATCGCGGCCATGAGCCGCTCCCGCCAGGGCACCGGGCCGGAACCCAGGGCCGTGAGCATGTCGACCACCTCGTTGCGGTGGACCCACTCGGCGGCTTCGATGCGCTGGATCTCCTCCCGCTCGCCCCGTCGGCGCTCGCCGAACCGGGAGCGCCAGTGGCCCTGGTACGCGTACGCCGCCGCCAGCTCGCCCGCGTGCGCGAGCTGGAGGATCCGCACCAGTTCCCGCTCGTGATCGATGGCGGTGCCGCTCACCTCGTCGATGCGCCAGCCTCGCGCACCCGCCCCGTGCGCGCCGCGGTGGGTCGGCGGTCAGCCCGGCTCGGCCGAGGGGAGCGTCGCCCGCAGGTCGGCGAGGGTCGCAAGCACCTCGTCGCGGTGCTTCGCCGCCTTCATCCAGTCGGGCAGCTGCCACGACAGGCCCTTGCCCACCCAGCGGCGGCCCATCGGCGAGATCCGCGCCTCGGGTCGCTCGCGGAGGTCGGCGCCGATGTAGTCCTCGAGGTAGGCGAGGTGCTCCTCGTTCGCGGCCCACAGCACCTCTCCGCCGCAGCACGGAGCGCGGAGCCACAGCGGGTGGATCTGGTCGGGGGTGTCCGGCCAGGTCGAGATGAGGCGGGTGTCCGGGTCCCGCCAGGTCCGCCCGTCGTCGACCGGACCCAGCCGCAGCTCCCCGCGGGCGGGCCCGCCGGATCGGCCCTCGCGCACGAGCGCGCACGACGGGCAGCTGAGGCGCACCACCGCCGCTCGTCCGTCCGCCGCCGGAACCGCTCGGGCACATCCGTCGCACCGGGGGCAGCGCACCAGCGCCGGCCACCGGTCCGGCCACGTCGTCGAGTCCCGGAAGCGCTCGGCCATCGCCCCAGTGTGGCGGACGAGACCGCTGGCGACCGCGGGATCGAACCCGCGGCCGAGCCGCGCCTCAGGTCGCCACGACCAGGATGCCCACCGTCCGGCTCGCCGTGGCGCAGTCCTCGTCGATCGGCCGCGACGGGTTGGTGCAGAAGTCGACGGAGACCTGCGCCGACCCCGTCTTGAACCCGGGGGCGAGGTTGCGGAAGGTGGCGGTGTACGTCTTCGGCTGGCCGGGTCCGCACGGCACGCTGACCTCAGCGGGCCGATCGGTGAGGTCGCCCTGGGTGATGGTGGGGAACAGGTCCACCGGCTCGCGCCGGGTGCACGAGATCTTGCCGACCAGCACGAGCGAGTCGCTGGTCCCGTGCAGGACGAGCGCATCCCGGTTGATGACCGGGTTGATCTGCATCTGCGGTTCGCAGCCGGCGGCCACGATCACGGCGACCGCCGCAGCCATCGCGAGGAGTGTGCGCTTCATGGAGCTGACCCTTCCGTGGTGAGCATCGAGGCTGGGACCTTCTCCCTCGCTGCGCGCCGATGGACCCGCCATTCGCGGTACTGGACCTCGCCCCGCGCTCATCCCCGCCATCGCCCCCGAGGGTGACGCCACACCCCTCACCAGGCTCGTCGCCCGGCTCCGTGCAGCGAGGGGGGGCGAGCTCGATGCGCTCGTGGCGATCATCGACAGCGTGATCGAGTCCGGTGCAGCGCAGCCGATCGCAGCCACCACCTCGATGCACGACCTCCTCGTGACCGATGTGCCGATCCAGGGGCCTCCGCTCGAGGTGATCGCCATCCGTGAGCTGGTGGGTTCGCTCCGTCCTCTGTCGGCCCCTGGCCTGGTCCGCATCGAACACCTCGCGCCCACCGGACGCGACGACGGGATCGAGCGCCCTCCTGTGGAGGCGGTGCCGCTGTTCTGGCGGTTCGTCCGGGAGACGTTCGGCGTGTCGGCGGTTGGTCCGATCTGATCCCGACTCGGGTCGGTCGACACGGACCCTCGTAGACTCGTCGGGCCATGACCGAGCCGACCGACGCCGCTGCGGACCCCAAGCGGTACCTCGTGCGCACCTTCGGGTGCCAGATGAACGAGCACGACTCCGAGCGGATCTCGGGGTTGTTCGACGCGGACGGGATGGAGGCCACCGACGACCTGGAGCAGGCCGACGTCGTGGTGCTCAACACGTGCTGCATCCGCGAGAACGCCGACAACAAGCTCTACGGCACCCTCGGCCACCTGAAGTCGCTGAAGGACCGTCGACCCGGGATGGAGATCGTCGTGTCCGGCTGCCTGGCGCAGAAGGACAAGGAAGGCATCCGCGAGCGGGCGCCCTACGTCGACCTGGTCTTCGGCACCCACAACGTCCACCGCGCCACTGAGCTCCTCCACCTGAGCCGCGAGGAGGGTCCGCTCACCGAGATCCTCGAGGCCACGGTCGCCGACGACCACGAGCTGTTCCCGTCGGCGATGCCCGCCCGCCGCGACGAGGGCTACACCGCCTGGGTCACGATCCAGATCGGCTGCGACAACTCGTGTGCGTTCTGCATCGTCCCGGCCGTCCGAGGCGAGGAGATCTCCCGCCCGTTCGCCCGGCTCGTCGACGAGGTCCGGGACCTGGCCGGCACGGGCGTCACCGAGGTGACGCTGCTCGGCCAGAACGTGAACAGCTACGGCCGCGACCTCACGCTCGCTGCTCGCCAGGCGGGCGAAGACGTGCGGGTGCGCCCGCTGTTCAGCGACCTGCTGCGCGAGGTCGGTGCCGTCGACGGCATCCGCCGGGTCCGCTACACGAGCCCGCACCCGAAGGACCTGCGGCCCGAGACGATCGCGGCGATGGCCGAGACGCCCGAGGTGTGCGAGCACCTCCACCTGCCGGTGCAGTCCGGCAGCGACCGGGTGCTGGCCGCCATGCACCGGGGCTACACGGCCGAGCGCTACCTCGAGAAGCTCGCCGCAGCGCGGGCCGCGATGCCCGACCTGGCCGTCACCACGGACCTGATCGTCGGGTTCCCCGGCGAGACCGACGACGACTTCGAGCAGACGCTCGAGCTGGCCGCCGCCGCCGAGTACGACTCCGCCTACACCTTCATCTACTCGCCCCGGCCCGGCACCGAGGCGGCCGAGATGGTCGACCAGTTCGTCGCCCCGGACGTCGTGGCCGAGCGCTTCGACCGGCTGAAGGCGGTGCTCGAGCGCAGCGCCCTCCGCAGGCACGAAGCCCGCATCGGCCTCGTCGAGGAGGTCGTCGTCGAGGGCCCGTCGCGCAAGGACCCGTCGGTCATCACGGGCCGGACCCGGCAGAACAAGCTGGTCCACTTCGCCAGCGCGTCGCCGCTGCGGGTCGGCACGTACGCCGACGTGCTCGTCACGGGCGCGGCACCGCACTTCCTCCGGGGCGACCTGGTCGCGGTCACGGCGGCCGCCCGCCACCGCACCCGCATCCCCGTCACCGCCGGCTGAACCTCGCCCCTAAGGTCCGGCCATGAGCACGTGGTCCCTCGATCTCGGCGACCTCGACCTGGTTCCCCGGCCCCGGGTGCTCGTGCCGACCGGCATCGGCCCCCCGGCAGACGACTGCCCCGTCGCCTCCGTGGTCGATCCGTCGCTGCCCGCCCAGGGCTTCCGGCTCGACATCACCGAGGACCGCGGCGCCACCATCGCCCACCGCGACGACGCCGGGCTGCGCTACGGCCTGGCGCTCCTCGGGCAGCTGACCGAGCGCCCCATCGGCGGTCGGGTCCTCGGCGTGCACGTCGAGGACCACCCCGACCTCCTGGTCCGGGCGTTCATGCTCGACGTCAGCCGCGACCGGGTGCCCACCCGCACCGCGCTCGACGAGCTCATCGACGTCCTGGCGCTCGTCCGCGGCAACCAGCTGCAGCTCTACATCGAGCACACCTTCGCCCACGCCGGCCACGAGGAGGTGTGGGCCGAGGCCTCGCCGCTCACTGCCGACGACCTCTCGTGGCTCGACGGCCGCTGCCAGGCGTCCGGCATCGAGCTGGTGGTCAACCGCAACTGCTTCGGGCACTTCGAGCGCTGGCTGCGCCACCCGCAGCACCTGGCGCGAGCCGAGGCGCCGGAGGGCGTGGAGGTCGTGCCCGGCCTCCGTCTCCCGCCCAGCGTCCTCGCGCCCACGCCGGAGAACGCCGCGTTCGCGCTGGACCTGGTGCGGGAGCAGCTCGCGTGCGTGCGCAGCCGGCGGGTCAACATCGGGTGCGACGAGACGTTCGAGCTCGGGCGGGGGGCGAGCGCCGCCGAGTGCGCCGAACGGGGCCGGGGCGCCGTCTACATCGAGCACGTCCGGCGCCTCGCCGACCCCCTCCTCGACGACGGGTACGAGGTGCAGGTCTGGGCGGACGTGATCCGCCGCCACCCCGCGCTGGCTGCGCAGCTGCCCGACGGGATCGTGCCGGTGGCCTGGGTCTACGAGGCGCCCACCCCGACCGATGCGGGCCCCGACGTGCCGCCCGACCTGGCCGCCGTGCTGCACGACCTCGGCATCGACACCGATGCCTCCGGCGGCTTCGAGGCGAACGTCGCGCCGCTCGTCGCCGCCGGGATCCCGTTCTGGGTGGCGCCCGGCACCGGCGACTGGAACTCGCTCGTGGGCCGCTGGCAGAACGCGGTCGACAACCACGTCGATGCGGTGGAGACCGCGGTGCGCCACGGCGCCGGCGGCTGCCTGATCACGGCCTGGGGCGATCACGGCCACCACCACCCGCCGGCGGTCACCCACGGCTCGCTCGTCCACGCCGGCGCCGTCGCGTGGTGCGTCGCATCCAACCGCGACCTCGACGTCGCCCGCGTGCTGGACCGCCACGTCTTCCGGGACGACGCCGGCGAGCTCGGCGGTGTCGTGGAGGCCCTGGGCCGCCTCGGCGAGCGCACCGGTCGCAAGGCGCTCAACGCCAGCCCGCTCGCCGCGGCGCTGCTCCCGCACCTGCCGCTGCTCGTGACCGGCGCACCCGACCCGGCTGCGGTCGACGACGTGCTCGACCGCCTCGCCGACATCGACGCGAGGCTCGATCGGGCGGCGCCTGCTGGCGAGCACGGCACCCAGGCGGTGGCCGAGCTGCGGGCGGCAGCGCGGCTCGCCCGCCAGGGGGCGTGGCGCCTCCAGGGGGAGCGCGGGCCGTCCGCTGCGGACCGGGCCGACGACCTCGCCGATGCGATCGAAGCGCAGCGCGCCGCCTGGCTCGGGCGGGCACGTCCCGGCGGGCTCGACGACAGCCTCGGCCAGCTCGAACGCACCCTCGCCGCCGACCGGGCTTCCACCGATGGGTGAGCACCGCCACCGCCTCCTCCCCGACGGCGCGCCCCCGCCGCTCGCCATCGTGGGGACCACGGCATCAGGCAAGTCGGCCCTGGCGATGGCGATCGCCCGCCACCGCGGCGACGTGGAGCTGGTGTCGGTCGACTCCATGCAGGTGTACCGGGGGATGGACCTCGGCACGGCCAAGCCCACCGCCGCCGAGCAGGCCGAGATCCGCCACCACGTCATCGACCTCGTCGACCCCTGGGAGCCGTTCGAGGTCCACTCCTTCCAGCGGGCCGTCGCCGAGGCCCTCGCCGACATCGCGGCCCGGGGCCGGCGAGCGGTCCTGGTCGGGGGGACGGGGCTGTACCTCCAGGCCGTGATCGACGGCTTCGAGATCCCCGGCCGGTTCCCCGACGTCGCCGCCGAGCTCGAGGCCGAGGACGACACGCTCGCCCTCCACGCCCGGCTCGTGGAGCTCGACCCGCTGGCCGCGAGCCGCATGGAGCCCTCGAACCGCCGCCGGGTCGTGCGGGCGCTGGAGGTCACGCTCGGCAGCGGTCGGCCGTTCTCGTCCTACGGGCCTGGCGTCGGCACCCGGGCGCCGTCGCCGATCCGCCAGCTCGGCATCCGCCTCCCGCAGCCGGTGGTCGCCGAGCGCATCGAGGCCCGCTACCACCAGCAGGTCGCCGACGGCTTCCTCGCCGAGGTCGAGCGCCTGGCCGACGGTCCGTCCCTCAGCCGAACGGCGGCCCAGGCCCTCGGCTACCGGGAGCTGCTCCGCTTCGTCGAAGCGCAGCGGTCCGGGCATCCCGAGCCGACCTTCGACGAGTCCCTGGACGAAGCGATCCGCCGCACCCGAGCCTTCGCCCGCCGCCAGCGAGCGTGGTTCCGCCGCGACGACCGCATCACCTGGTTCGACGCCGACGCCGACCCCGCCACCCAGACCACCCCCATCCTCGCCGCCACCGCCGCCCACTGGCCCTGACCCTCCACCGCGAGCGTCGAAGCGTCGAAGCGACGTGCGAGCGCACGCGCCTCGGTGGGCGGTCGCCGGTTCGGCCCCCGGTTCCCCTGGGTTGCGTGCGGTGGGGTGCCGTGACGGCGTGCGAGCGCACGGGCCTCGGGTTCCACCGTCGTCTCGCACGGCTTGCGTGCGGTCGGGTGTCGTGACGACGTGCGAGCGCACGCGCCTCGGTGGGCGGTCGCCGGTTCGGCCCCCGGTTCCCCTGGGTTGCGTGCGGTCGGGTGTCGTGACGGCGTGCGGGCGCACGGGCTTCGGGTCGTGCGTCCTGAGGCGCGTGCGTGGCGGTGCGGGTGCGTGCGGTGGGGTGTCGTGGTGGCGTGCGGGTGCGCTCGGTCAGGCGGCGCGGGCGGGTGCGGGGATGAAGGCCGCCACGAGGCGGTCGCGGAGGTGGGTGGCGCCCGGGACGATGTCGCTCTTGTCGACGTGGAACAGCGTCCAGCCGAGGGCGGTGACCAGGGCATGGCGCGCCTCGTCGGACGCCCAGCGCGCCGGGCCGTGCCACTCGACCGAGTCGTACTCGAGGCCGATCCGCCGGTCGGACCAGCCGCCGTCGAGGCGAGCGATCACGACGCCGTCTGGGTCCCGGACCTCGATCTGGCGCTCGGGCTGCGGAAGGCCCCACTCGTCGAGCATGCGGAGCAGGCGTGCCTCGGCGGGGCTCCCCGGGCGGATGACCGGGCGCCAGACCTCGACCAGGTCGCGCAGGACGTCGTGACGGCGGAGGAGGCGGGGGTCTCGGTTGGCGTCGAGGATCGCGTCGACCGCTGCGGGCGTCGCGAGGCGGAGGTGGAGTGCCTCGTCCACGAGGTTCCGAAGGCGGTGGACGCCGAGCACGGCGCTGCAGTCGACCAGGGTCCGAGCGCCGGCGGTGGTCCGGACGCCGTCGACCGTGGTGATCTGGTCGTCGGGCAGGTCGGTCCGATGGATGCGGGCCACGCTCGACCGGGCCGATGAGGTCGACGGGACGGTGAGCCACGGGACCGGGGGACCGGTGATGCGGAGTCCGGCGAGCTCTGCGGCGTTGAGGTGCGAGATCACGCCCTCGGGCCGTGCGAGCACGGCGGCCATCGCCCGCTGCACCGGCCTCGTCGGCGCGCCGCGGATCCGGTACACGCCGATCGTGATGCGCTCCCACCGGCCGGTGAGGATCCGCCGTCGGATCTGGGTCGCGCTCAACCCGGCGGCGACCGCCTGGTTCGTGTTGAGCAACCCGTGCTGCTTCGCCGCCGTGGCGGCGGCTCGTGCGTCTGCGCCTTCGACCATCCCACCATGCTCCTCAGCGGGTCTGACACGGAAAGGTCGCGTGCGCTCATGCGTCGGGGTGACGCTCGATCGCACGGGACCCGAGTGGGCACGGCGCGTGCGTTCGTGCGTCGTGGGGGCGTGCGGGCGCACGCGGTTCGGGCCCGGAGTTGGGGTTGTGTGCGCTCGGGCGTCGTGGGGGCGTGGGGGCGCACGCGGGTCGGGTGGGGGCGGTGGGGGTGGGTGCGTTCGGGGGTCGTGGGGGCGGGCGAGCGCACGCCGTGCCGGTGGGGGGTGGCGGGCCGGGGGACGGGTGGGTGCGAATCAGGGTCGGCAATCGGGGGTCGGGCTGCGAGACTGGTGGGACCATGACGTTCCGCCTCACGAAGCACCACGGTCTCGGCAACGACTTCCTCGTCCACCTCACCGACGACGCAGGCGCCTTCGGCGACCGGGCGGCGTGGGTCGAGCGGGGCGTGCGCTGGTGCCACCGGCGCCACGGCATCGGGGCCGACGGCCTCCTCGTCGGGCTCCACGGGCCGGCGGCCGACGGCGTCGACCTGGTCATGCTGCTCGTGAACGCGGACGGGTCGATCGCCGAGATGAGCGGCAACGGCATCCGCTGCTTCGCCCAGGCCGAGGCGCTGCGCCGCAACCAGGAGCGGGGCACCTTCACCATCCTCACCGATGGCGGGCTGCGCACCGTCGAGTACGCCGCCACCAACACCCCGGCCCGCCACCAGGGCACCATCGAGGCGAGCGTCGGCATGGGCCCCGCCGTCACCGGCCCGTCACCCGACCGGCCGTCCGAGGCGGTGGCCGGGGAGCGCAAGCGGGCCACGTTCGACCTGGGCAACCCGCACCTGGTGCTCCTCGTCGACGACCCGGCCGCCATCGACCTCGCCGCGGCCGGCGCCGAGCAGGAGTCGGCGTTCGACGGCGGCATGAACGTGCACTTCGTGGCGCCCACGCCGGGCGAGGACGACGCCATGACCATGCGGGTCTGGGAGCGCGGCGCCGGGGTCACCGAGGCGTGCGGCACCGGGGCCACCGCCGTCGCCCGGGCGGCCCACGACTGGGGCCTGGTCGGCGAGCGGGTCACCGTGCACATGCCCGGCGGCGACGTGCAGGTCGCGGTGGGCGACCCGATGGTCCTGCGGGGTCCGTCGGTCTTCATCGCCGGCATCGTGGTGACCTCGTGAGCGGTTCGGATCCCACCGGCGTGGACGAGCCGCAGCCGGGCGACCTGGACCACGACCTCGACACGCCTTGGGACGGCGCACCGCACGAGGTCGACGACGACTTCTCGGACCTGATCGACGCCGACGAGGAGGAGTCGCACCGTGGCGCGTTCGGCGACTACGGCGGCACGTCCGGAGCCCTCATCGACCGGTCCTTCCGGGAGCGGATCATCGTCGTCGGCGTCACGCTCGGCGGGGGCGATCCCGAGCGCACCGAGCTCGACCTCGACGAGCTGGCGATGCTCGTCGACACCGCCGGCGCCGACGTCGTGGGCCGCATCCTCCAGCGTCGGGCGAACCCGGACCCGGCCACCTACCTCGGCAAGGGCAAGGTGGCCGAGCTGAAGGAGCTGTCCGAGGCGCTCGACTGCGACACCGTGGTGTTCGACGACGAGCTGTCGCCGGCGCAGCAGCGCAACCTCGAGAAGCAGCTCGGGCGCACCGCCCTCGACCGCACCGCCGTGATCCTCGACATCTTCGCCCAGAACGCCTCGAGCGTGGAGGGCAAGTCCCAGGTCGAGCTGGCTCAGCTCCGGTACCTGCAGCCCCGGCTGCGCGGCAAGGGCAAGGGGCTCTCGCAGCAGGCGGGCGGCATGTCGGCGGGTGGCGGCGCCCGGGTCGGCAGCCGTGGTCCGGGCGAGACCCAGCTCGAGACCGACCGCCGGCGCATCACCCGTCGCATCCACAAGCTCGAGGCCGACCTCCGCGCCATCAGCCACCAGCGCGACACGCAGCACAAGCAGCGGACGCGCAGTCGGGCGGCCCAGGTGGCCATCGTCGGCTACACGAACGCCGGCAAGTCCACGCTGCTCAACCAGCTGAGCGGCGCCGGGGTGCTCGTCGAGGACCGGCTGTTCGCCACGCTCGACGCCACCACTCGGCGCCTGCAGCTGCCGGGCGGCGAGGCCGTGCTGCTCACCGACACCGTCGGCTTCGTCCGCAAGCTGCCGCACCAGCTCGTGGAGTCGTTCAAGTCGACCCTGCGCGTCGCCGCCGAGGCCGATCTGCTGGTGCACGTGGTCGACGGCTCGGCGCCGGATCCGCAGAGCCACATCGACGCGGTGCGCGACGTGCTCGGCGAGATCGGCGCGGGCGAGGTGCCGGAGCTGATCTGCTTCAACAAGGCCGACCGGTCCGACGAGGTCGCCCGCCTCGTGCGCGCCACCGAGGGCGCGGTGGGCATCTCGGCGCTCACCGGCGAGGGCGTCGAGCACCTGCTGCTCACGATCGGCGACCGCCTCCGTGCCCAGACCGCCGTGGTCGACCTCCTGATCCCGTTCGACCGCGGCGACGTGCTGGCCGAGGTCCACCGCGAGGGCGAGGTCCTGCGCGAGGAGGTGGGCGAGGGCGGGATGCAGCTCACCGCCCGGCTCGACGAGGCCGCTTCGGCCAAGCTGCGGGCGTGGCAGCTCGCCTGACCCGGTACCCGCTGGGGCGGTGACGCGGCGGCCGGTACGGTGTCGCCCGTGACCGACCCCGCAGCCCCGAACTCGTCCGCTGCCGCCGCTTGGGCGGTGGGCATCGCCACCTTCAGCGCCGACGGCAAGGTGCTCGACACCTGGTACCCCGACCCGATCCTCGGGATGACCGAGGGCGCGCTGCGGCTGGCCGAGGAGCACGGCCACACGACCGGATCGGGCACCTACCCGCTGAGCCGGGGCCAGGCGCTCGACTACCTCCGCGTCGACGTCCAGCACCTCACCGAGTCCGATGACCTGCGCCGGGTGAAGCGGGCTGCGGTCGTCACGTTCATCGGTGACCTCGACGACGCGCCGGTCGACACGCACGACTGCTACCTGCGCCTCCACCTGCTGTCGCACCGGCTGGTGAAGCCGCACGGCTGCAACCTCGACGGCCTGTTCGGCCTCCTCGCCAACGTGGTGTGGACCAACCTCGGGCCGTGCGCGGTCGAGGACTTCGAGCAGACCCGGCTGCGCCTCCGCGTGGCCGGTCACGTCGTCACGGTCTACGGCGTCGACAAGTTCCCCCGGATGGTCGACTACGTGCTGCCCACCGGCGTCCGCATCGCCGACGCCGACCGCGTCCGCCTCGGCGCCCACCTCGCCGAGGGCACCACGGTCATGCACGAGGGCTTCTGCAACTTCAACGCCGGCACGCTCGGGACCTCCATGGTCGAGGGCCGGATCAGCGCCGGCGTCGTGGTGGGCGAAGGGTCCGACATCGGCGGCGGCTCGTCCATCCAGGGCACGCTGTCGGGTGGCGGCAAGACGGTGATCTCGATCGGCGAGGGCTGCCTGCTGGGCGCCAACGCCGGGCTCGGGATCTCACTGGGCGACCGCTGCACGGTCCAGGCCGGCTGCTACATCCTGGGCGGCACGCTCGTCACCACGCCTGACGGCCAGGTCGTGAAGGCGGCCACGCTGTCGGGCCAGTCCGACCTCCTGTTCCGCCAGAACTCGAAGACCGGTGCGATGGAGGTGCTGTCGCAGACGGTGGACTGGGGCTCGCTCAACACCGCGCTCCACCAGAACGACTGATCCCGATGGCCGGGTTCACGCCGCCGCCGTACCCCTACGACCGCCTCGCCCCGCTCAAGGACGCGGCGGCCCAGCTGCCCGGCGGGGTCGTGGACCTGTCGATCGGGACGCCGTTCGATCCGCCGCCGGCTCTCGTGGCCGAGGCGCTCGCCGACGCCGATGCCGCGCGCTCGTACCCGCCTTCGGTGGGCACCCCCGCCTACCGCGAGGCGGCGGCCGGCTGGTTGCTGCGCCGGTTCGGTGCAGCGGTCGATCCCGGCTCGGTGGCGGCATGCGTCGGCACCAAGGAGGTCGTCGCCGGGGTGCCGCAGTGGCTCCGGCTGCGGACGCCCGACCGCGACACCGTGCTGTATCCCGAGATCAGCTACCCGACCTACGCCATGGGGGCGACGCTCGCCGGCTGCCGGGCGGTGCCCGTCCCGGTCGACGAGGGGTGGCGCATCCGCCTCGACGCGATCGACCCGGCCGATGCGGACCGGGCGCTGTGCCTCTGGGTGAACACGCCGGGCAACCCCGCCGGCGGGCTCGACGACCTGGGTGCGGCCGCGGTCTGGGGCCGTGAGCGGGGCATCCCCGTCTTCTCCGACGAGTGCTACGCCGAGTTCACCTGGGCCGGTCCGCCGCGCTCGATCCTGAGCGACGGGACCGAGGGCGTCGTCGCGGTCCACTCGCTGTCGAAGCGCTCGAACTTCGCCGGGGCCCGCGTCGGCTTCTACGCCGGTGACCAGGAGCTCGTGCACTTCCTCTCCGAGGTCCGCAAGCACGCGGGGTTCATGGTGCCGGGGCCGATGCAGCTCGCCGGCGCCCTCGCCTGGGCCGACGACGAGCACGTCGCGGTCCAGCGCGACCGCTACCGGACTCGCCTCGAGGCCCTCGCCTCCGGGCTGCGGTCCTTCGGGCTCGACGTCGACCTGCCCGCTGGTGCCTTCTACCTGTGGATCGCCGCGCCCGACGGGGACGCCTGGGCCCTGGCCGGCGACCTGGCCCGGCAGGGCGGGCTGCTCGTGAGCCCCGGCGAGTTCTACGGCGCCGCCGGAGCCGGTCACATCCGGGTGGCGGCGGTCCAGCCGCTCGAGCGGATCGAGCTCGGGATCGGGCGCCTCCTCGGCTGAGATCGGCAATTCCTGTTCCGAACCCCTGGCCATGGGCGAGACTGGCCGGGTGATGCCTCAAGCTGCCGCCGCACCTGCCCCCACCGTCGTCCCCGAGAAGCCCAAGGGGGCGATCGGGATCTGGATCGGCGTGCTGCTGATCGTCGGCGGCATCATCTTCGGCATCGTGCTCGTCGTGTCGGGTGCCCGGTCGCTGGTCGACGGCTTCGACGACCTCGTGCGGGTCCCGATCAACGGCGGCGGCATCGTCCGCATCGAGCAGACCGGCTCCCAGACCGTGTACGCGGAGCGGCCGGCTGTGGGCAGCGGCAGCAGCTTCAGCACCGGCACCACGTTCAGCGGCTACGGCCCGAACGTCGCCATCCGCATCATCGGCCCCGACGGGAGCGACGTCTCGTTCAACGCCAGCGGCCCCACCGAGACCTACACGATGGACGGGCGCGAAGGCGTCAAGGTCGGCAGCTTCTACGCCGCCACCACCGGGGAGTACCGGGTCGTCTCCCGGGCGCAGGACAACAACGGCAACTGGCAGCGCATCGCGGTCGGTGACGCCATCGAGCTCTCGGGCATCGGCGCGATCCTCGGTGGCATCTTCGGCGGCGGCCTGGTGGTGCTGATCGGCGTGGTCCTCGTGATCATCTTCGCCGTCCGCCGCTCGCGGTCGAAGAAGCGCATCGCCCAGGCCTCGTCGCCGTACCCGGGTGCCTACGGTGCTGCCGGCGCCGGCTGGCCCGCTGCCCCCGGTTACGCGCCCGCGGGCACCGGCTACGGCGCACCGCCTGCGCCGGGTGCCGGCTCGTGGTCGCAGCCGGGCTCCACCAGCCCCGGCTGGGTGCCGCCGCCCGTCGTCCAGCCCGGCGAGCAGGGCCCCGGTCCCACCTGGTCGCCGCCTCCGCCGCCCGCACCGCAGGCGCCGTCCGGCGCGCCCACCTGGCAGCCGCCTGCCGCGCCCCCGGCCTGGCAGCCGAGCGGCGACGCGCCCGCGCCGACGCCCCCGAGCACGCCGCCGCCCGGTGCGCCGGCCGACCCGCTCGCGCCGTCGTGGGAGCCGCCTGCGGGTGACGCCACGCCGCCGCCTCCTCCGCCGCCTGGTGGCGACGGCGGCTCGGCGTCGTGACCGACCTGCTGCTCCTCACCCGAGACCTCGTCGCCTTCCCGTCGGAGAGCCACGCCGAAGCACCGTTCGTCGACTGGATCGAGGCCGAGCTGGCCGGGTGCGCCCACCTCGAGGTGGAGCGCGTCGGCGACAACCTCGTCGCCCGGACGTCCGGGGCCGGGGCCACTCGCGTCCTGCTCGCCGGCCACACCGACACGGTCCCGGCCAACGGCAACGCCACCCCGCGCCTCGAGGGCGACGTGCTCTGGGGCTTGGGGTCGACCGACATGAAGGGCGGGCTGGCGGTGATGCTCGAGCTGGCGCGCACCGTCACCGACCCCGCCGTCGAGGTCACCTACGTCTTCTACGCCGCGGAGGAGGTGGCAGCGGTCCACAACGGGCTCGGCCACCTCTTCCGGGACCGGCCCGACCTGCTCGAGGCCGACGTCGCCCTGCTCGGCGAGCCCACCGAGGCCGTGATCGAGGCGGGGTGCCAGGGCACCATGCGCCTGGAGGTCACGCTGCTCGGCGCCCGGGCCCACACCGCCCGCCCCTGGATGGGCCGCAACGCGATCCACCGGCTGGGCCGGGTCCTCGCCGCGGTCGAGGCGGTGCCGGAGCGGCGCCCGGTCATCGACGGGTGCGAGTTCCGCGAGGCGCTCCAGGCGGTGGCCGTCACCGGTGGTGTCGCCGGCAACGTCGTGCCCGACCGGGCCACGGTCACGCTGAACCACCGGTTCGCGCCGGACCGCACGCCCGAGTCGGCCGAGGCCGCCGTGCGGGCGGTGATCGAGCCGCACCTCGACGACGGCGACACGTGCGAGGTGGTCGACCTGGCACCGGCCGCCGCGCCGGCGCTCGACCACCCGGTGCTCGACGCGCTCGTCCGCCGCAACGAACTGCCCGTGCGGGCCAAGCTGGGCTGGACCGACGTCGCCCGCTTCGCCAGCAACGGGATCCCGGCGACGAACTTCGGTCCCGGCGACCCCACGGTGGCCCACATGGCCGACGAGCGGGTCGACCGCGGCACGATCGAGCGCTGCTACGCGGCCCTGGCCGACCTGCTGACCACCGGGGTCTGACGCAGTGGTCGGCTTCGGCCGCCGGCGCCCGACCGCCGGACAGCGCCGCACCGGTCCTCCTGGCGAGGAGCACTGGTGGGTCGACGCCGACCAGGCGTTCGCGGAGACGCCGTTCCTGACGACGCGGGACCTGGCACGGGGCTGGCAGACCGTGCCCATGCCCAACAACGCCGAGCGGCTCGATCCCCACGGCGACGACGAGCACTCGGCGGCGATCCGGGCCGCACGGGACCACCGCGTCCTCACCGCACTCGACGAGGGCGCGGCGTGGCGGCACCGCAAGGAGCGGGTCCTGGTGGTGCCCCGCATCGAGGTCTTCGCCGATCCCGACGACCGGGAGCTCCGGGCCGCGTGGACGGCGCACGGCACCGCCTGCCTCGACGCCGTGTGGCGCCAGCGCTGGCGCGAACGGGACATCGAGCCGGGCTGGATCGAAGCCCGGTGGAAGGCCGACGACGAGATCGATGCGGTGGCGCCGGTCGACGACGAGAGCCGGGCGGCGCTGGGCCAGGTCGACTGGATCACCGTCGAGGACCAGACCCACACCGCCGCGTCCGGCACCATCGACCGCTACGAGCACGTCACCGTGTGGTGCGGCCGTGGCCTGATCACCGCGACCGTCCGCCACGACGACGCGCTCGACCTCGACGCCACCACCCTGCGCGTCGCCCTGGCGGCCTACCGCCGGCTCTGGCAGCTCGAACCGCCGGCGTAGCAGCGGGCGCGTGCCGCCGGACCAGACCCGGGTTCCGGTGAGGGTGCGGCCGATCAGTCGAAGATCGGGCCGTCGGTGCGGCTGCGCTTCAGCTCGTAGAACCCCGGGGTGGCGGCGACGAGCACCACGCCGTCCCACAGGCGGCCGGCCGCCTCGCCCTTGGGCGAGGGGGTGACCACCGGGCCGAAGAAGCTGACGCCGTCGATCGAGATGACCGGCGTGCCCACGTCGATGCCGACGCGGTCGATGCCGTCGTGGTGCGATGCGAGCAGCCGTTCGTCCCAGTCGGTGCTGGTGGCGGCGTCGGCCAGCTCGGCGGGCAGGCCGACCTCGGCGAGGGCCTCGGGGATGAGGTCCGGGTCGGTGACCTTGCGGCCGCCGGGATGGATGCGCGTCCCGAGGGCCGTGTACAGGGGGAGCAGGACCTCGTTGCCGTGCTGGGCCTCGGCGGCGGTGCACACCCGCACCGGGCCCCACGCGGTGTCCATCATCGCCCGATAGCGATCGGACAGGTCGTCCCGGCCCTGGTTGAGCACGGCCAGGCTCATCACGTGCAGCCGCAGCTCCACCGGGCGGACCTGCACGACCTCGAGCATCCACCGCGACGTCAGCCACGCCCACGGGCACAGCGGATCGAACCAGAAGTCGGCGACGCCCGCCTGCGGCTCCGAGGCCGAGGGAGCGTCGGTGGTGAGGGCGTCGGTCACGGGGTCATCCGATCGGGTGGGGCGGGGAGTGGAGGTCACCGTACCGACGGAGGCGTGGATCCCGACCTGGTCCCCGAGACCGGCGGGGCGGAACTCCCTACACTGCCGCCGTCGCCTCACCTGAAGGAGCCCTCATGGCCATCGCCGTCGGACAGCCCGCCCCCGCGTTCACGCTCAAGGACCAGGCGGGAGCCGACGTCTCCCTGAGCGACTTCGCCGGCGAGCGCCCGGTGGTGCTCGTGTTCTACCCGTTCACGTTCACCGGGATCTGCGAGGGCGAGCTGTGCGCCCTGCGCGACGACCTCAGCCGCTACGAGGCCGCAGGGGTGCAGGTGCTCGCGGTGTCCTGCGACTCGAAGAACTCGCAGAAGGTGTGGGCCGACCAGCAGGGCTACACGTTCCCGCTCCTGTCGGACTTCTGGCCGCACGGTGCGACGGCGCAGGCCTACGGCGTCTTCAACGACGCGCTGGGGTGCGCCAACCGGGCCACGTTCGTGATCGACCGCGACGGCACGATCGTCGACGTGTTCGAGACCGACAGCCTCGGCACGCCGCGCGAGCAGGAGCAGTACGAGGCCGCGCTGGCCAAGCTCTGACGCCGCCGCGGCGGGGCTCAGAGCTTGCGCATCACCGTGACGACCCGGCCGAAGATCTGCACGTCGGACGCCGGGAACTCCATGGGCGCGAGCCGCTCGTTGGCGGGGAGCAGCACGACCTGGTCGCCGCTGCGCGTGTAGGTCTTGACCGTGGCCTCCTCGCCCGGG
>DATMGQ010000329.1:0-9446 GCA_035555395.1 Acidimicrobiales bacterium
TCTCAAAGGGCGCCGGGGAACCACGTCGGCGCCACGACCGAGACGGCGGCTCAGGCCGGGCCGAACGCCTCTGGTCCCCACGGAGGGCCCTGGAACCGGCGCGCCACCAGCAGGAACTCCTCGGACTCCACGGTCGGCGCCGTCCGGCTGTAGGCGCCGGGGCTCACCGACCACACCGCCAGGGGGTCCAGCTCGTTGGTCCAGGCGAGGAGGCGCAGCTCGCGCGGCGTGAAGCAGGTCGTCCACAGATCGACCTCGGCGTCGGCACCCGACTCGTCCTTGATGGTCGTCCGCTCGTGGTTCACCCCGCGGGCGGCGTCGAAGGAGCTGCCCATCGCCTCGATGTGGCGGACCTGGAAGTACGCGCTGAACGCGCTCAGCGCCAGCCGGCCCCCCACCCGCAGGGCGCGGGCGAGGTTCCCGAAGATGACCGAGTCGAAGTCGAAGGCGCGCACGGGTGCCGCGGGGTTCCGGTCCCCGTTCACCCCGAACGCGCCCTGGCAGAGCGAGATGACGGCGTCGAACTCGCCGTCGAACCGGGACGACAGGCCCCGGGCATCGGCCCGCTCGAAGGTGACGCCCGCGGGGGCGTCGACCCGCGCGATCTCGATGAACCGCTCGCTGATGTCGACCCCGTGGACCTCGATGCCGCGGCGACCCAGCGCATGCGCGTGGCGACCGGGTCCGCAGCCGACGTCGAGCACGCGCATGCCCGGCTCCAGCTCCAGCTCGTCGACGAGGAAGCCGACCTCCTGCTCGGTGCCCTTCGTGAAGGAGTACCGGAGGTACGCCGAGCCCAGGTGGTCGGCCAGGTCCTCCCAGTGGTCTCGCTCGCTGCTCACCGCCCGAGCATGCCAGCCGGGTGCCGGCGGCCGCCTCGTCGGGGCCGCCGGCGGTTCAGTTGTTGCCCGTCGAGACGCCGCAGGTGTCCGTGGCGAAGCGGTCCAGCCGGACGGCCGCCGGCCCGACCGCCGTGTTCTGGGCCTGCTGGGTCAGCGCATCCATCCGGGCCTGGAGGTCCTCGGTCCCCGATGCCGCCTGCACGCTCGCGGCGAAGTCGATCGTGAACTGGCGGAGCTGGCGCAGGCCCTCGGCCTGGTCGGGCATGAGGGGGATCAGCTCGTCGTACGCCGCGACCGTCTGGTTCGACCCGTCGACCACGTGCTGCTTGAGCTCGTCGATCGATCCCGCCGACTGGAGCTGCTTGCCCATCGCGATGTCGACGTTGCTCAGCGTGCGGAGGGCCGCGCAGAGCCGCTGCTCGTTCGCCTTCGTCGCGGCGTCGTACGCCTTGATGTCCGCGAGCTGCTGCTCGGTGAGCGGCTTGCCGTCGGGACCGGTGGTCGGGACGTCGCTGTCTTCGGGAGGGGTGTGCGCGATCTCGTCGAGGCGCTCCTGGTCGGTCCCGCCGTTCTTGACCATGTAGGCGAAGAGCCCGAGCACCGCCACCACCGCGAGGGCGATGGCGACCATCTGGCCGAGCCCGAGGGTCCGGCCCGAGCGGCTCGGGACGGGGGCGGCGCCCGGCCCGCCGGCCGGGGGCGGGCCCCAGGCGGGGTTGGGTTGGTAGGGCGCACCGCCAGGAGGGCCGCCGGGACCGGCCATGGCCGGCGCCTTGGCGTAGCGGGCGCGGAAGACCTCGACCTGCTCGGGCGTCAGCTCGCTGGTCGGGGTGACCCCCTCGAGCCCGAGGCCGGGCGCGGCTTCGGCCATGTCGGCCGAGCGCTCGCCGAGCTCGATTGCCAGTTCGAACAGGTGCACCGGGTCCTCCGCCCGTCGATGGTCCGTTCGCCATCGGCCGGCGCGCCGCCGAAGATGAGCCGAACGGTCAGATCGGCGACAGGACGTCGGGCGTGCAGGACCGGTGCGGGCGGGGCGGCGCGGGCCCGTCGCCTACTGGCACTCGGCCGCGATCTCGGCGTTGATCGCCTGGCCGGCGCGGGTGGACCCGGCGATCGCGTCCCGGTCGAGGTTCCGCTGCAGGTCGAGGAGGCTGGAGCTGCTCTCGATGGCCTCGAAGTAGGTCAGGTAGCCCGACCGGTAGGCCTCGACGTCGTCCGCCACCGCTGGCGACGCACCGGCCGCCATGGCGTCGACGGCCTCGCTCCACGCCTCGCGCCGTTCGCGGATCACCGCTTGGAGCTCCGGGAAGTCGTCGTCGGTGATCGCCGCGGCGATGCGCAGCTCGATGGGCATGATCCCCCGTCCGCCCCGGCAGAACTCGGCCACGTCCACCGGCCCGTCGACGTCCGCGGAGGAGGCGGGATCGACGTTCCCGGCCTCCCGCTCGGCGGCGGCATCGCTGGCCTCGATCGCGTCCTGGCGCTCCTCGTCGGGTCCGGTGTTCACCGCCATGAACGCGAACAGGGCGAGCACGGCGGCGATCACCCCGCCGATGAGGACCTTCTGGCCGGTGCTGGTCCCGCCCGACGCGACGGGGCCCGGGGTCGGCATCGGCGGGACGCCAGGCGCGCCGTACGCCATCGGCGCCGGCGCCCCCAGACCGGGACCGCCTGCGGGCGGGGCCGAGCCCTCGGGGTACGAGAACGCAGGCCCGACGGGGCCCGGACCCGTCGATGCCGTCGGGGCCGGCACCGGCGGACCCCAGTGGGCCGGAGCCACCGGGCTCGCGGCCACCGGCGGTGCGGGCGATGGCGCGGCGGCCGGCCCCTCCCCCGGCACGGACGAGGGCGGCACCGGTGACGGCGCACCCCAGGAGACGGGCGAGCCGAGCTGGGATGGCGGCGCCGGGGGCGGTGGTGCCGGTGTGGGCGTGGGGGCGCCCCACGTCGCCGGCACCCCGAGGCCCGCTGCGGGCGCCGGTGCGAGCGGGGTCGGTCCCTGGGCTCCCCAGACCGCCGGTCCCGGCGCCGCGCCCGGCGCGGCGGGGGCGGGCGGGGCGGGCGCTGCCGCGGGTTCGCGCTTGCGCCGGAGCCGGCCACCGGTCGGAGCGGGCGGTGCGGCGGCGGCCGCAGGGGGCGGCAGCGGTGGGGCGACGGGTCGCCCGAAGCGGGCGCGCAGGGCGCTCACCTGCTGGGCGTCGAGCTCCGCGGCAGGCTGGAGCTCCCCCATCCCCATCTCCGCCGCGGCGTCGACCAGTTCCGTGGATCGCACGTCCAGGTCGATCGCCAGTTCGTACAGGAACACCGGGGGACCTCGTTCGCCGTTCGGGGGTCCCCTCCCATCGGACGGGGACCGATCGCCTTGAGGGGTGACGTGGACGTCAGCCCGAAGCGCGGAACGTGAGGGAGGTCAGCCGCCCCTCGCGCACCGTGGCCGCCGGGTCGAACCGGTAGCCCTGGGGGTGCTCGAAGTCGACGAGCGCCTCGACGTCGGTGGCGCCCGTGGTGACGATCCAGCGCACGAGCGAGCCCTTCAGCAGCTTGTTCCAGTGGCTCACGGTCTTGCCCTGGGCATCGACGAACCGGACCGTCACCCGTTCGTGCGGTGCCGTGCCGTCCCAGGCGATCGCCGCCGAGTGCTCGATCGGCAACAGGTCCCACACCAGCGCGCGCTCGGCCCGGGCCGCCACCGCCTCGGTCACCGCCGGACGCCACCAGGTCGACAGCTTCCCCAGCGGCGGCACGTTGGCGCTCATCTTGAGCTTGTAGTGCGGGATCGGATCCCGAGGCGCGACGAGGCCCCACAGGCCCGAGACCACCAGCACCGAGCGATCGAGCCGGCGGCGCGGCATCCCACGCAGCGATGATGCGTCGAGCCCCTGGTAGAGGACGCCCGTGTAGCGCTCGATGGCCGGCAAGGTGGGCCCGGTGCGGGCCGGATGGCGCCGGCCGAGGGCCTGGAGCACCTTGCGGCGACCGGTGTCGAGCTCCTCGACGGCCATCGTCCCCGGCGCCCACGGCGGGCCGTCGCCCTCGGGTGCCTTCCCCTCGGAGGGCGGCAACAGGATGAGGGAGCGACGGGCCATGGGCGGCGACCCTAGTGATCCGCCGTACGATCCCGACCATGGCCCGAACGAACACGGAACCGCTGCCCACCGGCGACGAGAAGGTGGTGGCCGTCCGGTCGATGTTCGACGCGATCGCCCCGCGCTACGACCTCGTGAACCGCCTGATGACGTTCCGCATGGACGTCGGCTGGCGCAAGAAGACGATCGCCTCGCTCCAGCTGCCGGCCGGCTCGATCGTGCTCGACCTCGCCTGCGGCACCGGCGACCTCTGCCGGGGCCTCGCGGGCGCCGGGCTGCGGCCCGTCGGCCTCGACCTGTCCTACGGGATGCTCGCCGCCGCCCGCACCGACGCCCCGCTCGCCCAGGCCGACGCCCTGCGCCTGCCGGTGCCCGACGGCTCCGTCGACGGCGTCACCTGCGGCTTCGCCCTCCGGAACTTCGCGGCCCTCGAGCCCTTCTTCGGCGAGCTGGGCCGGGTCGTCCGGCCCGGTGGCCGCATCGCCCTGCTCGAGGTCGCCGAGCCGCCGAACCCGCTCCTGCGGTGGGGTCACGGCATCTACTTCGGCAAGGTCGTCCCGCTGATCGGCGGCCTCCTCTCGGACGGGTCCGCCTACCGGTACCTCCCGAAGTCGGTGGCGTACCTCCCCGAGCCCGAGGCGATGCTCGACCAGATCCGCGCCGCCGGGTTCACCACCGTCGACCGCCGCCTCCTCTCCACGGGCATCTCCCAGCTCGTGACCGCGACCCGGGCGTGACCGTCGCGGCGGGCCTCGTCGCCCGCACCCGCCCGCTCGCGCCGCACGAGGTGCCCGACCTGCTCCTGGTCGCCGGCGCCGACGGCGTGCTGTTCGCCCGCAGCGGCACCGGGTTCGCCGGACGAGGGGTGGCCCGGCGCATCCCCCGCACCGACGTGTCGGCCGTGCTCGCCGGGATCGAGCGCGACGACCCCGTCGGCCGGCCGGGCACCGGCCCCGTCGCGTTCGGCGCGCTCCCCTTCCTCCCCGACGCCGACGCCGAGCTCGTCGTGCCCGAGGTGCTCGTCGGCATCGACGCCGACGGCCAGGCGTGGGTGACCACCGTCGGCCGCGGCGACGACGATCCGTCCGCCGCCCTCGCCGCGGTCCTCCACCGATCCGAGCGGCCGGCGCCGTCCGACGGCCCGTCGTCGTTCACGGTCGCCGCCGCCCGTCCGCCCGCCGACTGGGAGGCCGCGGTCGCGTCGGCCACCGCGCGCATCCGAGCCGGCGAGCTGGACAAGGTCGTCCTCGCGCGGGAGATCACCGTCACCGCCGACGCGCCGATCTCGGTGCCCACGGTCCTGCTGCGGCTCTCGCAGCACTACCCGGGCTGCTACCTCTACCTGGTCGACGGGTACTGCGGCGCCACGCCCGAGCTGCTCGTCGGCCGCGCCGGCGACGTGGTGCGGGCCCAGCCCATGGCCGGCACCAAGCCCCGACGCGGCGACCCCGACGCCGACGCCGTCCTCGCCGCCGAGCTCCTCGCCTCCACCACCTACCGCCACGAGCACCAGGTCACCATCGACGCCGTGCACGACACGCTCCTCGCGTTCTCGTCCTACGTCGACTACGAGCCCGAGCCGTCCGTCGTGCCCCTCGCGAACGTGGTGCACCTCGCCACCCAGGTCGAAGGCCGCCTGTCCCACCCGCCCGCCTCGATCCTCGAGCTGGTCGGCGCGCTCCACCCCACCCCCGCCGTGTGCGGGCGGCCGCGCGACGCCGCGCTCGCGGTCATCGCCGAGCTCGAGGGGCTGGACCGCGGCCGCTACGCCGGTGCGGTCGGCTGGGTCGACGCCGACGGCAACGGCGACTGGGCGGTCGCCATCCGCGGCGCCGAGATCGACGGCAGCACCGCCCGGGTCATCGCCGGCAACGGCATGGTCGGCGACTCCGATCCCCCCACCGAGCTCATCGAGACCCGCGCCAAGCTCCAAGCCATGCTCTCGGCCATCGTCCGGCCGTAGCCGCCGTTCGCTCGAAGATCCTTCGCCGCCTCGCTCACGCTCGTCTTCAAGCGCGGCCGCTCGCCGGCCACCCGCTGGGTGCGCCTCTGCCCTCTCCTCGCGACCTGACTCGCGCTCGTCTGGTGCTACGGGATCCGGTCGAGGGCTTCGGCGACCGCCTTGTGGACCTCGGCGTGGACTTCCACGTTGCTGACCCGATCCGTGCGGATCTGGACCACTCGGGCTCCCCCGGCTCCGACGCTCGCGAGGACGGCGTCGGCGACGTCGCCGGCCGTGGCGGGCTCGACGGTCATGAGGCCGTGGGCCGCCGCGAGCACCGAGAGGTCGACACCGTGGGGCGTGCCGAAGAGCTGCTCGAAGCGCTCCGAGCCCAGCGCGTCGGCCTGGGGCAGGAACGAGAAGATCCCGCCGCCGTCGTTGTCGACCACCACGATCGTGAGGTCGATGCCGCGGTCGGCGAGCCCGAGCAGGGCGTTGCTGTCGTGGAGGAAGGCGACGTCACCGATGAGGACGACGGTGGGCGTGCCGCTCCCCCGGGTCGCGAGCGCCGCGCCCACGCCGGTCGACACCACGCCGTCGATGCCGTTGGCGCCTCGGTTCGACAGCACCCGCATCCCGTCGCGCGCCGCTGCGAACCACTCGAGGTCGCGCACCGGCATCGACGACGAGACGACGAGGGTGCTGCCCTCCGGGAGGGCGGCGGCGATGGTGCGGGCGATGCCCGGCTCGGTCGGCTCCACATGGCCGGCGAGCGCAGCGTCGATCGCGCCCTGGGCCGCCGCCTCGGCCGCCGCCCACCGGCTCGCCCACGACTCGTTGGCTCGCCCACCCACCAGGTGGACCAGGGCCTGGCACGCGGCCGAGGGATCGGCGTGGAGGACGTGGGCCGCCTGGTGCGTGGCGTCGAACCAGCGCCCGTGCTCGTCGACCGTCACCTCGACCGCGCCGGACCCGGCGATCCACTGGCCGAGGACCTTCGACGCCGGCGGCGCGCCGAGGCGCAGGACGGCGTCGGGGCGCAGGGCATCGGCCGAAGGGCCGTGGCGGAGGATCGCGTCGAAGGCAGCGACGACACCCGGTCCGGCGGTCCGGCATCCGGACCGGGGATCGGCGAGGACCGGCCAGCCGGTGGCCTCGGACAGCGAGCGCACGATGGCCGGGTCGCCGCTGCCGGCACCGGCAACGATCACGCCGCGGTCCACGTCGAGCAGCTCCTCGAGCCGGGCGGTGCCCAACCGGTCGACGGCCACGCGCCGGCCGGTGGTGGTGTGCCACGGGGCGCCGTCGGGCCGGCCCGCGGGCAGCTCGCCGGCGGTGCCGACCAGCGGCTCGCGGAACGGCAGGTTCAGGTGCACCGGTCCCGGTCCGGCCGTGCCCGTGCTGGCCTCGGCCACCGACCGGGCGGCAAGCGAGCGCCAGGTGGCGGCCGATGCCCCATCGGGCACGCCGGGGTCGGCGAACCACCGGGCCGCCCCGCCGAACAGGTGCGTCTGGTCCACGGTCTGGGGCGCGCCCACGTGGTGGAGCTCCGGCGGGCGGTCGGCCGTGAGGACGATGAGCGGGACCGAGGCCTGGTGGGCCTCGACCATCGCCGGGTGCAGCTCGACGGCGGCGGTCCCGCTCGTGGTGAGCAGCAGCGCGGGACGACCCGAGGCGAGCCCGAGCCCGAGCGCGGTGAACGCGCCGGCCCGCTCGTCGTGGTGCACGTGGACGGCGATGCGCTCGTCGGCCGCCAGCGCGAGCGCCATCGGCGTGGACCGCGAGCCGGGGCACACGACCGCATCGGTGATGCCGCCTCGGACCCACTCGTCGACGAGCGTGGAGCAGAAGGCGGCCTGGATGTCCTGCGGTCGGCGATCGTCGCTCACCTGCCCATCTGAGCACAGGGTGCGAGGATGCAGCGATGCCCGCCGCTCCCCCACGGATCGTCCTCCTCCACGGGTTCACCCAGACCGGGGCCAGCTGGCGACCGGTCGCCGAGCGGCTCCCCGGCGACTGGGCCGTCACGGCGCCCGACCTGCCGGGCCACGGCACGGCCGACGCGCTCCGGCTCGACCTCGCCGGCAGCGCCGGCCGCCTGGCCGGCCTCATCGGCGACGAGCCGGCCATCGTGGTCGGCTACTCGATGGGCGGGCGGACCGCGCTGCGGCTCGCGCTCGACCACCCCGGCGCGGTCGCCGGCCTCGTGCTGATCGGCGCCACCGCCGGCATCGACGACCCAGCTGAGCGGGTGGCCCGCCGCGACGCCGACCACGCGCTCGCGGACCGCATCGAGGCCGACGGCGTGGCCCCGTTCCTGGACCGGTGGCTGGCGCAACCCCTCTTCGCCGGCCTGCACCCCGAGCCCGACGACCTCGCCGCCCGTCGGGCGAACACGGCCGCGGGGTTGGCGTCGTCGCTGCGCCTGGCCGGCACGGGGACCATGGACCCGCCGTGGTGGGACGAGCTCCCCGGCATCGCTGCGCCGACGCTGGTGCTGTGGGGCGAGGCCGACACCAAGTTCGCCGCCCTCGGCCGCCGCCTGGCCGACGGCATCGGCCCGGACGCCGAGACCACCTCGCTCGTCGACGTGGGCCACGCCGCCCACCTCGAGGCGAGCGCCGCGGTCGCCACGCTCGTCACCGGGTGGGTGCGGGCCGTCAGACGATGATCGACAGCCCGATCGTGAACAGCAGGCCGAACACGAGCTGGGTCTTGCCGGTGTCGCCGAGCACCGGGATGAGCGCCGGCCCCCGTGCCCCCGAGAGCACCTCGAACACGGGCTTGCGGGCCACGAACACCGCCGCCAGGGCGAGGGCGCCCGCCGGCCGGCCGCCGAGGCCGGACACGAACGGCACCAGGACGAACGTGGCCGCCATCATCGCGGCGTAGAGCTTCCGGGTGCGGTCGTCGCCGAGGCGCACGGCCAGCGTGCGCTTGCCCACCTCGGTGTCGCCGGGGATGTCCCGGAGGTTGTTCACCACGAGCAGCGCCGTCGCCAGGAGGCCGACGGGGATCGACGCCCCGAGCCCGAGTGCGGTGAGCGACCCGGTCTGGACGTAGGTCGACCCCGCGGTGGCGACCACGCCGAAGAAGACGAACACGAACGCCTCGCCGAGCCCGGCGTAGCCGTACGGCTTCGGGCCGCCCGTGTAGAACCAGCCGGCGGCGATGGCCGCGGCGCCCACCACGAACAGCTCGGGCCCGACCGCCAGCGCGAGCGCGGTGCCCACGAGCCCGGCGACGGCGAACGACGCGAGCGCCGCCTTCTTCACCGAGCTCGGCTTCGCCAGCCCCTGGCCCACGAGCCGGACCGGGCCGACGCGCTTGTCGTCGGCGTCGGTGCCACGGATCCCGTCGCTGTAGTCGTTGGCGTAGTTGGTGGCGACCTGCAGCGCCAGGGCCACGACCATCGCCGCCGCCGCCCGCCACCAGATCAGCCCGCCCGGCACCTCGCCCACGGCGCACGCGGTCCCGACCGCCACGGGGACGACGGCCGCCGGCAGCGTCCGAGGCCGAGCACCAGCCACCCAGATGTTCATGGCCCGAGTCTGGCCGCACCGCCCCAACCCCCAC
>DATMGQ010000330.1:0-6788 GCA_035555395.1 Acidimicrobiales bacterium
CACGGCCTTGACCGCGGTGTGCTTGTCGTAGGTGGGCGTCAGCACCAGGTCGAACGAGCCGTCGGCATGGCGGACGCGCCACGGGTGGAGCGGGGCGTCCCAGTCGTACTCCCAGATCAGCTCCTCACCGATCTTGGTGAGGATGCCGTCGACGATGACCCCGTTCTCGGTGAAGCCGGTGCCCTCGGTCCACTTGGCCCCGATCTGGATGCCGACGATCGCCCCCTCGGCCGAGTGCCCGGCGCCGCCGCCCCAGTTCCACCGGGTCTCGTAGGGCCAGCGGCCCCGGCCGACGTCGAGCACGCCCCAGGCCTCGTCGATCCGGACCAGCTCGGTCTCCTCGTCGCCCTCCGCCACGCCCTCGGCGGTGGCCGCCGAACCGAAGCGGACGAGCTCGCCGCCGACCTCGAGGGTGCCGTGGGCCGGACGGGCCTGGTGCTTGGACGTGTACTGGAACTGCTTGTCGGACCAGGGGATCACCACGTTGAGCGACTCGTGGCCCGGCGGCAGGTCGACCCGCGCGTTGAGCGAGCTGCGGCTCCCGTCCTCCTCCTTCCACCACGCCACGAGGGTGGTGCCGTCAGCATCGTCGGTGAGGGCCACCTCGATCTTCGGCGACCGGTAGCGCAGGGCGTCGGTGCCGGGGAGGTCGGGCAGCGAGATGCCCTTGGCGCCCGGGACGTTGGCGGCGCGACCGCCGGTGCGACCGGTGGGCAGGTGGCACCACCACACCTCGGCGATGCCCAGGTAGTCGACGTCGGCGTAGACGACGGCGATGGTCCAGTCGCCGGCGAGGATCGCCCAGTAGTCCCACTTCTTGGTCCGGCCCCACCGGCCGCGCAGGTTGCCGGTGTGCAGCACGCGGCGGGACCAGCCCTTCGCCGCCGGGTTGAGCCGCTTCCCGCCGGGCAGGCAGAGGTCGACGGGCTCGGTGATCTCGGGTTCGTGCGTGGCCATCGTCGGTGAGTCAACCACGCCCCCGCTCCCGGCCCCGAGATCGGCGGAGGGGTACGGTCTCGACCAGCAGCGGAAGGGGGCGGCGATGGCAGAGGTGGACACGGCAGCAGGCCCCGTAGGTCGGTTCCGTTCGAAGGCGGCCGTCGCGGCCCTGGCGGGGGTCGCGCTCCTCGCGATCCCGATCACCGGGAGCAGCGCGCCCGAGCGCCAGGAGCGGACGGCACCGCGCGCCGCCGCGGCCCCGGTCGAGCCCCGGATCCTCGCCGACCTGGCGGTCTCGCGGCCCGCGGGCCTGGCCGTGGCCGACGACGGCACCGCCTTCGTGTCGGAGCCGGCCAGCGACCGCGTGGTGCGGGTCACCTCGGCGGGCGCCGAGGTCGTCGTCCAGCTCCCCGCCGACGAGACGCCCAACGGGCTCGCCCTCGCCGACGACGGCACCCTCGTGATCGCCGCCACCACCGGGCTGGTGACCGTGGCCCCCGACGGCGCCCAGCGCACGATCCCGATCGCGGGTGCCGGCGAGATCACCGCGGTGGACGTGGACGCCGATGGCGCCGTGTACGCGAGCGACCGGGTCCAGCGCGAGGTCGTGCGGGTGGCTCCGGACGGGACGGCCGACCCGGTGCCGTTCACGGGCCTCGGCGAGATCTGGGGGATCGACGTCGACGACGCCGGCACCGTGTCCGTCGTCGACGCCACCGCGAAGGACGTGGTCCAGCGCACCGCGGCCGGGGTGCAGACCGACGTGGGCGTCGCCGACCTGATCAGCCCCTACGGCCTGGACATCACCGATGGCCGGATGCTCATCAGCGACGGCGGGACCGGCCGGGTGCTCGTCCGGGAGGCCGACGGCACCACCACCGACGTCCTGACCGACCTGGCCAGCCCCCGTGAGGTGGCGCTGCTCGCCGACGGGACCGCGTACGTCGCCGTCGACGGCACCACGGGGTGCCGGTGCCCCGACGGGCCCGGGAACATCACGCGGCTTCCCGCCGGCGGCACCGCAAGCACCCTCGACCTCGGCGACCTGCGCACCGTCCGCACCGTCGCCGCGGCGGAGCCCGGCACCGTGTTCCTCACGTCGACCGACGGCCCGCCGGGGTACAGCCCGGACAACCCGCTGCGCCGGGTCGTGGGCGACGGCCCGGTCGAGGACGTCACCGTCCCGGGACCGGACCCGGCGGGGGTCGATGCCGCGCCCGACGGGACGGCCTACCTCCTGCGCTACGAGGACGCCGGCACCCGCGTCGTCCGCCGGGCGCCGGACGGGACCCTGTCCGACGTCGACCTCCCGGCCGAGCCCGGCCTGGACGACCCCTACGCGCTGGCCGTCGACGAGGACGGGCGCCTGTTCGTGGCCCTCGGGAGCGGCTACGGCACCGGCGGCTTCGTGGTGGTCGAGCCCTACGCCCAAGGCGGGCCGAAGGAGCGGTTCCGCAGCTCGCCGAGCCAGAACAGCGGACCGATCGCCGCCTCCGGCGGCCAGCTGCACGTCGTCGTGTCCGAGGCGAGCGACATCCGGCTGCTGCGGATCGACCTGGCCACCGGGGCGACGGACGACCGCGGCCCGCTCGAGGCGCCGCCGTACGCGTTCGACGCCGACGCCGCCGGCTCCCTCTACGTCATCGGCGACGTCCAGTCCGCGAGCGGGCTGATCCACGTGATCGCACCGGACGGCACGACGTCGGAGGTCCGGTACGCCGGCGAGCGGGCCCCGAACCAGCTCTCCGTCGGTACGGACGGCACCCTCTACGTCAGCGACAACGAGATCGGGCTCCTCGCCCTGGACGGCGTGGCCGAGCCGGCCGCACCCGCCCAGCCGGGCGGCGCCGTACCCGCGACGCCCGTCCCCGGGTCGTCCAGCTACACGGGCTGAGGGTTCAGCCCTCGAGCTCCTCGCCCAGGGCGAGCCAGCGCTCCTCGACCTCGGCAAGCGAGGCATCGGCCGCGGCGAGCTCCTGGCCCACCTCGGCCAGGCGCACGTGGTCGGCGCCGTCCACCTCGGCCAGCTGGTCAGCCAGCTTCGCCCGCTGCTTCTCCAGCCTCCGCATCTCCTTCTCGGCGTCGCGCATGAGGCGGTTGAGGGTGGAGGGCGTGCGGGTCTTGGGGGCGGGCGCCGCACCCGTGGCCGGCTTCGGCTTCGTGGTCTTCGGCGCCGACGCGGCCCGGGGCTGGTGTCGGCGGCTCTGCTCCCAGGTGGCGTAGCCGCCTGGGAGGCGCTCGACGTCGTGGGTCTCGTCGATGACCACGACGTCGGCGACCGTCCGCTCCAGGAAGGCCCGGTCGTGGCTGACCACCACGAGCGCGCCCGGCCAGTCGTCGAGGAAGTCCTCCAGGGCGCGGAGCGATTCGAGGTCGAGGTCGTTGGTGGGCTCGTCGAGCAGCAGGACGTTGGGCCGGTTGGCCAGCGTGAGGAGGAGCTGCAGGCGGCGGCGCTCGCCGCCCGAGAGGGTGCCGATGGGCGCCCACTGGGCGTCGCCGTCGAACCAGAACCGCTCCATGAGCGAGGCATCGGACCAGTCGGCCTTGCGGGCCGGACCCGCCACCGCGTCGCGCACCCGCATGGCTGGGTCGAGGTCGGCGCCGCGCTGGTCCCACACCGCCAGCTCCACCGTGGAGCCGGTCACGACCCGCCCCTCCGCCGGCGCGATGCGGCCGGCCATGACGTGCAGCAGGGTCGACTTGCCGGCGCCGTTGGGACCGACGACGCCCAGCCGCTCGCGGGGGTCGAGCATCAAGTCGACGCCGCGGAACAGCCACGGGGCGTCCGGCCCGAAGCGGTGGCCGATCCCGTGGAGCTCGATGACCTGGTCGCCGAGGCGGGGCGTCTCGGTGTGGAGGGGCAGCTCGCCGCGCCGGGCGGGGGCCTCGGCCCGGGCGTTCACGATGGCGGTGGCGGACCGGATGTGGGCCTTGGGCTTCGAGGTCCGGGCGGGCGCGCCCCGGCGCAGCCAGGCCAGCTCCTTCTTCGCCAGGTTCTTGCGGACCTGCTCGGCCGTCGCCGCCTGCGCCTCGCGCTCGAACCGGGCCTCGAGGTAGGACGAGTAGCCGCCGTCGTGGACGAACGGCTTGCCCCGGTCGAGCTCGAGGATGCGCGTCGTCAACCGGTCGAGCACGTGGCGGTCGTGCGTCACGAGGATCAGTCCGCCGCGGTGGCCGGCGAGGCGGTCCTCGAGCCAGGCGATGGCGTCGATGTCGAGGTGGTTGGTGGGCTCGTCGAGGATGAGCAGCACGGCGTCGTCGTCGGGGCCGCCTCCGGGGCCGACCTCGACCAGCGCCCGGGCGAGGGCGACGCGCTTGGCCTGGCCGCCGGAGAGGCGGTCGGTGGCCACGTCGGCGAGGTCGCCGATCCCCAGGCGGCTGAGGATGGCGTCCACCTCCCACTCCCGCTCCGGGTGGCTCCCCGGCGCCACGGCCTGGCGCACGGTCCCCGCGGGGAGGTCGTCGGCCTGGTCGAGCATGACGACGCGGGCACCGCGACCGGGGCGGAGGGTGCCGGACTCGGGGTCGGCCTTGCCCGCCAGCACCCGCAGCAGGGTCGACTTGCCGGTGCCGTTGATCCCGACGAGGCCGAGCCGGTCCCCGGTCGACAGGGTCAGGGACACGCCCGAGAACAGCTGCCGGCCCGGGCGGGAGGCGGCGAGGTCGGTGGCGTCGAGCAGGATCATGGCCCGCTCACGCTACGAGGCCGCACCCCCGCTCCTCCCAACCGGAGGCGTCCGCCGCCGCTCCTGCGAGCGGCACCCACCCGATGTCGCTAGCGTTCCCACCTCGGGAGGTGACGCTTGTGGTGGGCGTGCGTTGTACCGAGGTGCTGGAAGGCTGCGTCACGTGTGGGGCCGGGTTGCGGCCGTTCGACGCGCCCATCGCCAAGGGGGTGCCCTTGCGCTACGAGGGCTGCCCCAGCTGCGGGCTCGTCCAGATGAACCCGCGCCCCGACGCCGGGGAGCTCGACCGCTTCTACGCGTCGGAGTACCGGGTCGCCCAGCACGACGAGGACGGGCAGACGAGCGCCGGCCACCAAGAGGCCCGGGCGGACAACATCCGCGCCATCGCCGGGCTCCAGCCGCGCCGGCACCTCGACGTGGGCTGCTCGACGGGCATCCTGCTCGCCGCCTTCGGCGCACCGGAGCAGGTCGGGATCGAGCCGGGCGAGCAGCACCGGGCCCTCGCCCTCGAGGCCGGCATCGAGGTCCACGAGACGCTGGAAGCGCTGGCGGCGACCGAGCCCGAGCCGTTCGACCTGATCACCATCAGCCACGTCCTCGAGCACGTGCCCGACCCGATCGCGTTCCTCACGACCGCCAGCAGCGTGCTCGCCGACGAAGGCCGGATCGTCATCGAGGTGCCGAACCTCTACGGGAGCCGCTCCTACGAGGTCGCCCACCTGCTCTGCTTCACGCTGGCGTCGCTGACCACGACGCTCGGTGCCGCCGGCCTCGACGTCGAGCGGTCGAAGCTCCACAGCATCCCCAAGGGCGGGCGCGGGGCGCCGAAGGCCGTGACCGTGGTGGCGGTGGCCGCCGAGGCCCGGCCCGCCGGGGACGGGACCGTCGACCTGCGCACGATGCACCGCCACCGCACCTGGGGCCGCGCGCCCGAGACCGTTCCCCGCTGGGCCGGGCGCCAGCGCCGCCGCATCGCCCGGCGGGCACGGGGCATCGTCGGCCACCGCGGCTGACCCGATCGCACCCGTTCGCACGGGAGCGGCCGAGCGCTCGCGAGGTCAGCGCTCGACGATGGTGATGGGGAGGCCGAGCTCGGCGAACTGCTGCAGCGGGCGGTGGTAGCCGCGCTCGAGGTGGTGCGTGCCGCTGATCTCGGAGGTGCCGTCGGCGATGGCCGCGGCGATCACCGACGAGAACCCGGCGCGGACGTCGGGCACCTCGACCTTGGCGCCGCGGAGCCGCGACACGCCCTTCACGATGGCGGAGTGGACCGCGTTGGTGTCGTGGAAGCGGCACGACTCGCCGCCGAGGCAGGTCGAGAACAGCTCGATCTCGGCGCCCATCTGCTTCAGCGCCGGCACGTACACGAGGCGGTCCTCGTACACCGTCTCGTGCAGCACGGACATGCCGTCGGCCTGGGTGAACAGCACGACGAGCGGCGTCTGCCAGTCCGTCATGAACCCGGGGTGCGTGTCGGTCTGGACGGCCGCCGGGCGCAGCCCGTGGGGCGCGGTGGCGAGGATGTAGTCGTCGGTGATCTCGAACTGGGCGCCCATGCGGTTGAGCGTGGTGATCGCGGTGACCAGCCGGTCCTGGTGGCACCCGTGCACCCGCACCTCGCCCTTGGTGACGAGGCCGGCGACCAGGTAGCTGAACGCCTCGTTGCGGTCGCCCGCGAGCGTGGTCTCGGCGCCGCGCAGGGCGTCGACGCCGTCGATCGTGAACTTGCGGCCCGGGGACAGCTCGATGCGGGCGCCCATCCGCTGGAGGAACAGGGCGAGCTCGATGACCTCGGGCTCGGTGGCGGCGTTGCGCAAGACGGTGCGCCCCTCGGCGAGGACCGCGGTGAGCAGCACGGTCTCGGTGGCGCCCACCGACGGGTAGGGCAGCTCGATCTTGGCGCCGCGCAGCTGGGCGGCCTTGGCGTGGAGCCCCTCGTCGGTGACCTCGATCTCGGCGCCGAGCGCGGTGAGGGCCTCGATGTGGAAGTCGACCGGACGGCGGCCGATGGGGTCGCCGCCGACGAGCGGGACGAACGCCTCCCCCGTGCGGTGCAGGAGGGGCCCGAGCAGGAGGATCGGGATGCGGTTCAGGCCCGAGAACGAGGTGGGCACGCGGGTCGTGACGCCCTCGTGCGCCGCCACCGAGATGACGCCGGCGGCC
>DATMGQ010000331.1:0-8611 GCA_035555395.1 Acidimicrobiales bacterium
GGCGACGCCCTGGTCCCAGCCGGAGATGACCTGGCCGGCGCCGAGGCGGAAGCCGAAGGTGTCGCCGCGGTCCCAGGAGGCGTCGAA
Organism: Acidimicrobiales bacterium; assembly: GCA_035555395.1. Taxonomy (GTDB): domain Bacteria; phylum Actinomycetota; class Acidimicrobiia; order Acidimicrobiales; family Iamiaceae; genus Aquihabitans. The sequence goes on from DATMGQ010000331.1 coordinate 88, forward strand.
CTGCTGGCCGGTGGACCAGGCCACGCCCACGTAGTGGACCTCGACCGGGCCGGGGCCGGCCTCGGGGCCGTCGCCGACGACCAGGTCCTCGATGACCAGCTCGGTCGGCGGGGCTTCGTTCGGGATGGAGATCTCGGGCTTCTCGCTCATGGCCAGCGACCCTATCGGCCGTCTTCCGCCTCGGCGACGATGAGCCGGTAGCCGGCGTCGACCTCGTCCCGCTCCAGCAGGTCGGCGTTGCGCTCGTGCCAGGCGCCTGAGTCCAGGTCGGCCTCGAGCCGGCGCATGCGCTCGGCCACCAGGTCGTCGGGCAGTTGGGCGAGGCCCGAGATGCCGGCCCGCACCGTCGGGTCGAGGTAGGCCTCGGGCCGGCGCCAGAACGCCCAGAAGAAGCCGTCGGCGCAGTCGGCGGGCACCGGCACGGGCTCGACGGTGCCTCGGCCCAGGTGCTCGACGATCGCCTCGGGCGGCAAGGGCCACGAGCCGGGCAGGTCGGCTGCCTCGGGCACGTAGTCCCGCACCAGCCAGAAGCGGTTGTGGAACCCGGGATCGAAGGTGATGATCACGTGCCGCGGCGCCACCCGGCGGAGCTCGTCGAGCCCCGCCCGCTGGTCGGGCCAGTGGTGGATGCTGAACACGGTGAGCGTGGCGTCGAACGCGCCAGCGGGGAACGGCAGGCCGCCCGCCACGCCGCCGACGCACGGCGCCGAGCCCGCCGGCCGCTGGGCCCGCATCGTGGCCGACGGCTCCAGCGCGACGACGTCGCGGTCGTCGGGCTCGTAGGAACCGGTCCCGGCGCCGACGTTCAGCACCGAGCGCGCGCCACCGAGCGCCGCGTCGACCTGGGCCGCGATCCGAGGATCGGGGCGGCGGGATGCGGCGTAGCTCCGACCGATCCGGTCGTACTCCGCCGTCGCCACCGGGATCAGCCGGCCGAGCGGACCCGGCGGATCAGCTGCGCCATCTCGACGGCGACGTTGGCGCCGTCCTCGCCGACGTTGTGGCCGCCGGGCGCCTCGGACCGGGCGAGCGCCTGGTCGAGGTTCTCGACCGTGAGCGCACCGAACGCGATCGGCACGCCGGTCTCGAGCTGGGCCTCCTGGATGCCGCCGGCGCACTCCCCCGCCACCGACTCGTAGTGGGTGGTCTCGCCCCGGATGACGCAGCCGAGGCAGATCACCGCGTCGACCCGGCCCGACAGGGCCCAGGTCTTGGCGGCGAGCGGCAGCTCGAACGCTCCCGGGACCCAGTCCTCGATGATCTGGCTCTCAGGGACGCCGGCCGCGGCGAGGCCACGCCGAGCGCCGTCGAGGAGGCGCAGGGTGATCTGCGAGTTCCAGCGGGCCGCCACGATGGCGATCGTCATGTCCGAGCCGTCGAGCTCGACCGGGGGCACGCCCTCGGCCTGGTGGTCGCCGGCCATCAGCCCTCCTCGCCCGCAGGCTGGTCGGGCAGGCCCTCGAAGCCCTCGAGCCCTTCGAGGAGGTGGCCCATCTTCTCGGCCTTGGTCTTGAGGTACCGGATGTTCTCGGGGTTCGGGGCGGTGACCGACGGGACCCGGTCGGTGATGTCGAGGCCGAACCCGTCGAGGCCGCCGTACTTGGCCGGGTTGTTGGTGATCAGGCGCATCGTGGTGACACCGAGGTCGACCAGGATCTGGGCACCGATGCCGTACTCGCGGGAGTCGACGGGCAGGCCGAGCGCCTCGTTGGCCTCGACCGTGTCGGCGCCCTCGTCCTGGAGCTCGTAGGCCCGGATCTTGTGGCCGATGCCGATGCCGCGGCCCTCGTGGCCCCGCAGGTACACGATGACGCCGCTCCCCTCCTCGGAGATGAGCTTCATGGCGGCGTCGAGCTGCACGCCGCAGTCGCAGCGCATGGAGCCGAACACGTCGCCGGTGAGGCACTCGCTGTGCACCCGGACGAGCACGTCCTCGGCGCCGGCGATCTCGCCCTTGACCAGGGCGATGTGCTGCTCGCCGTCGAGGACCGACTCGTAGACCTTGCAGGTGAAGTCGCCCCGCATCGTCGGGATCCGAGCCTCCGACACCAGGCGCACCAGCTTCTCGGTGCGCCGGCGGTACCGGATCATGTCGGCGATCGAGATCATGTACAGGTTGTGCTCGCGGGCGAAGGCCCGCAGCTCGGGCTGGCGGGCCATGCCGAGCTTGTCGCCGGCCACGATCTCGCAGAGGATGCCGGCCGGGTACAGCCCGGCCATGCGGGAGAGGTCGACGGTGGCCTCGGTGTGGCCGGCCCGCTTGAGCACGCCGCCCTCGCGGGCCTCGAGCGGGAGGATGTGGCCGGGCCGGGCAAAGTCGCCGGGCCGGGTGGACGGGTCCACCAGCGCCTTCACGGTGGCGGCCCGGTCGTAGGAGGAGATGCCGGTGGTGGTGTCGTGGCGGTAGTCGATGCTCACGAGGAACGCCGTCCGCATCGACTCGGTGTTGTGCTCGACCATGGGCCGCAGGTCCAGCTCCTGCGCCCGCTCCGAGGTGATGGGGGCGCAGATGAAGCCGGACGTGTGGTGCAGGAAGAAGGCGATCTTCTCCGGCGTCACGTGCTCGGCCGCCATGATCAGGTCGCCCTCGTTCTCGCGGTCCTCATCGTCGACGACGACCAGGATCTCGCCGCGGGCGTAGGCGGCGAGGGCCTCCCCGACGTCGGCCAGCGGGCCGTCGTCGGCGGGGCCGCGGTTCGCGACCTCGAAGTCGCCGGCCTGCGCCGGCATCTCGGCGGGGCTGTCGCTCATGAACGGTGTCCTTCCAGGAGGGACTCGACGTACTTGGCGACGACGTCGAGCTCGAGGTTGACCGGGTCGCCCGGCCCCTTGGCGCCGAGGGTGGTCACCTCGGCGGTGTGCGGGATGATCGCGACGGAGAACCCGTCGTCGTGGACGGCGGCCACGGTGAGGCTGGTGCCGTCGATGGTGATCGAGCCCTTGTGCACGATGTAGCGCAGGTGCTCGGGATCGGCGGCGACCCGCAGGTCGGGCGCCGGGGTGACGATGGTGCCGACGGCGTCGACGTGACCCTGGACCAGGTGGCCGCCGAGGCGGTCGGCCAACCGGACGGGGCGCTCGAGGTTGACCGGGTCGCCGGGCTGGAGGGCGCCGAGGCAGGTGCGGGCGTAGGTCTCCTCGACCACGTCGGCCTCCCACCAGTCGTCGCCCCAGGCCACGACCGTGAGGCACGTGCCGCTGACCGCGATGGACGCGCCCAGCTCCACGTCCTCGAGGACGGTGGTGGCGCCGATGCGCAGCTTCGGACCCTCGCGGGAGATGACGGTGCCGAGCTCCTCGACGATGCCGGTGAACATCAAGCGCCTCCAGAGGCGGGGTCGTTGAACGGGGGGACCTCGCCGATGCGCACGACGGGCACCGGGCCGGTGACGGGCGACGGCCCGACCGGCGAGAGGTCGATGCGGACGTCGCCGCCCAGCGGGGTGACGCCGGTGATGGCGCCGCGCCAGACGTCGGCGATGGTCTCGGCACCGCTGCCGGCGAACATCGGACGGGCGTCGTCGCCGCCGAAGAGCACCGGGGCCAGGTACACGACGTAGTGGTCCACGAGGCCGGCGCGGTGGAAGGCCCCGGCCACGGTGGCTCCGCCCTCGACGAGGACCTGCAGGATGCCCCGCTGGCCGAGCTCGTCGAGCAGGTCGGTGAGCTCGCCGGAGAACTCGAGCGCCGGCAGCACCTTGGCGCCGACCGGGGCCGTGCCCAGCACGACGCGGAGCGGGTCCTTGCCCTCGACGTTGCGGACGGTGAGCGACGGGTCGTCGGCCCGAACGGTGCCGGCGCCCACGACGATGGCGTCGCTCTCGGCCCGCAGCTGGTGCGCATCGGCCCGGGCGGCGCCGCCGGTGATCCACTGGCTGGATCCGTCGGGCGCGGCGGTGCGGCCGTCGAGGCTGGCCCCGGCCTTGAGCACCACCCACGGCCGGCCGGTGGACCGGTGCTTGAGGTAGGCGGCGAGCTGGTTGCGCACGGCATCGGCGAGGGTGCCGACCTCGACCTCGACGCCGTTGGCGCGGAGCCGGTCGATCCCGGCCCCGGAGACCCGGGAGTCGGGATCCTCCAGCGCCACCACGACCCGGCGGACGCCGGCGGCGACGAGGGCGTCGGCGCACGGCCCGGTGCGGCCGGTGTGGGCGCAGGGCTCGAGCGTGACCCACGCCGTGGCGCCACGAGCGGCGTCGCCGGCGGCGTCGAGCGCCACGACCTCGGCGTGGCGGCCGCCCGGCGGCTCGGTGGCGCCGGTGAACACCTCTCCCGACGGGGCCTCGATCACGCAACCCACCCACGGGTTCGGGGCGGTCTGCGCGCGCACGGCCGCCGCGACCTCGATCGCCTGCTGCATGCGTGCTGCGTCGTCCACGTACGTTCCGGTCGGTCACGGACACGCGACGCGCGAAGCGTCAGCGCGCCCTCGCTCTCATCCGGACTTTCACCGTCGGCTCCGGAGTCTCACCGGATCGGCCCGGGCCGTGAGGCTCGGGTTCGCGGGCTGTACCGCCGGTCGGGATTTTCACCCTGCCCCGCGAGGAGGCGTCTGTTTCTCGTTCTCGGTTGTGGCCGAAGTGTACGGGCGGCCTCTCTCCCCGACCAACCCCAGGCAGCGCCGCGGCGGCCGCGGCGGCCCCAGCTCCCGCCTCGCCGTGAAGGGTGGAAGTACGCTCACCCAAGTGGGGGTGCGGAGGTGGGAGGTGGCCGTGCTGGCGGCGCTCGTGGCGCTGCTCGTGGTCGGCAACGCCGCGTGGATCTCGCAGCACCGGATCGACTCGGCGGTCGACGTCGACGAGCACAACCTGCTGAACCAGGGCGTCGCCGTCCGGTCGTCGCTCGCCCGCCACGGCCTGGCCGCGATCGTCCGCCCCGACCGCTACCTCTCCCCTTCGCCGGTGACTGCGCCCGGCGTTCCGGTGGCCACCGCGCTGTCGCTCCAGCTCGCTGGGCGCAGCCTGCTGGCGGCCATGGTGCCGATCCTCGCCTCGCTCGCCGTGCTCGTCGTGGCGGCGTGGGCGATCGGGCGCCAGCTCGGCGCCGGCCCCTGGGCGCTCCTGGGCGCGGCCGTGGTCGGTCTGGCGCCGGTGACGTCGTGGTTCGCCCGCGTGCACCACCTGATCATCCCGGGCGCGGCCTGCCTGGCGGTGTGCGTGGCGATCGGGTTGCGCACGCGCCGGCTCGAGCGCCGGGGCTGGTCGATCGCGCTCGGTGCCGCCATCGGCGTGGCCCTGCTCGTGCGCACGATGCTCGTGGCGATCGTGCCGTGGATCCTCCTGGGCTGGGTGGCGGTGTTCCTCCTCCGACGGCGCGCCACCCGGGCGCAGGTCGCCAACCTGGCCCTCGCCGCGCTCGCCTCGGTCCTGGTCGCGGCGTGGTGGTGGGTGCGGAACGGGGCCGAGACCGTCGACTACCTGCGCCACGGCCCGGTCACCTCCGACTCGGCGCCGTGGTGGAACGTGGGCCTCGAGCTGCAGCGGATCGGCACGGTGGTGACCGGGCACGACACGCCGGTCAGCGCCTGGCTCGCGGGGGCGGCCGCCGTGGTGCTGTTCGGGGTGGCGCTCGCCGCGAACGTCGGCCGCCGCTGGCTGACCGCCTCGGATGCGTACGTTGCGGTCGTCGTCGCCGGGACGCTGGCCGCGCTCGTCCTGGCCAGGGACGACTTCCCGGGCTTCTCCCTGCTCGTCGCCGGCGTGGCGATCCCGTGGGCCGTGTCGGTGGCGGCGCGCACGCCGTGGCCAGGGGTCCGGGTGGCCTCGTTGGGGCTGTGGTCGTGCGTCGCGGCCTTCGGGCTCGTGCGGTTCCCAGCCGCGGACACCGGCTGGTACCAGGTCCGCTCCGAGGAGACCCACATCACCGGAGGCATCGACGGCCGGGGCTGGAGCGACGTGTACGCCGCAGTGCTCGGCGCCGCGGCCGATGCGACGCCGGAGGGCTGCGAGGCCCGGCTGGTGCTGCCCCAGGGCGACGACCTCATCGCAACGGGGTTCTTCCGGTGGGCGGAGGTGGTGGGCCGCGGCGGGCCGGAGCCGGTGGAGGTGGGCTACGACCGCTGGGAGGGGCTGGACCTCGAACAGCAGGCCCAGCTCGCCGCCGACGAGGGTGCGACGGTCGCCCTGATCACCGCAGGGGACTTCAGCGAGGTGGACGACGGCGACGCTCGGGACGCCCTGCGTGCCGCGGGGTTCGAGGAGCAGACCACGGTCGAGACGCCCGACGGCCGGGACCTCGAGGTCTGGCGGCCCCCGGGCTGTTGAGCAGCCCGCCCCCGCCGTCAGTGGGGGCGTTCGCCCACCAAGAGGGCGAGGGCGTGCGGCACGACGTCGATGACCGCCTCGAGGCACTCGACGGCGCCCTTCGGCGAGCCGGGGACGTTGAGGACCAGCGCACCGCCCCGGGTCCCGGCGATGCCCCGGGACAGCCGGCCGAGGGGGTTCACCAGGCGCATGGCCTCGGCCAGCCCCGGCGCGTCGCGGTCGACGACCCGGCGCGTCCCCTCGGGCGTGAGGTCGCGTGGCCCGAAGCCGGTGCCGCCGGTGGTGACGACCAGGCCGTCGAACCCCGCGCACTGCGCGGTCAGCGTGTCCGCCACCGCCTCGATGCCGTCGGGCGAGGTGACGATCGCCTCGACCGTGGCCCCGGCGGCTTCGAGCGCGGCGCGGAGGGCGGGGCCGCCACGGTCCTCCCGGCTGCCGTCGGCGACGCCATCGGACACGACCACGACCCGGGCCCGCCACGACGCGGGAGCCGGCTCGCCGGGGATGGTGCGATCGGTCACGGGGGCCTCCTCGTCAGGTCGGTCGGCGCCAGGTGAACACGGCCATGCCGTCGGTCTCCGCGACCTGGGGCAGCAGCAGCGCGCCGGTCCCCCACGGGATCCACGGGTCGGCCGGCGGGTCCACCGGTTCCCAGCCTGCGTGCTCGGCAGCGAACGCCTCGGCCACCGCGGTGGTCTCGGCCGTGGTGAGCGTGCAGACGGAGTAGGTCAGCGTGCCGCCCGCGACGACGAGGGGCGCGGCGGCGGCGAGCAGGCGCTCCTGGAGGCGGGCCAGGCGCTCGGGCGCATCGGCGTCGATGCGCCAGCGGGCGTCGGGGCGGCGGCGCAGCGAGCCGAGGCCCGAACAGGGCGCGTCGACGAGCACCCGGTCGAACGATGCCGCCGCGAAGGGCGGCGCAGTGCCGTCCGCCACGACCGCCTGGAGCTGCTCCGGCTCGAGGCCGACCCGCCGGGCGTTGTCGGCGACCAGGCCGACCCGTCGGGGCCGGACGTCGGCGGCGACCACCGCAGCGCCGTCGCCCGCGAGCGCCGTGGCCTTGCCGCCCGGTGCGGCGCACAGGTCGAGGACCCGCTCGCCGGGCCGGGCGCCGACCGCGTCGACGACCCAGCGCGACGCCGGGTCCTGGGTGTAGCCGTCGTCGCGCTCGGTGGTGGTGGCGGCGCCGTTCATCGACGTGAGGGCGGCGAGCGCCACATCCGCACCCAGGTCGGCGCCCATCCGGTCGACGACCCAGTCGGGGTAGCTCAGGCGGACGGCGTCGGACGGCCAGGCGTCGTCGGCCTCGGCGACCTTGCGGAGCACGGCGTTGACCAGGCCGCGCGCCTTGCGCGGGACGACCTCGACGGTGGCCGACACCGCTGCGTGGGGCGGCGTCCCGAGGAACCGGAGCTGGAACGTGCCGACCCGGAGCGCGGCCCGCACCGTGTCGTCGAGCTCGCCGAGGGCGAAGCGGCTGATGAACCAGTCGCACGAGCGCTGGGCCCGCACCGTGCCGTAGACGAGCTGCGTGGCGAAGGCCCGGTCCCGATCGGACAGGGCGCTCTTGGCGAGGAGCTTCGGCAGGAGGATGTTGGCGTAGGCACCGTCGCGCTCGATGCGCACGAGGGCGTCGACCGCCACCCGCCGGGGGTCGGGGATCGGCGCGGCAGGCTCGCCCGCGGGCTTGCGCGGGCCGGGTCGGCGGCGGCGACCGGTGGCGCTCACGAGGCCTCCTCCCCCAGGCGCTCCCCTGCGGCCGGGCGGGCGCCGTTCAGCCACTCCGCGGCCGCGACCGGGCCCTTGCCCTCGGGCTGGACGGTGAGGAGCCGCAGCGCGCCGACGCCGGTGGCGACGCGGTTGCCCTGCAGCGCACCCGGCGCCGCAGCACCCAGGTCGTCGCCGGCACCGTCGAGCGAGGCCTCCAGGACCTTGAGCCGCCGGCCCCGGAACGTCGTCCACGCGCCGCCGACCCGCACCACCCGGTGCAGCTCCTCGGCGGTGCGCGACCAGTCGAGCATCCGGTCGGCGCCCGTCAGCTTGTGGGCGTAGGTGGGCTCGCCGACCTGCGGCTCGGGCGCCCCGATGCCGGCACGCAGGGTGTCGACCAGTAGGGCGCTGCCCACGGCGGTCAGCTGCTGGCCCAGCTCGGCCGCGGTGTTGCTCTGGCGGATCGCCAGCTCCGAGCGGGCGTAGACGCCCCCGGTGTCGAGGCCCTCCTCGACGGCCATCACGCACACGCCGGTGCGCTCGTCGCCGGCGAG
>DATMGQ010000332.1:0-5752 GCA_035555395.1 Acidimicrobiales bacterium
CCGGGCGGCCTCTCGGTCACCAACCGGGCCAACGCCCTCAAGAACAACGGCCTCGAGACGTCGACCTTCCCCGAGGCGACCTTCTCGCTGACCGAGCCGATCGACTTCGGCGAGGAGCCGGCCGACGGCGAGACGGTGACCGCCACCGCCACCGGCGACCTCACCATCCACGGCGTCACCAAGTCGGTGTCGTTCGAGGTCGAGGCCAAGCTCGTGGGCGACACCATCCGGGTCGCCACCAAGGACCCGGTCCCGGTCGTCCTGGCCGACTACGACATCGAGAAGCCCACGATGGGCCCGGTGGCCTCCATCGACGACGAGGGCTCCTTCGAGTTCCTGGTCGTCCTCGCCCCGAGCTGACCCCGGGACCGACGCGGGCTGGCCGGGGGCGGATCCGTCAGCCGCGCAGGGTGCGGCGGACGAGGTTCGGGTCGGCCTCGATGGCCTCGTCGGTGAACAGGAGCGGGCGGGTGGCCTTGGCCGCGTAGGCCTCGGTGCCGTCGCGGTGGTGCGGCGAGCGGGCGTCGCCGGACTGCCCGTACGCGAGCAGGCCCACGCCCACGGGCCCGTCATCGGTGAGCTCGACCGCCATGAGGAAGCTCGTGCCGTACGTGACCCGGTAGCCGCCGGCGGCGATGCCGCTCGTCATCGTGCGTTCCGGGGCCACCGGCGCCAGCGGGGCCGGACCGGGCTCGAGGCTCAGCGAGTTGAGCGCGCCGAACGGGGCGAGGATGTTGAGCACGCCCTCGCCCTCGTACCCGCCGTGCACCGGCACCCGGTGCTCGCCGCGCTGGGCCCACTGGACGTCGCCGAGCGGTGCGTCGATCGCCACGCCGGCCTGGTCCAGGATCCGCACGGCCTTGGCGAGGGCGGCCACCACCGCGTCACCGGCCAGCTCGTCGGGCTCGGCGAGCCCGTTCGGCGTGGTCACCGGGGCGCTGCGGTCGTAGTCCGCGGCGAACAGCGGACCGGCGGCCTGCATCTGCTTGGCGTCGAAGCCGGCCATGAGCTCGCGCCAGAGCGCGGCCCCCACCGAGGCGAGGTCGCAGCGCCGATCCCACCCGTCGAGCACGTCGGCGGCCGCGGCGAGGTCGACGTCGACGCCGTCGGCCGTGACGGTGCCGGCGGCTCGGGCCCGGCCGATGACGGCGTCGCACAGCAGCTCGGCGCTCAGGCTGTCGTTCGAGAGGACCGCGGCGATGGCGGCGTCGACGGTGAGGTCGCCGGCTTCGGCGAGGCGCGCGGCCGTCAGCAGGTTCTGGCGGGTGCGGAGCGTGCGCGCCGTGCCTTCGAGGCCGTGCAGCGGCGAGTACCCCTCCAGCCGCTCGTCGGCGTGGTTGAGCCAGTGCGAGTCGTTGGCGTTGACCGCGTAGTCGCGCCGCTCGAACTGCGGGAGCCGGTCGTAGGGGAGGAGCCCGGGGCTGCGGGCGCCGGGCAGGTCCTGCCACTCGTCGCCCGGGTCGCTGCCGTCCAGCAGGGCGACGCGGCTGTCGAAGAGGATCTGGGCCACGAGGTCGTTGCGGATCCGGTCGTGGAAGCGCTCGATGGCCTCGTCGGACAGGGCGGGCGTGGCCGATGCATCCGCGAACCACGCCCGACCGGTGCGGTCCGCAGCCAGCGTGTTGACCCAGGGCATCCCCTGCACCTCGGCGAACACCCGCTGGAACGAGTCCAGGTCCGTGGCCTGGCCCATGCCCAGGAACTGGGAGATGACGTGGTCGTTGTCGAGGTTGGCGTCGCGGTAGGTGAACGCGGTGTCGAGGCTCCAGCCGAGGAGCGGCAGGTTCACCATCGGCCCGTGGTGGCTGCGCCAGAGCGTGCGGGTCTCCGTGGACACCGTGCCGTCGTCGCCCAGCACCGCGACGGCGACCTCGCGCGACGTCAGCTCCCGGACCTCGTCGCCGTAGCGGTACGACGTCGGGTGGCCGGGCACGAGCTCGAGCTTGGCGAGCGTGAAGCGGTTGCCGCGGCTGAACGTGTGGGCCCAGGCCACGCCCTCGTTGAAGCCCATCTGCACGCCGGGCGCACCGATGAGCGCGACGCCGTACACGTCGAGCTCGCCGGGGACCGTGAGGTGGCACTCCCAGAACCGGGCCTCGCCGCCCCACGGGAAGTGCGGGTTGGCGACGACGAGCCCGTGGCCCGACGCGGTGGCGTCGCCGCCGAAGCACCAGCCGTTGCTGGCGCCGGCGCCGCCGCCCAGCGCCGACACGGGTGACGGCGCGGCGAGTCCGTCCGGCCCGGGCGCCTCGGCCCGCCCGACGATCTCGGCCAGGTTGCGGCCGCTCGCCAGCAGGCCGATGTCCACGTAGTACGTCCACAGGTCGAGCTCGTCGATGGGCCGCACCCAGTCGGCGCCGGCGCACCACGCGGGGAGGGCGTCGGCCTCGAGCGCCTCGGCGAGCCAGGCGTTGTACCCGGCGGCGTAGCCGCTCACGAGCTGGCGGATGTGCTCGGGCTGCGCGTCACGCAGCTGCGGCGCCCGTTCCTGCACGCCGAGGGCCAGGTAGCCGAGGTCCGAGGCGAGGTGGGCGCCGTCGGGGCCGGCACCGTGGAACCGGGCCCGCTCGCTGCGGACCTTCACGATCTGGTCGGCGAGCGTCGGGAGGTGGTCCCGCGCGCACGCGTACCCCTGGCCGAACCCGACGTCGCCCCAGCCGGCACCTCGGATGTGGGCCACCCCGTGGGTGGTCCAGCGGATGTCGGCCTCGTAGCGGTGGTCCCCCGTCATGGCTCGCCTGGCTAGCAGCTGGACGGCTCCCGTGCGGCCATGGGACGGGTCGAGTCGGCGGCGTGCAGCCCGGTCGACCGCACGAGCAGCGGGAAGCCGACGACGCTCAGCACGGCGAGGATCGCGGCCGACGCGCCGGTGCCGACCTGGTTCACGGTGATGCCCACGATCGCGGAGAGCACCAGCTCGAACAGGTTGGCGGAGAGCAGCGACCAGCCCATGACCCGCCCGGTGGCCGCCACGCCGACCCGGTCCGCGGTGGTGGAGATGAGCGTGGGGAACATGGCCGCCAACGAGACCCCGGCCACGGCGAAGAGGCCGATCGCCACCGGCGTCGGGGCGAACGGGATCGAGACGTAGACGACCGTGGCGAGCACGCCGGACCCGATGAGCACCCGGCGCGGGCTGAGCGGGCGTCCCGGACCGGTCACCAGGCCGAGGCCCAACCGGCCCAGGGTCATCCCGGCCCAGAACCCGCTCATCGCCCAGGCCGCGGTCGACCCGGCGACGTCCCGGTTGCCCTCCAGGTAGGTGGCGCCCCAGTTCCCGGTGGTCACCTCGATGCCGCAGTAGACGGCGAACAGGCTGAGCGACAGGGCCACGACCCAGCGGGGGACCTGGAGCCGGCTGTGGTCCCCGTGCGGGGGCTCGGCGGTCTGCAGCGCCTCGGGCCAGCGCACGCCGCGCCGGGCCGTCGACGCGGTGGCCGCCGTCGCCAGCGCGGCCGCAGCCAGGAACGCGGGGGTCCAGCCGACCTCGCCGACGAGCAGCGGGCCGAGGGTGGCGCCGACGCCGAACGAACCGAACATCAGCCCGGCGCTGCCCACGCTGCGGACCACGGTCTGGAACCGGTTGCCGAGGGCGTCGAGGCAGCCCGACGCCAGGCCGATCGCCGTGAACGCCACGACGAGGACGGGGAACGAGCGGGTGACGGCGACGATCGCACCCGAGGCCGCGAGCGCAGCCCCGAGGCAGGTGTTGGCGCGGCGGATGTGCCACCGCCGCAGGATCGGCAGGGCCGAGGTGGCGGTGACGAGCCGGCCCAGCCCGTACCCGCCCGTGGCCCAGGCCAGGGCCCCGCTGGACTGCCCGAACAGGTGCCGGGCATCGGGCCAGCCCGCTCCGAGCATGCCGATCGGCGCGCCGAACGACAGGAAGATCAGGCACTCCACGAGGAGCGGATCTCGTCGGCGGGACGGTCGGGTCACCGGCCCACGCTAGGGACCGGGTCGACCGGCGGTCAGTTCCCGGGGCCGACGACCACCGTGGTCTCGCTCGGACCGCTGTCGCTGCTGGATCCGCTGCTGCTGCTGCTCGATCCGCTGCTGCTGCCGCTGCTGCTGCCACCGCTGCTGCTGCTGCCGTCGTCGACGGCGCGCAGGTCCTCTCGGGCGATCTCGGTGCCGTCGGCGGCGTAGGCCACGAGCGTCGCCCCGTCGGTGGGCACCAGGACGGCCACGCCCCGGAAGCCGCCGCCTTCGGCGATCGCCGGTTCGTCGAGCACCTCGCCGTCGGGACCGAGCACCGCGACCCGCGCGACGTCGGGTCCGATGAGGGCTCCGGTGAAGGTCTTGCCGCCGGTGGACTCGGTCTCGACGCTCAGGAAGCCCCGAGCTTCCGACCCGCCGAGCGCGGAGCCGGTGCCCGAGAAGGTGCTCGACGAGTCGTCGGGCTCGGCCAGGGCCACGGAGAGGTGGACGGTCGGGTCCGGGAACGACGGGTCCTCGGACGCCGAGGCCTCCAGCTTCCACCGGCTCCCGTCGTCGAAGCGACCCTCGCCCACGACCGTGGTCGGGGCGTCGGTCCCCCCGGAGTCGAACTCGCCGAGCTGGGAGCGCTCGAGCAGGTCCTTCCACGCCGCCGGACCGACCGGCTCGACGCCCTCGGCGGTGGCGAGCAGCTCGGCCTCGTCGAAGCCGTAGCCCGAGACCCGGACCAGCTCGCCGGGGCGCTCGATCCACGTGACCGACCGGGTGGTGACCGGGCCGTCCTGCATGGTGATGGTCGAGTTGGTGATCAGGGCGTCGTGGCCCCGGACGGTCGTGCGCTTGGTGGAGTCGGCGGTGACGGCGCCCGCGTAGACCAAGCGGTCCTCACCTGGCGTGCTCCACACCGTGAGGGTGGTGCCGTCGGTCCCGAGCGCATCCGGTGGGTCCTGCAGGTACAGGACGTAGTGGCCGACCGCGCTGGGATCGACGGTGCTCAGGATCGGGTTGCCGAAGCCGGACAGGCTGGGGGCGTCGCCGAGCGGCCGCCAGCCGTCCGGCAGGTCGGACCCGCCGAGGTCGATGGCGCCCGACCCGTCGACGGACACCTCGCCGGCCAGGTCCAGGAGGCGGTCGGTCTCGAGCGACGACGAGGCGATCACGAACGCCTGGTCGCCGTCGACCGCGAGCACGGCGTGCTTGCCGAGGCCCACCTCGTCGTAGACGTAGCCGGTGCGGCCGGATCCGAGGTCGACCGGGTCCAGGTCCGAGTCGGTCAGCTCGGGCGCCGGCATCGTCCCGATGAGGAGGCGGGGGTCCTCCTCGTCGGGCCCGTAGAGCGAGGCGGGCCCGTCGTCGCCGGTGCTGGCGCGTGCCTGCTCGTTGGTGATCTCGCCGGCGCCCGCCAGCTGGAGGCCCTCGGGCAGGCGGCCGGCCACGAACGGGCGGGGGTCGGTGCTGATGACCTTGGCCTTGTCGTCGCCGTCGTCGCCCGACTGGGCGACGAGCAGGCCGGCGATCGCCGCCGCCACCAGCACGACGGCGGCGACGGCCAGCAGGCGGCCGCGTGGGTTGGGGCGGGCCGTCGGCAGGGCCGTGACCGCGGCGCGGTCCGGGTCGAAGGCCGGGGCCGGTCGGTCCGCGGCGCGGGCGTGGAGGTCGCGGCCGGCGGCCGCGGCGCGCTGGTCGAGCTGGCGGAGCTGCTCGTCGGCGGTGCTCATCGGGCCTCCTCCTGGTCGGTCTCGGTGGGTTCGGTCGGGGCCGCGGCGAGGCGGGCGGCGAGGGCGGTGCGGCCGCGGTGGAGGTGGACCTTGAC
>DATMGQ010000333.1:0-17567 GCA_035555395.1 Acidimicrobiales bacterium
GCCGCTCGGACCGGGCGGGCGTCGGGACCCGGTTCCCCCGACGCCCGCCCCATCACCGCAGCACCGGCGCGACGACGCGCCGGCTCTCGTGGCGCCCGACGGGTGGACGCCACGGCACGAGCTCCGAGCCGCAGCAACTCCGACACGGGAGGCGGCCGCTCGGACCGGGCGGGTGTCGGGATCCGGTTCCCCCGACACCCGCCCCGCCTTCGCTCCCGGCCTCCGCTCCCCCGCCACCCGCCCGCTGCGAGCGGTACGGTCCGGCCGAACGCCGACCTCGGGAGGAACCGTGGCCATCGACCGCACCAAGCTCGCCGACCGCCTCGCCGCCGAGCGCACCGCGTTCGCCGAGGCCCGCCCGGCTTCGCGGGCCGCCGCCGACGAGGCCGCGGCCCACCTGATCGCCGGCGTCCCCATGACCTGGATGGCGAAGTGGGCCGGCGGGTTCCCGATGTTCCTGCGCGAGGCGAAGGGCAGCCGGGTCACCGACCTCGACGGCCACACCTACGTCGACTTCGCGCTCGGCGACACCGGGGCCATGGCCGGGCACTCCCCCGCCCCGACCATCGCGGCGGTGCAGCGCCAGGTGGCCGAGGTGGGCGGCATCACCGCCATGCTCCCGACGCCCGATGCCGCCTGGGTGGCCGGCGAGCTGACCCGCCGCTTCGGCCTCCCGCACTGGTCGTTCGCCCTGACCGCCACCGACGCCAACCGCTGGGCGCTGCGCCTGGCCCGGCTGGTGACCGGCCGGCCGATGGTCGCCTGCTTCGCGTACAGCTACCACGGCACCGTCGACGAGACCTTCGCCGTCCGGGCGGCCGACGGCACCACGGTCGCCCGCGCCGGCAACGTCGGCCCGGCCGTGCCGCCGGCCCAGACCACCCGGGCGGTCGAGTGGAACGACCTCGCCTCGGTGGAGGAGGCCCTGGCGCCGGGCGACGTCGCCGTGCTGATCACCGAGCCCGCGCTCACCAACATCGGCATCGTGCTGCCCGAGCCCGGGTTCCTCGACGGGGTGCGGGAGGCCTGCGACCGCACCGGCACGCTCCTGCTCATCGACGAGACCCACACGCTGTCGGCCGGTCCCGGCGGGTGCACCCAGGCGTGGGGCCTGCGACCCGACATCGTCACGCTCGGCAAGTCGTTCGCCGGCGGGATCCCGATCGGGGCCTACGGGCTGTCGCCCGACGTGGCCCACCGCCTGCACGACGCAGTGGTGGGCGGCGAGGCCGACCTCGTCGACGTGGGCGGCGTCGGCGGCACCCTCGCCGGCAACGCCCTCTCGCTGGCCGCGGCCCGGGCCACGCTGGGCGAGGTCCTCACCGACGACGCGTTCGTGGGGATGATCGAACTGGCCACCGCGTTCACCGAAGGCGTGCAGGCCACGCTCGACCGCCACGACCTCCCGTGGACGGTCACCCAGCTCGGCGCCCGGGCCGAGTACCGGTTCGCCCGACCCGCGCCCCGCACCGGCACCGAGTCCGCCGCGGCCGGCGACGACGAGGTCGAGGAGTACCTGCACGTCGCGCTGGCCAACCGCGGCATCCTCATCACGCCGTTCCACAACATGGCGCTCATGGCGCCGAGCACGACCCGGGCCGACGTCGACGCGCACACCGCCGCCTTCGCCGAGGTCGTCGCCGCGATCTGCTGACTCCCCCGGACCAGCCGGGGCGGTTCAGCGGGCGGCGTTCGGCAGGGGGCCGTTCCAGGGCTCGGACGGGCGCCGCATCGACGCCCAGTACGACTGGGTGAAGGCGATCTCCTTGCCCCACCGCGCCGCACCAGGCTCGATCTGCTCCGCGACGAGCCCGAGCTCCTTGCGGGCGTGCGCCGACCACGCGGTCATGAGCCCGCCGCCGAGGACCGGGAGGGCGAGCAGCGCCAGCATCGAGTAGCCGCGGTGGGCGAGCAGCGGGATCACGAACAGGTACGGGAAGCAGATCCCGAAGAACACCATCGGGATGGTGACCGCCGCGGTCCGGAACCGCTGCACGGCTTGGGCGAACTCGGGACTGTCCACCGACCGGCGCTCGTCGGAGAAGACCGCCTGGAAGCCGCCGGGCGCAACCGCGGCGTGCGCCGGCCGCTCCCAGCCCAGCATCCGGCAGGCCACCCCGGACCACTCCTGGCCGACGGCCGGACCCTCCTTCAGGCGGCTTCCCGGGAGGATCACCTGGGTGCGGTGCTCCGACACGAAGGCCACGAGGGACCCGGCCGTGGGCTCCCCCACCAGCCAGAACCGCTGGCGCAGGTCGAACGCCTTCGACGTGTTGGGGAGGGCGACGTGGCCGATGACCGCACCGTTGGGCGCCAGGACGTCGAGCGCCGCCCGGGGCATCCGGGCCTTGCCGACGATCGCCGCCCGCAGCAGCACCGGCGTGCACCGGGCGTCGGGGGTGAGGACCTCGGCCGCCCGCTTCTGGGCGCGGGTGCGGCGGGCCGCCGTGACGACCTGGGTCGCACCGGCCACCGGCGCGCCGGGCGCGCCGGGCGCGCCGGGCGCGCCGGGAGGATCACTGACGACGTCGACCACGTCCTCCTCGTCGGCCGATCGGACCCGGTTCATGAGCGAGGTGCGCCCGTTCTTCCCGCGGGAGGATGATCCAGATCGACCACCGGTTCCCTACGCCGCCAGCCCCGAACAGGATCTCGGACCGCCCCAACAGATCGAGCAGCCCACCCTCTGCTGAAACCCCACCGAGCCAGCGAGGCGGCTCAGCTCACCGGAGGCGGTGCTCGAGCTCGACCTCGTGGTGGACGGGGATGCCGTGGTCGCCCACCACCGGGATCGACGGCTTGGCCTCGCGGGAGCGGTCAGCGCCCCCGACGTGGACGGCCACCAGCTCCCAGCCCCGCCGCTGGTAGAAGCGCAGGGCATCGAGGTTGTCGTTGTTGGTGATCAGCCAGAGCCGCTCGGCGCCCCGCGCCCGGGCCTCGGAGCGGACGGCCCGGAGCAGCGCGGCGCCGACGCCTCGCTCGCGGATCCAGGCCTCGATCCCGACCACCTCGACCTCCCGGCGCTCCGGGTCGTGGCGCCACGTGAGCAGCCCCGCCGGGCGGCCCCCGACCTCGGCGACGAACGCAGGCAGGCCGTCGAGGTCGAGCAACTCGCCCAGTCGGGCGACCACCGAGCCCCACTCGCTCGGAGGAAGGGCGGACCGGTCGAGCCCGCCGGGCGCGACCGCCCGCACCGCCACCGCCTCCCCCGGGGCCGGCTCGGGGCGGGTGGGCGCCACCATCGTGAGGTGGAGGCCGTCCTCCTCGAGCTGCACGCCCACGAACCCCTCGTCCTCGTAGACCCGCACGGCCGGGGCGTTGGTGACCCGGACGCTGAGGCTGAGCCGGTCGAGGCCGTCGGCGTGCGCCAGCGCGAGCAGACCGGCGATGAGCTGGTGGCCGAGCCCGCGGCCCCGAGCCGCCGCCGTGCAGGCGATGGCGATCTCCGGCGTCGCCTCGTCGACGAACCCGTAGCCGGGCTCCTCGGCCGTGAAGGTGCGGTACCAGCCGGCGCCGAGCGGCTCGCCCGACGCGTCGTCGACGGCCACGAGGCCGACGTCGCCGGGCCGGCCCCAGCCCGAGGCGTACCGGGCCAGCTCCGCGTTCGCCTCCATCGCCACCCGCTCCTGCGGCGGCCCGTCGGGCGACGAGGCGTGGCCGAGCATGGCCCAGAGGAAGTCGGTGTCATCGGCGGTGGCAGGGCGCAGCACGGGACCGAGCCTGCCACTCGGCGTAGGGTCCGCGGCCATGGCCGACGCTGACCGTCCTACACCGATCCGCACCCGGGTGACCGAGCTCCTCGGGGTCGACTACCCGATCATCCAGGCGCCGATGGGCTGGATCGCCCGGGCCCGACTGGCCTCCGCCGTGTCGAACGCCGGCGGGCTCGGGATCATCGAGACGTCGTCGGGCGAGCTCGACAACGTGCGGGCCGAGATCGCCAAGATGCGTGACCTGACCGACCGGCCCTTCGGCGTGAACATCGCCCAGCTGTTCGTGCGGGACCCGTCGATCGTCGACTTCGTGGTGGACCAGGGCGTGCGCTTCGTGACCACGTCGGCCGGCGACCCGACGAAGTACACCGCCAAGCTCAAGGACGCCGGGCTCACGGTGTTCCACGTCGTCCCGACGGCCGCGGCGGCGCTCAAGGCGGTGGCGGCCGGGGTCGACGGGCTGGTGGTCGAGGGCGGGGAGGGCGGCGGGTTCAAGAACCCGCGCGACGTGGCGTCGATGGTGCTGCTGCCGCTCGTGCGCTCGGTGACCGACGTCCCGATCGTGGCGGCCGGCGGCATGTGCGACGGCCCGACGATGGCGGCCGCGTTCGCCCTCGGCGCCGAGGGCGTGCAGATGGGCACCCGGATGGTGTCGGCCGCGGAGAGCCCGATCCACCAGAACTGGAAGGACGCCATCGTGGAGGCGGCCGAGACCGACACCGTGTTCCTCAACCGCTTCGGGCGGCCGGGGCTGCGGGCCCTGCGCACCGAGCGGACCAGCCGGCTCGAGCACCAGGACCAGGTCGATCTGGCCGAGGCGTTCGGCGGGGTGGTGGACCTCTACTTCGGCGGCGACATGGAGGCGGCCATCGCCCTGTCCGGCCAGGTCGCCGGGCGCATCGGCGACGTGCGACCCGTCGCGCAGATCATCGACGAGACCGTGCGCGGCTTCCGCGAGGCCGCCGCGGCCATCGGCGGCTACTGAGCGCTGGGCGCCGAGTCGCCCGGACCCTGGTCCACCAGCCCGGCCAGGCCGGCGTGGAGCAGCAGCCGCGCCACGCGCTGGGCATCGCTGCCCACCAGCCCCGTCTCGACCAGCGCGACGGCGAGGGGCTCGTCGGCCCACCGGGTCGACATCCGCACGAAGACCGCCGAGACCGAGACGGCGGCCACCACGGTCAGCAGGGGCACCAGGCCGCTGCTGCCGAGCAGGATCGGGACGAAGAACGCGCCCAGCAGCGCGGCGAGGGCAACCCACCGCTGCCAGCGGGCGGCGTTCGCCCACCGGTCCGTCGAGGTCCGCACCCCGTCGACGATGGCCGCCGGGTACCGGCCACCACCGAACTGCGACGGCGTCACCCGACCGGTCCGGCCGATGACCGCGGCCGGGGAGATCGCTCCCCACCCGAGGAGGTCGACGACGGCATCCGTCGCCGGGTGGGGCTGCGCAGCGCGGGCGGAGCGCAGCGATGCCAGCGGTTCGGACGGCAGCAGCCCCTGCTGCCCGTCGTCGGTCGACAGGGCGATCACCCGGCCGGGCTGCGGTGCCCCGTGGACCCGGATCGGGCGCTCGAGGTCGGCGGCGGCGGCCGCGACCGCGAGCGGGACCGTTCCGAGCACGTTGCTCTCCGCGTCCCGGAGCGCGAACCGGAGCTCGAGGCGGTTGCGGGCGAACACGACCGGGAGCAGCGAGTAGGTGCCGGGCCCGGGTCCATCGTCGAGGAGGCGCCGTGCGGCGCGGGTGACCCGGCTGGCGCGAGCCCGCCGGTCGGCCCGCCACGCCATCAGCAGCCCGCAGCCGCCGAAGAGGAGCACGCCGGACCAATCGACCCTGGGCCCCGGCGCGGCGGCGTACGGCAGGCACTCGCAATCGCCGCGGAGGTCGACCCGGATCTGCGACCCCGGCGGCGCGGTCACCTCGCTCATCACCCAGACCCCCGGCCGGGGGCCGTCGAGCACCTCGACCTCGGTCCGGTCGGCCTCGTCCGCGGGCCCGACCACCGTCGCCATGCTCGTGGGCGGGCGCGTGCCCAGGACCGCCGGCGACGCGGTCCACGCCGCCATGCCGAGGAGGATGATCGCGAACAGCCAGGCGCCTCCCGCACCCGGGACGGGGGCGGTGACCACCGGCGGGGCGGTCCAGCCCGGCTCGCCCGGCTCGCCCGGGGCGCGCGTCGCCGACGGGGCGCCCCGGTCACCGACCTGGTCGCCTCCTCCGCCGTCCGCCGCCTCGAGATCCACCCGGTTCCATCGGCACCAGGCCGACCGGACCTGAGCGACCGGTTCAGGCGTCGAAGTCGTCGGCTCCGGCCCGCAGCTTGCGGAGGATGCGGTGCAGGTCCTTGGCCTCGCGCTCGGTCAGCTCGGTGACGCCGATCTGGGCGGCGACGACGGCCTTGGTGGCGTCGACCACGGTGGACCGGCCCTCCGGGGTCAGCTCGGCGAGGGTCGTGCGGCGGTCGGTGGGGTGCGGCACCCGCTTGACCAGGCCCTGCTGCTCCAGCCGGTCGACCAGGTTGGTGATGCTGGCCTGGTGGAGCATGAGCCGGTCGCCCATCTTCCCGAGCGGCAGGACGCCCTGCTTCGAGAAGTGGAGCAGGACCAGCACCTCGTAGCGGGCGAACGACAGGGACCACGGGCGCAGCGCCTCGTCGACGCGGGACAGCACGATCTGCTGCGCCCGCATGATCGAGGTGGCCGCCTGCATGGCTTGGCCCTCGTCCCAGTGCTGCGCGTCCCACTGGCGGCCGGCCTCCTCGATGGGGTCGAACGGGAGCGGGCGCGCCATGCCGGACACGGTAGTCGCTCGGACATCAGACGGTCGGTAGACAGATAGTTGGAGGTCAAAGTATTCTGGCTTCCGTGAGCAGCCCCGATCTTCACCAGCCCGTCCACCCGGTCCGGTTCGTGACCGCCGCCAGCCTGTTCGACGGCCACGACGCCTCGATCAACATCATGCGGCGCATCCTCCAGAGCCAGGGGGCCGAGGTCATCCACCTCGGGCACAACCGCTCGGTCGACGAGGTCGTCACCGCATGCGTGCAGGAGGACGTGCAGGGCGTCGCCATCAGCTCGTACCAGGGCGGCCACGTCGAGTACTTCCAGTACCTGGTCGACCTGCTGGCCGAGCGCGGCGCCGGCCACGTGAAGGTGTTCGGCGGGGGCGGCGGCGTCATCGTGAAGGCCGAGATCGACCACCTCCACGCCTACGGCGTGGACCGCATCTTCTCGCCGCACGACGGGCAGTCGCTCGGCCTGCCACAGATGATCAACACGCTCATCGAGGCGGCCGACGTCGACCTCGCGGCCGAGCTGCCGCCCTCGCTCGACGGCCTCTTCGGCGGCGACCAGGCCGTGCTCGCCCGGGTCGTCACCGCCATCGAGGCCGGGGCGCTCCCGGAGGCCCAGGTCGCAGAGATCCGTGCCGCCGCCGCAGCCCGCACCGTCCCGGTCCTCGGCATCACCGGGACGGGCGGCTCCGGCAAGTCGTCGCTCACCGACGAGCTGGTCCGCCGCTTCCGGCTCGACTCGGAGGACAAGCTCAAGGTGGCGGTCATCGCCATCGATCCGTCCCGCCGCAAGGGTGGAGGCGCCCTCCTCGGCGACCGCATCCGCATGAACTCGATCGACCCGGGCTCGATCTACTTCCGCTCGCTCGCCACCCGCACCCCCGGCACCGTCGTGCCGGAGGGCACCGACGACATCGTCGCCGCCGCCAAGGCGTGGGGCGCCGACCTCGTCATCGTGGAGACCCCTGGGATCGGCCAGGGCGACGCCGCCATCGTCGACCACGTCGACCTCTCCCTCTACGTGATGACGCCGGAGTTCGGTGCGGCGAGCCAGCTCGAGAAGATCGACATGCTCGACTTCGCCGACGTCGTCGCCATCAACAAGTTCGATCGCCGTGGCGGCGAGGACGCGCTGCGCGACGTCCGCCGCCAGATGGTCCGCAACACCGAGTCGTTCGGCTCCGCCCCCGACGACATGCCGGTCTTCGGCACCGTCGCCAGCCGCTTCAACGACGACGGCGTGACCGGCCTGTTCCAGGAGCTGCGCACGCGCCTCCAGGCGAAGGGCCTCGCCGGTGGCGACGGCGCCGGCGCGCTCGCGGCGGTCGACACCAAGGTGTCCTCCGCCGACACCGCCATCGTGCCGCCGGCCCGGGCGCGGTACCTGGCCGAGATCGCCACCCACGTCCGCGACCACCACGCCGAGGTCGTCGACCAGGCCGCCGTCGCCCGGGAGCTCCAGCAGCTCCGCACCGTGCGCTCGCTGGTCGAGGCGGCCGGCGGCGACGTCGCGGCCGCCAAGCTGCCCGAGCTCGAGTCCGCGGCCGACCACCGCCTCGGCGCCGAGGCCCGCGACCTCCTGGCCGACTGGCCCCAGACCGTGGCCGACTACTCCGGCGACGAGCACGTCGTCGAGATCCGGGGCAAGGAGCTGCACACGCAGCTCACCAAGGAGTCGCTCTCGGGCACCAAGGTCCGCCGCGTCGCCCTCCCCCGCTACGAGGACGACGGCGAGCTGCTCAAGTTCCTCATGCTCGAGAACCTGCCCGGCCGCTTCCCCTTCACCGCCGGCGTCTTCCCGTTCAAGCGCGACGGCGAGCGGCCCGCCCGCATGTTCGCGGGCGAGGGCGACGCCTTCCGCACCAACAAGCGCTTCCACCTGCTCTCGGAGGGTCAGCCCGCCACCCGCCTGTCGACGGCCTTCGACAGCGTCACGCTCTACGGGTTCGACCCGGACCTCCGTCCCGACATCTACGGCAAGGTCGGCAACTCGGGCGTGTCCATCGCCACGCTCGACGACATGAAGGTCCTGTTCGACGGCTTCGACCTGTGCGACCCGTCGACGTCGGTGTCGATGACCATCAACGGCCCGGCGCCCACGATCCTCGCCATGTTCCTCAACACGGCCATCGACCAGCGCCTCGACCGCTTCCGCGCCGAGGAGGGCCGCGAGCCCACCACCGAGGAGGAGGCCGAGCTGCGGGCCTGGGTGCTCGCCAACGTCCGCGGCACCGTGCAGGCCGACATCCTCAAGGAGGACCAGGGCCAGAACACCTGCATCTTCTCCACCGAGTTCGCCCTCGGGATGATGGCCGACATCGCCGAGTGGTTCGTGGCCGAGAAGGTCCGGAACTTCTACAGCGTCTCGATCTCCGGCTACCACATCGCCGAAGCGGGCGCGAACCCCATCAGCCAGCTCGCGTTCACCCTCTCCAACGGGTTCACCTACGTCGAGGCGTACCTGGCCCGGGGCATGGACATCGACGACTTCGCCCCCAACCTGTCGTTCTTCTTCAGCAACGGCATGGACCCCGAGTACACCGTGCTCGGGCGGGTCGCCCGCCGCATCTGGGCCGTCGCCATGCGCGACCGCTACGGCGCCAACGAGCGCAGCCAGAAGCTCAAGTACCACGTGCAGACCAGCGGCCGGTCGCTCCACGCGCAGGAGATGGCGTTCAACGACATCCGCACCACGCTCCAGGCGCTCATCGCCATCTACGACAACTGCAACTCGCTGCACACCAACGCCTACGACGAAGCCGTCACCACCCCCACCGAGGAGTCGGTGCGCCGGGCCCTGGCCATCCAGCTCGTCATCAACGAGGAGTGGGGCCTGGCCATGAACGAGAACCCGAACCAGGGCTCGTTCATCGTCGACGAGCTCACCGACCTGGTGGAAGCCGCGGTGCTGGCCGAGTTCGACCGCATCGCCGAGCGCGGCGGCGTCCTCGGCGCCATGGAGACCGGCTACCAGCGGGGCCGCATCCAGGACGAGTCGCTGCTGTACGAGACCCGCAAGCACGACGGCACCCTGCCGCTCATCGGCGTCAACACGTTCCTCCCGCCGACCCCGGAGGCCGGGGCCGACGAGGAGCACGTCGAGATCGAGCTGGCCCGCTCCACCGACGACGAGAAGCAGAGCCAGCTCCAGCGGCTCGAGGCGTTCCGGGCCGCCCACGCCGACGAGCGCCCCGCCGCCCTCGCCCGCCTCCAGGACGCCGCCCTCGCCGGCGACAACCTCTTCGAGGTCCTGATGGACGCGGTGCGGTCCTGCTCGCTCGGCGACATCACCCACACCCTCTTCGAGGTGGGCGGGCGCTACCGCCGCAACGTCTGACCGGCCCCGCCGGGACGGGTCAGCGGTCCGACCAGGTGTAGACGTTCGGCGCCGCCGGGCTCCCGGACGCCAGGTTCGTGGACGGCGTGCAGAACGCGGCCACGCGGCCGTCCCGGGACAGCACGGGCGAGTCGATGTAGGCGTTGCCGTCGACGGTCGCGACCGTCTTCTTCGACGCCCGGTCGATGACCACCAGCTGGCCCGGGGCCGGCTGGATGCGGTTGACCACGTAGGCCAGGCGCTTCCCGTCGCCGCTGATGCTGGGCAGACCGACCAGCTTCGGGGCAGCGATGCCGGTGTACCGGGTGCTCGTGCCGCTGGTGCGGTCCCACACGTAGACCTGGTTGGTGCCGCCGAGGAGTCCCGGGTGGGTCTTGGCGTAGGCGACGTACCGGCCGTCGTCGGAGATGCTCGGCATCATCGTCCCGGTGGAGGACTCGCCAGCCGACATCAGCGACCAGGCGCCGCCGCCCACCAGGTCACGCACGTGGAAGCCGCCGTCGGGGAACAGGCGGTAGACCGCGTACCGGCCGGTGGAGGACAGGGCGAGGTCGAGGTACGGGTCGCCGCTCGCCGCACCGGCGGGGCGCGGGATCGCCGTGCGGGTGCCGGTGGCGACGTCGTGCAGCCACATGGCGGAGCCGTTCGATGCGGCGTAGGCGACCTTCGCCCCGTTGGCGGAGATCACCGGCTGGAGGTTGCTCTCACCCGCGGGCGAGATGGCGGTGCGTGCCCCGGTGGACCGGCTCCAGAGGTACACGCGGTTCTTGCCGCCGCTGGAGATGGTGAACACGGCCCGCGAGCCGTCGGCGCTGAGGGCCTGCATCGGTGTGGCGGACGACGGGTCGCCGGCGAGCTGCCGGCTCGCGCCGGTCTGGAGGTCCTTGAGGAGCGTCTTCTGCGGCTGCGTGGTCCCCGACGGGTCGCCGAAGGTCGTGAACGCCGTCCAGCGGCCGTCCGCGGAGAGCGACGGGCGGAGGCACGACCCGTTGTCCTGCTGCGTGCTGGTGGTGACCCGCACCACCTGGTTGCACCCGGCGAGCACCAGCACCGCCACCAGGGCGACCGCGCTCGCCGCCACCGTCCGCCGTCGACCCACGTGCATGCCCCTGCTCCATCCGGTTGCCACGAGCGATCGACCCTAAGCGACCGGCCGGCGCGCACCTCCATCGCCGCCGAGCGGTGGGCGTGGTAGCCATCCCGGCATGGGTGAGCGGTTCGATGTGGAGACGTTGCTGGGGGCGCTGACGCTGGCGGAGAAGGCGTCGCTCGTGTCGGGGTCCGGGTTCTGGTGGACCCGGCGGGTCGAACGGGTCGGGATCCCGTCGATCATGGTGAGCGACGGGCCGCACGGGCTGCGCAAGCAGGCCGACCGCCACGACCACGTCGGCCTCGGCCAGAGCGTGCCGGCCACCTGCTTCCCCACCGCGTCGGCGCTGGCGTCGAGCTGGGACCGGGACCTGGTCCGGGCGGTGGGCGCCGCGATCGGGACCGAGGCGCGGGCCCAGGACCTGGGCGTGGTGCTGGGCCCGGGCATCAACCTCAAGCGGTCGCCCCTGTGCGGCCGGAACTTCGAGTACCTGTCCGAGGACCCGGTGCTCGCCGGGGAGCTGGGCACGGCGATGGTCGACGGCATCCAGGGCCAGGGGGTGGGCACCTCGCTCAAGCACTTCGCCGTCAACAACCAGGAGCACGACCGGCTCCGGGTCAGCGCCGACGTCGACGAGCGGCCGCTGCGCGAGCTCTACCTCGCGGGGTTCGAGCGGGTCGTGCGCGACGCCCAGCCGTGGACCGTGATGTGCAGCTACAACCGCATCAACGGCGTGTACGCGTCGCAGGACCCGTGGCTGCTCACCGAGGTGCTCCGCGACGAGTGGGGCTTCGACGGCCTGGTCGTCTCCGACTGGGGCGCGGTCGACGACCCGACGAAGGCGCTGCCCGCCGGCCTCGACCTCGAGATGCCGTCCACCGGCGGGGCCAGCGCCCGCACCCTCGTGGCGGCGGTCGAGTCCGGCGCCCTCGACGAGGCCGCGCTCGACACCGCGATCCGCCGGCTGCTCCAACTGCTCGACCGTGCGCTGCCCGGTGTCGAGTCCGATGACGAAGCCAGCTACGACGCCCACCACGCGTTCGCCCGCACGGCGGCCGCCGAGTGCGTGGTGCTGCTCAAGAACGACCGAGAGGTGCTCCCGATCTCCCCGGACGTGAAGCACATCGCGGTGATCGGCGAGTTCGCCCGGACGCCGCGCTTCCAGGGGGCCGGCAGCTCGAAGGTGAACCCCACCCGCGTCGACGACGCCCTGACGGCGCTGCGGGCGGGCGTGGGCGACGACGTGACCATCGACTTCGCTGCCGGCTTCGGAGTCGACGACCCCACGGCAGACGCCGCCGTCCTGCTCCGCGAGGCGGTCGGGAAGGCGTCGTTCGCCCACCTCACGGTGCTCTTCCTCGGCCTGCCGCCGAGCTACGAGTCCGAGGGCTACGACCGGACCCACATCGACCTGCCGGCCGACCAGCTCGCCGTGCTCGAGGCCGTCTCCGAGGTGACGGACCGACTTGCGGTCGTGCTCGCCAACGGCTCGGTCGTGGCCGTCGACGAGTGGCACGACCGCGTGCAGGCGGTGGTCGAGGGCTGGCTCGGCGGCCAGGCCGGAGGCGGGGCGGTGGCCGACGTCCTGCTCGGCACGGTGAACCCGTCGGGCCGCCTCGCCGAGACGATCCCGGTCCGCCTCCAGGACACCGCGTCGTTCCTGAGCTTCCCCGGCGAGGACCGCCACGTGCGCTACGGCGAGGGCCTGTTCATCGGCTACCGCCACCACGACGCGATCGAGGGGCCGGTGAGCTACCCGTTCGGGCACGGGCTCTCGTACACGACCTTCGCCTACGAGGACCTGACCGTGGCCCCGATCGACGCCGCCCGTGCCGCGGACGGGAGCACCTGGCGGGGCGTGCCCCGGCTGGAGGTGTCGGCGACGGTCACCAACACGGGCGCCGTGGCCGGCAAGGAGGTCGTGCAGCTCTACGTCGGCGCTCCTCGCACCGAGACGGCGCGCCCGATCCGCGAGCTGAAGGACTTCGCCAAGGTCTCGCTCGAGCCCGGCGAGTCGACGACCGTCGTGTTCGTCGTCGACGAGCGCGACCTCTCGTCGTGGTCCACGCGCGCCGACGGGTGGGTGCTCGAGCCCGGCACCTTCGAGATCGCCCTCGGCGCGTCGTCACGGGACCTGCGCCTCATGACCACGGTCGAGGTCGCGGCTCCGCCGGTCGCCTACCCGCTCGACCGCAGCAGCACGCTGGCCGAGTGGCTGGAGCACCCCGTCGGCCACGAGGTCCTCGTCGACGCCCTGCGCCACAGCCGCGGCGGCGACCTCAGCAGCCTGACCGAGGACCCCGAGCGGCTCCGCATGCTCGGCTCGTTCCCGATGACCCGCCTGGGCACCCTGCTCGGCGGGGCGGTGGACGGCGACGTGATCGACGGGCTCCTCGCCCGCCTCGAGCAGCCCTGACCCCTCCATCCGGCTCCGGCCGGAGCCGAGGCGGAGATCAGCCCCGGAGGTCGAAGAGCGCGGCGAGGCGGTGCCACTCCTCGACCGGGGGCGCGACGCCGTCGGTGAGGACCTGGATGCACACGTGGTCGGCACCGGCGTCGAGGTGGGCCTGGATGCGGGCGACGACCGCGTCCTCGTCGCCCCAGGCCACGATCGAGTCCACGAGTCGGTCGCTGCCGGCGTGGGCGAAGTCGTCGTCGGTCCACGACGGGTCGAGGCGCCGCAGGTTGTTCGTGTAGTTCGGCAGCGGCGTGTACGTCTTGGTGTGCGAGCGGGCGATGTCACGGGCGCGGGCCGGATCGGTCTCGAACACGACGGCCTGCTCGACCGCGAGCAGCGGGCCCTCGCCCAGGACCTCGCGTGCGACCGCGGTGTGCTCGGGCGGCACGAAGTACGGGAACGCGCCCGCCGCCCGGTCCCGCGCCAGCCCGAGCATGCGGGGGCCGAGCGCCGCGAGCACCCGCTGCGGCTCGACCACCGGCGGGGCGGCGAAGAACATCGCTGCGTCCATGGCGTCGAGGTAGTCGCGCATGGCCGAGAACGGCTTCGAGTAGTCGTGCTTGCGGACGCCCTCGACCATCACCTGGTGGCTGACGCCGAGCCCGAGCAGGAAGCGGTCGGGGTGGGCCTCCGTGAGCGTGCGGTGGGCGGCGTTGGCGGTCATGGCGTCGCGCCCGTAGATGCCCGCGATGCCGGTGGCGACGACGATGTCGGTCCCGCCCTGGAGCAGCAGCGACGCGCTGGTGAACGCCTCGCGCCCGACCGCCTCGGGCACCCACACGGCCCCGAACCCGAGCTCGTCGAGCTCGTCGACCAGCTCGATCGACCGCGACGAGGGCACGAGGTCGAGCGTGAACGTCCAGATGCCGATGCGGCCGATGTCCATGGCCGGAACCTACCGCCCGCCCACGCGGGCGGCACCTGGGGCTAGAACACGCCCGTGAGCGCTGCGCGAACCGACCGCCAGGGCCGACGGCCCAACGTCATCCTCGTCAACTGCGACGACCTCGGGTACGGGGACCTCGGCTGCTACGGCTCCACCCGCAACGCCACGCCCGCCATCGACCGGCTCGCCGCCGAGGGCCTCCGGTTCGACGACTTCTACATGGCGTCGCCGGTGTGCTCGCCGTCCCGTGGCGCCATGCTGACCGGCTGCTACCCGCCCCGGATCGGCTTCGACTCGTTCGACGGGCTGCCGGTCCTGTTCCCCGGCCAGGGCCTGGGCCTGCCCACCAGCGAGATCAGCCTGGCCACGATCCTGCGCGATGCCGGCTACCGCACCCAGATGGTGGGCAAGTGGCACTGCGGCGACCAGCCCGGGTTCCTCCCGACCGACCACGGCTTCGACCACTGGTTCGGCCTCCCGTACAGCAACGACATGGGGCGCCAGGTCCACCCCACCGAGGGTCCGCTCGCCCCGCTCCCGGACACCGAGCCGTTCTTCCTCAACCCGCTCCCGCTCATGTTGGACGACGCGGTCATCGAGCAGCAGCCGGACCAGGCCGCGCTCACCGAGCGCTACGTGACGGAGTCGCTGCGGTTCATCCGGGACGCCCGCGACGAGCCGTTCTTCCTCTACTTCGCCCACCTGTACGTGCACATCCCGCTGTACGTGCAGCCCCGGTTCGCGGCCGGATCGGAGAACGGCCGCTACGGCGCCGCGGTGGCCTGCATCGACTGGGCGCTCGCCGTGCTGCTGCACGAGCTCCGGGCGCTGGGGCTCGAGGACGACACGATCGTGATCTTCACGAGCGACAACGGGTCGCGGGGCGTCGACGGCGGCAGCAACGCCCCGCTGCGCGGCGCCAAGACCACCACGTGGGAGGGCGGCATGCGCGTCCCGTGCATCGTCCGGTGGCCCGGGACCGTGGCCCCGGGCCGCACCACCTCCGAGGTGGCGACGGCCATGGACCTCTACCCGACCCTCGCCGGGCTCTGCGGCGCCGAGGTGCCGGGCGATCGCACGATCGACGGCCGGGACCTGGCTCCGATCCTGCGGGACGCCGACGCCCGCTCCCCGCACGACGCGCTCCTCTACTACTGGATGGACCAGCTCGAGGCAGTGCGGGTCGGGCGCTGGAAGGTCCACTACGCCAAGCACGGCGCCGAGCGCACCGAGCTGTACGACCTCGAGGCCGACCCGGCCGAGACCACCGACGTCGCGGCCGACCACCCCGAGGTGCTCGCCGAGCTCGCGCGCCACGCCGAAGCCGCCCGGGCCTCGCTCGGCGACCGGCTCCAGGACCGCACCGGCGCCGACGTCCGCCCGATCGGCCGCACCTCCCACCCGGTCCCGCTGACGACCTACGACCCCGACCACCCCTACTACCTCGCCGAGTACGACCTCCCCGATCGAGGCTGATCCCGCCGCGGACCCGACCCGCCCGATCGGTCGGGCGAGCACGACGATCCCGCGTGGCCTACGTTGCGGCGGCACACGAGGGGTGGGGGGACGACATGGCGAAGCAGGACCTGGCGCGCGTGCGGGGCCGACGGTGGATCGCGGTCGCCGCCGCGGCGGTGGTCGCGGCGAGCGTGGCGGTGGCGGCATCGCCGGCCGAGGCCGCCACGGCCACGACCACGACGCTGGCGACCTCGCAGAACCCGGTGGCGAGCTCGACGTCGGTGACCTTCACCGCCGTGGTGAAGGCGCCGAGCCAGCCGGGCGCCCCCGTGACCGGCACGGTGGCGTTCACCGCGTCGGGCATGTCCGGCTGCGCCAGCGCGACGGTGACCGACGGGATCGCGACCTGCACCGTGACCGCGAGCGGCCTGGGCGATCACCAGGTGACGGCGACGTACTCGGGCAACGCCACCTGGTCCGCCTCGACCGCCCCCACGCTGACCCAGCGGGTGACCGCTGACGGCAACCGCTTCGTCCAGTCCCCCGCGCTCGACCAGACGTGCGGGGCCTTCCACGAGGTCGCGCTGGCACCGGTGCCGGGCGCCGACGAGGCGTCGATCTCGGTGCGCGGCGGCGCCGGCGGCGTCTCCGGCACGAACACCAACGGCACCCCGACGCCCGGCCAGGGCGGGGTCGTCACGCTCGGCAGCGTCGACTGGCCCGTGGCCAACGTCTCCCGCCTCTCGTACCAGGTCGGCTGCGGCGGCGGGTCCGCCCAACCCGGCGTCGGGTTCCCCGCCAACGGCGGTGCAGGCTGGGGCGACGGCGGCAGCGGCGGCGCGCCCGAGTTGAGCGCACCCCGCGGCGGTGGCGGGGGCGGCGGCACGGTCGCCTGCTTCACCACCGCACCGGGCCAGACGTGCTCGTCGGCCACCGCCGTCCCGATCGCCGTGGCCGGCGGAGGCGGCGGCACCGGGCCCGGGGTCCACTACGGCGGCGGTGGCGGTGGTGGCGGCGGCGTCGGTGCCGGAGGCAGCAAGGGGGGCGGCTGCGGCGACACCCCGCCCACCGCCGGCAGCGGTCCCGGCTTCCCGGGCGGCGGCCGCTGGTACGGCGATGCGACCCGGCCGAGCGGCACCATCGGCGGAGCCGGTGGTGGCGGCGGCGCGGGCTGCGGCAGCAACAAGGGCGGCGCCGGCGGCGGCGGCGCCGGCACGAACGGCGGCCGCGGCGGCGACCGGTGCTGCACCGCGAGCTCGGGCGGGTCGGGCGGCTTCGGTGCCTCGCCCGGTGGCGGCGGCGCCGGCGAGACCGGCAACGGCAGCGCCGGCGTGGCCGGCACGGCGGCTGACGGCGGCAACGGCGGCGCGGGCGGCACCTCCTGGACCAACGGCGCCTCGGGCGGCGGTGGCGGCGGCGGCTACCAGGGCGGTGGCGGCGGCGGGTCCGGCAACGGCGCGGGCAGTGCCGGCGGCCCCGGCGGCGGCGGGGGCGGCGGCTCCTCGTGGGCCAGCACCGAGCTCAGCTCGGGCGCCAACCTCGCCCAGGGCACCGGCCAGGCCGCCGGCGAGCGGGGCTCGATCTCGCTGCGCATCTCCGGCCCCGTGCTCTCGCTCACCAGCCCGGGCGCCAAGACCACGCCGACCGGCACGCCGGTCGACCTCACGATCTCCTACGCCGGCCAGGACCCGAACCCGGGCTCGTTCGCCATGCAGGCGAGCGCCCAGGGCCTGCCGCTGGGGCTCGCGATGAGCCCGACCACCGGCAAGGTCACCGGCTCGCCGACGACGCCCGGCACCTTCCCCGTGATCTGGACCATCACCGGTTCGCACACCA
>DATMGQ010000334.1:0-16064 GCA_035555395.1 Acidimicrobiales bacterium
CTCGTCGCTCCTCGTGCAGGGGTCGCCGGGTGAGACGGCGGTCGGGGTCCGAACTCATCGGGAACGACCGCTGGCCTGGGCAGGAGCCCAGGCCAGGAGATCGAGACAAGTGGGTTGTTGGTCAGGAGTGAACATAAGTGCTGCGGCGCAGGTCAGGCCTGGATTCGCGGACGCCGCCGAACGGCTGGTTACAGGCCGGCGGGCCACGGGTTACACGACGTGTGGTGCCCGGGCGGCGAACGGGTTACCGGCCTCGGCCTGCTGACAAGGCGTTTCCGCTGGTCAGGGCACCTACGGGCAGCCCGGGCCGCCGTAGGTCGCCCTCCTCAAGTGCAGTGCCGACCAGGGGGCGGGAAAGTACCCACCGGGGGTCGGGCGCCGTCGATACGGTTGCCCGCACCGAGGCCGACATCGAGGAGCGTGGCGGTGCCGATCGACCCCAAGGACCCCGAGTACGCCCTGCGGTGGCCACCTCATCTGTTCGCCGAGGAGATGAGCCGCCTTGTCGCTGCCGCGAAGGCCGGCTCCTGGGACGACAGCTGGGATGAGCAGGTCGAGACCCTCCTTCGCCAGGCGTTCGCAGGCGGCGAGCCCGCCCGGGAGTTCCGCGAGCTGCTCGACATCCCGACGAAGAGCACCGGAAGGTACGACGGTGAAGAGCCCTCTGATGCCGCTATCGCCTGGCTGTCTGACCTCGTCGCCATCGCCGAGCAGTTGCCGAGCGTGCAGCACCCGCGGCCGTACTGGTCTCAGCGCACCACAACCACTGACGCCGGCCCCGAGGTGCTGGGGCTCGCAGAGGTCGCCGAGCGGTTCCGCAAGCTCGTAGACCAGCTCGAGACCGACCGGTACTTCTCGCGGAGCATCGGCTACGAGTGCGTCGACGGCCACGGCGGCGAGGTGGGCTCCATCGACGACAAGCTCGGCGAGCTCATCGGCAAGGCCGACCTGTGGAGCACACCCACGACTTCGTGGACCCTCGACGACCTGTGCGACGCGATCGAGGTCCTCCACGACCTGGCCGCACGGCCGACAGCCGAGTACTTCCACAACTACTTCGACTGCGGGTGGCACCTGAAGAAATGGTCGATCGCATCGGGCCGCAGGCTCTACACGTGGCAGGTGAACGCGCTGCTCGAGTCGTCCGATCTCGGGCTGCGCCTCGCCGACACCGGTGAGGACACCGGCCGGGTCGTCGAGCTGGCACCCAGCCCGCTTGAGCCGCTCGTCTCGGACGTCCTCGACGTCCGAGACGCCTCCGGCGACGAGGTCGCTCACGCTATCGCCATGTTCCGCCGGCGGGGAGCGGACCGCAACGACCAGCGGCTCGCGATCATCGAGCTCGCCCGGGTCCTCGAGAGCCGCAGGCCGTTCATCAAGCAGGTCCTCAACAGCAAGGACGAAGGAGTGCTGTTCGGGCTGGCCAACAGCTTCGACCTGCGCCACAACGACCACAAGCAGAAGCCGGCCTACGGCGACGAGTTCCTGCCGTGGATCTTCTACTACTACCTCGCCACCTTGCAGCTCACCGATGACCTGAGCGCCCGAGGCGCTGCAGGGGATTGACGCTCCCTCCCGCACGGTGCGAGCAGGACCGTATGACCGCGGTACGCGCCCCGGTGAGGGAGACCCTGATCGGATCAGCAGTACAGGCAAGGACCGTAGCTAGTCGTCGCAGCCGATTCCGTCGCCGTCGGCGTCAAGACCGTTCGGGTCGTTGCTGCCGACCCACACCGGCCCGAGCAGCGCGTCGCAGTCGATGTCACCAGTCACCGAGCCTGCCGGGTACGGCCCGGTCGTGAACTTGTCGATGCAGATGTCCGTGTAGATGACCTGGTCCCGCAGTGACCCGCCCTCGGAGTCCGCGAGCATCTCGCTAGGGGTATTCGCAGGGCAGTCGAACGTGGTCGGAACCAGCTCGCCCTCGGCGTCGAGGCACGCCATGCGGAACAGAGCCTCGGCGTAGGCCGTCGAGCTCTGGAAGTAGATGTCGGACTCGATGAGCCGTTCGTCGCTCTCCTCAACGCTTGCGATCAGGTCGTCGAGTGCATCAGCGACGTCGCCGCCCATGTCCTTGCGGAACTCCTTCAGCACTTCGAGGCGGGTCAGGGCGCTCATCGGCCGGCTCCACGTCGGCCCGCACGCCGCCTGCTGGGACTTGGACGCTGACTCGTCGCCGCTCTTCTTCTTTACGACGAGTGCACCCGCGACGAGCACGACGAGCACGAGCACCGCCGCGGCGACGACCGCGGCTGCCGGCACCGAAGGCGTCGAACGCCGGGAGCGGTCCGGAGTCGCCGGCAGCGTTGCGCTCGGCGGGGGAGGCAGCGGCGCGCCGGGTGGTGGCGGGAGTTGTGCGACCGGTCCGGGGGTGACGGCTCGTCCGCACGTCGTGCAGAACGCCGCTTCCGCAGGGACCGCATGGCCGGCCGGGCAGTGCGGTCCGGTGGGCGACATCGGCACGGCGCACTCCGTGCAGAACCGTGCTCCGTCCGCGACGTCGTGGCCGTTCGAACACCTAGCCATCCCATCCCCCCCGTACCGCCGATCGATTAGGACCCTACGGCAAGGCGTGCCTGGGAGGTCAGCCAGCGAAGAGTCCGAGAGGTAGCGAGACGGCCCGGCGACGCGGTCGGGGACCGCGCAGCTCAGCTCGGACTAGACAAGGAACCGGGCGAGATGCGCGGCGGGAATCCGATGAGGGCGGTCCGATCCTCGGCGCACCACTGCATGGCTTGGTCACCGATCCGGGACGCTGTGCGAGGATTGAATGCATGCCACTACCCGTGTTTTCCATCGAGGACGTGCACTCGCTTCGGGATGTTCTGAGGCTCGAGCTTGACGATGATGTGGTCCGGCAAGGCGCAGGAATGGACCGTGGCGATCCGGCGGAGAACCTCGCCCAGGCCGCCATTCGATGGTTCATCGCCTACCAAGACGAACACGACTCGTAGCACCCCGGTCAGGGCACCCCGGTCAGGGCTCCGCCGAGGCCTGCCGGGGAGAGCGCCCCAGTTGAGTGGTCCCTGCGTTTGAGTCGGCGGACCGAGGCCCAGACCTCGAGCCCGTCATTCTCCTAGTGTTGGCGAGTGCTCTTCATCGTTCTGCCAAGGGGCTCTTGGCCCTCAACTTCCTCAGGAGAGGCCGTGTACCTCTCCACTGATAACTGGGACGACTACGGCTACAAGACCCTCTACCACCTCACGTACGTCGGCGTGAACGGCGATCAGCATGATGTAGGAGGGGTCAAGATCGCTCGATTCGGGATGGGTTCCAAGAAGGGTCGACCGGCGCTGCCAGAGCGCTTTGAGACGCTCCCCGATGAGCATTTCTCGCTCGGTCAGGACGAGGCCTACTACTCCACCTTGAACGGTCTTGGCGACGATACGCGTGACTCCGTGCTGTCGGGCCTAAGAGATCTCGCAACTGACCGAGATCTCTTCGACAGAGCGCGTCAAGAGAGCATCGTCGGCGTCTCCCTTCTCCGGTCTGTCTCGGCGGCCAGTGTCACGGGTCAGTTCCATCGTCTTGCAAGCGGGGGCGCCCGCCTCACGGACTACGCGTTTTCGTATGTTCCGCCCGTTCCGCGCCATGGATCGGCGGCGGAGCTCTCGTTCGCAGTGGTGCCGGAGTCGGAGCCCCCGACGAACATCCACGTCATCATCGGGAGCAATGGGGTCGGCAAGACTCGGCTACTGCAGTTGATGGCACGTGCGCTGGTCAGCGAGGAACCAGACGCTGCGCACGGAACGTTCGACTGGGCCGGTGAGCAGGATGGTGGTCACTTCGCCAACCTGGTGTCCGTCAGCTTCAGTGCCTTCGACGACTTCGAACCGTTGCCGGTGCGCCGCAACAAGGCAATAGGCATGCAGCACGCCTACGTTGGTCTCAAGTGGCAGAGGGACGCGGAGGGCAAGCCCCGGCCGCCGAAGTCACCAGAGCAGCTATCCACGGAGTTCGTCAAGAGTGTCCGAATCTGCCGCTCGGGGGCTCGCGGTAGCCGATGGTTACGAGCGTTGGAGATGCTTGAGGCGGATCCCATCTTCAGCGACGCCAACATCACAGCTATCACCGAGGATTCGGGCGACGCCGGCACCGCCGAAGCACTCGAGGCGTTCCGCCGGCTCAGCTCAGGACACAAGATCGTGCTCCTCACGATCACCCGCCTCGTGGAGTTGGTCGAGGAACGCACCTTGGTGTTGCTGGACGAGCCGGAGGCTCACCTACATCCACCTCTCTTATCGGCGTTCGTCCGTTCGCTCTCAGACCTCATGACGAACCGGAACGCCGTCGCGGTTATCGCGACGCATTCGCCGGTTGTGCTGCAGGAGGCCCCGAGGAGCTGTGTCTGGAAGATTCGGCGAAGCGCCGACGTGATGGCCGCAGACCGACCTGACATCGAGACCTTTGGCGAAAACGTTGGAGTGCTCACCCGGGAAGTCTTCGGACTGGAAGTGACGCAATCCGGGTTCCATCGGCTACTAGCCGAGGCGGTGGCCGACGAAGGGAGCTACGACGACGTGGTGGAGCGCTTTGGCGACCAGCTAGGAGGCGAGGCACTTGCCATCATCCGTGCTCTTGCGGCTGAGCGACGTCGACGGCGTTTCAGCTGATGTGGCGAGTCCCTGCGCCCGTTCGCACCGTTGCCTGGACCTACGAGCGCTGCATCCGCACAGTGAAAGACGACGACCTACGCGACCAGCTCGACGCTGCCGCGCCTGCAGTCCAGGCGGCGTCGGGCGCGTTCCGGACCGCAGCGCAGAGCGCAACACTCGCTTCGTACCCAGCGGCGGCGAACGTCGGAGGGTTGACGAAGAAGGAGCTGACGTGGGTCTATGACGTGCGCTTCGCGAAGGCGAAGTCACCGGGAAGGCTCGTCTACAACGAGATCAAGTCCTCCGCGGTCAACGGTCGGTGCCCGATGTGTGGGCATCGTCAAGTGTCAACCCTCGACCACTACCTTCCGAAGGCGTCGTTCCCAGCCCTCTCCGTAACCCCCGACAACCTTGTTCCCGCATGCGGCGACTGCAACAAGCAGAAGCTCGACGTGGTCCCGGCTCATGATGGGGAGGTCATGCTCCATCCGTACTTCGATGATGTCGAGAGTCAGCCCTGGCTCGTGGCACAGGTTCTCCAGACAGCTCCAGCATCGATCGAGTTCTCGGTGGATGCTCCAGCGGCCTGGTCCGTTGTCCTTTCTGCCCGAGTCGCCCATCACTTCGAGTCGCTCCAGCTCTCAACTCTCTACGCGGCGCAGGCAGCGGACGAGCTCATCAACATCCGTCACTCGCTAGCGGATGTCCATGCTGCCGGCGGCCCCACAGAGGTCGCCTCTTTCTTGAAGCAGGCGGCAGACAGCCGAAGGGCCGCCCGTGTCAACTCTTGGCAGACAGCTATGTACTCCGCGATTGCCAACTCGCCGTGGTTCTGCGAAGGCGGTTTCGCCTGACCCGGAAACCGGAGGGCACTAGCCGCAACGGCCGGGCTCCGGCCGCCCGTGAAGGGACGACTGAGGGGCTCGGAGTTCGGGCACGCTCGCTCGGCTGGGTAGCTAGCGGCAGTCGTGGCATACGGGTCTGCTTGAGGAGCGAGCCGCTAGCCACGATGCACCGCACTCGACGCACACGAGAGCGGTGCCGGCGGACGCGAGGCGCTGTACCTCGAGCACCGACCCGGGTCCGTCAGCGTCGAGGAAGGTTGTGGCCGATGTGACGGGGATGCCGAACTGGCGTGCCTTGCCGGCCTTGCCTGAGCGCGATGCAGGGTCTGACGCCACGAGAAGGTCACATGCCTTGGCGGTGACGGTCTTCGTCGGGACGAGGTCCCACGAGAGCGCAACGTCTTCGAGCTGGGCTCGGGGGAGCTCACGGCCTTGCCGGTCGGTGACTGCGCCGGTGAAGCACACGCGCATTCCGGTGGTGAGGGTGAGCCGTGCGGTCTCGCAGCGGTGGCCGTCGGTGCGTTGGGCGACGATCTTCGGGTCGACGCCGAGCAGGGCCGCCGCTCGGCACAGCTGGTCGTGTTCGTCATTGGTGACGACCCGGTCGTCGAGCGCTGCGTCGATGAGGCTGCCCATGAACTCGTGGTGGGCCCGTGCGACGCGGTCTTCGTCGAGTCCCAGCTCTCGGGCTACGCCTGCGAGCTGTGCGCGTTCGTCCGACGTGAGCTTGAGGTCAGCGAGGGCGCGGTCGAGCAGGGCGACGTAGGGGGCTACGTCGGGGGCGACGTGGAGGCCCTCGGCGAGCGCCGCGAGGTAGGGCGTGGGCTCGTCAGCCCTGCTGGTCCCGGTCCGGGTGTGGACGCGCATCGGTCGGACCTCGATGGGCCGTGCCGAGGCGGGTGTCCCGGGCTGGGTGAACGCGTTGGCGACTGTCAGAAGGAGCCCTGTCGTGGCTTGGGCGTCGACGCGGGCGCTGTGGGCGGACCCGTCGAAGGCGACCCCGTTCTCGGCGCACGCGACGCCGAGCTTGCAGCCGGTGACTGCGAGGGTGTCGAGGCCGTCTCCCCACTGGATGAAGATCCCGGCGCCAGCGAGCTCGCTTGACAGCATCCGCTGGTCGAACGGGAGGTTGTGGCCGACGACGATCGCGCCGTCGAGTCGGGCCGCCACGTGGTGTGCGACGTCGTAGAACGTCGGCGCGTCCACGACCATCTCTGCGGTCACCTGGTGAAGCCAGGTCGGTCCGATGTCGCGGCCCGGGTTGATCAGCGTCTCGAAGACCTCGATGACGTTTCCGTGGGCGTCGATGGTGATGATCGCGACCTCGACGACGCGGTCCTTGTCGAACAGGCCCGTCGTCTCGACGTCGACCACCGCGAGCCGTTCCCCCGAGCCGAGAAGGTGGCCAAGGAGCGAGCCCGATGTCGGGGGTGTCGGCGGCCGTTGTGCCGGAGCGGACGCGAGTGGCGCTGACTGCTCGACGGTATCTGCGGAACTCTGCTTCGGATCCGGGAAGGCGTCGATGGCGGCAAGGATCCGCCATGCTCCGTCGGTGTCGATGAGGCGGGCCGCCGTTGCTTCTGCGGTGAGCTCATCGTCGAGGACCCAGTCCCACTTGTCGACCTCGGTGTTCAGCACGAGACGGGCGATCTCGATCGGCTCCGGGGTTGGTCCTGCCAGAAGAGATCGGGCCGCGTCGACTACCTGGAGAGGTGCGGCTTCGGTAACGGTGAGGGTCGGCCCATCGACGCTCACGTCCAAGCGCTGCGTGCGCAGCAGCAGAGCGGCGGTGGCGAGTGCCCGGTCGCCTGCCCACGGGAGGACCACCGTGTCGGTGCCGGCGGCGACGAGGACGTGGCTGCCCAGCTCGAGGCGCCGCCACGCGTCACGGCCTTCTGCCAGTAGGGCCTTCGCCTCGGCGTCGAGCCAGAACGGGATGTCGGTGCCTTCGTAGACGGCGACCATCTCCTCTCGGATGCGGTCGCCGACGAGGGCGGCTTCGCCTCCGAAGCGCGGCGGGACTCCGCCAGCTGCCCGGGTGAGCTCGACCACGTGGCCCGTCATGTCGACACCGGTGATCCGCCACCGGCGACCGGCGAAGATGAGAAGGCCGTCGACGGCGAGCGGCTGGGTGATCGGCAGGGTGCCCAGCGGTCGGCCGTCAGCGACGAGGCGCCACTCCTCGGGGGTCTGGAAGGCGCTGTAGAACGAGTAGTGGTTCACGGCCCGCTCACCTGTCTGCCCGTGCAGAAGGGTCCCGTCGCCCGCCTGGACGATCAGGTCCTCGCCAGCCATGGCCCGTAGAAGCCGTCCGAACCGTGCTGGGTCAGCGTGTTCGAACGGCCCGGGTCCGCAGAGGGCGCCGTGGAGCTCGGCGGCGGTGGCACCGCCGTGCTGGGCGATGACCGACAGGATCTGCTGGATCAGCGTCGACAGGTTCAGCCCTGCGTCGTCGGCAGGTTCGAGCCAGCGGTCGAGGAGTAGCCGCACCATGGCGACGGCCTGCACGAGACCGCACCGGAGCTCGTCGGAGATCGCAGAGCGGACGTCCAGCTCGTCCTCGGTGACGTACATGCGCAGCACCGCCGGCTCGCCACGCCGGCCGGCCCGTCCCAGCCGCTGCCGGAGCGACGCCACTGACGGGGGAGGGCTGACTTGGGCGACACTGGCGACAGAGCCGATGTCGATGCCCATCTCGAGCGTCGAGGTGCACACGGCGGTGACCGGCCGTGAACGGTCCTTGAGCTGCGCTTCAACGACTTCCCGTACGTCTCGGGCGAGGCTGCCGTGGTGGGGCCAGAACTCGTTGGGCACGTTCTCGCGTGCGCTGCGACGGGCGAGCAAGTCGGCGTAGATCTCGACGTCAGCCCTTGCGTTCGCGAACACCAGGTTGTCGCGACCGCGAAGGGTGCGGAACAGGTGTGCGGCGATGTCGAGGCGGTCGCCTCCGACGGTCTGCTCGACCGCGACGCTCTGGCCGGCGGCTTCTGCGGCGCTGATCTGGCGCCCGCGCAGCTCGGGTGCGGATCGGCGGTAACCGCGCAGTTGGAGCTTGAGCTCTTGGCCGTCGGAGGCAGACTCGATGACGAGCACACCGTCGGGCCCAGAAGGCCGGAGAAACGCGGTTGCGGCTGACATGTCGCCGAGGGTCGCGGACAGGCCGATGCGGGGCGGCCGCCGTCGGATGGCGAGCTCGATGCGGTTGAGCAGCGACTGCAGCTGGGCGCCGCGCGGCGTAGCCAGGAACGAGTGGAGCTCGTCCACGACGACGTAACGGAGACCGGCGAACAGAGTGGCGATCTCGTTGCCTCGGTTGACGAACTGGGCTTCGAGCGACTCGGGAGTGATGAGCAGGACGCCGGATGGGTTCTTGATGGTCTGGCGCTTGTCGCTGATGGCCACGTCGCCGTGCCACCGGTGGACTGCAACATCGGCGCGGTCGCAGATCATCTCAAGCCGGTCGTACTGGTCGTTGATCAGGGCTTTGAGCGGGGAGAGATACAGCACCTCGATCCCCGGTGCCGGCGGAGGCACGGGCGGAGCCCACGGGTCGTGCCCCTCCCAGGGGTCAGCCGATGGCCTTGCGGCTGCTGCGTCTCGCTGGCGGGCGAGAGAGGAACAGATCGGAAGGAAGGCAGCCTCGGTCTTCCCGGCCGCGGTGGCAGCAGAGATGATGACGTCGGTCTGCTCGTCGAGGATGGGGCCGATCGCCCGTTCCTGGGCGTCGTGGAGCGTGGTCCACCCCTGTTCGTGCACCCACCGCTGCATGGAGGGGTGCAGCCGTGAGAACGACTGGGATGGACCAGGTTCAGAGCTTGAAGGTGGCGAGGTCGTCATCGTCGTCGTTCGGTTCGACCGGCACGGGCGCCGGCATCGGGGCTGCCGCGGTCGCGGTCGCGGGCGGCTCGTCGTCGGCGAGCGGGGCGAGGTCCGGGTTCGTCTCCGGCGCCAGTTCGACGCGTTCGATGAGGGCCGACCACTCGACATCGGGGTTCTGGTCGAGGACGGCGAGAAGGTTGATGAACTCCTTGATCGTGGTGCGCGGAGTGCGGAAGTAGGCGTCGCCGATGCGCGTCGAGCAGTGCGTCATGAACGCAGTGAGCGCCTCATCGGGGACGAGGTAGGCATCAGGGACACCGCCGGCGTACACGTTGCGGAGCTTGTCGAGCAGGACGTACATGTCCTCGGGGGACAGGTTGGGGAGCCGCAGGACGGGCCCGGAGTAGTCAACGAGCCCGGAGCTGGCGAAGGTGTTCTCCGCGAGACGCGACTGCAGCGCTGCGTACGAGTACAGGCCCCGGCGCGTGTCGAGCAGGAGGTCGGGGGTGCCGCCGAGGACGAACCCGAGGCCGACGGCCGAGCCTTGGAGGCAGTCGTTGAGGATCCGCAGGAGCTGCTCGTAGTTGGCGTTGCGGGCCTGGGTGTTCGACAGCTTGTACAGGTTGACGAGCTCGTCGAGGTTGACGAGCAGCCCGGAGAACCCGGCGAGTCGCACGAACCGGGCGAACAGCTTGAGGTGGTCGTAGAAGCTGGCGTCGTCGATGATCGTGCGCACGCCGAGGGCGGCACGAGCGTCGGTGCGGGTGGTGAACTCTCCGCGGAGCCAGCGGACGGCGTCGGCCTTGAGCTGCTCGTTGCCGGTGTCGTGGCCCCGCCAGTACGCGGCGATGACCTCGGCGAAGTCGTAGCCGCCCGTCATCTCCTGGAGCTCTGCGAGCCGTTCCCGGATGACGATCTCGGGTGCGACTCCGCGGGTGGTCGCAGTCGTGAGGCTGTCGGTGACGAACCGCTCGACGATCGAGGGCATGGCGCCGCCATCGGGCTTGGCCCGGGTGGACACGTTGCGCATCAGTTCGGCGTAGAGGCTGCGGGCTTGGCCACCGGTTGCGTGGAGGCGCCGGTCGGGGGCGAGGTCGGCGTGGACGGTGACGAGCTTTCGCTCGAGGGCGATGGAGCGGATGAGGTTCAGAAAGAACGACTTGCCGGCTCCGTACTCGCCGATGGCGAACCGGATGGCGGAGCCGCCATCTGCGATGCGCTCGATGTCGGCGACGAGGGCGGTGACCTCGTTGGCGCGACCGACCTGGATGTGCTGCTGGCCGACGCGTGGGACGACACCGGAGCGCAGTGACTGCAAGATGGCGTCGCGCTCGCGAGGCCGGATTGGTGCCGAGGCTGGTGTGGCGGTCATGCGAAGAGCTCCTGGGCGGCGTAGTCGTTGATGTGAAGTGGGTCGTCTCCGTCGACGAGCGGTTCTCCGCAGATGTCCATCGCGGCCTCGTTGATGCGGTCGAGGGCGCCGGCGAGCAGCGGGAGGCCGAGCGTTGCCGCTGCGGCTTCGGCGTCGGCCCGTTCCCAAGTCGGCTGGGTTCGGAGGCGGTCGGCGAGGGCGCTGTGGGTGTCGTCGAGGCCGTCGATCGTTGCGGTACTGAGTGCGCTGGCCGGGGGAGATGCGACCGGTGCGGGAGCTGGCGGCTCGTCCTCGGTGAAGATGTCAGCGAGGAGTGCGGTGACGGTGGCGGTCTCCGCGAGACGGGCTTGGACCTTGGCGGGGTCGAGTTGGACACCAGACGGGGCTGCAGCTGGTGCCGGGATGCTGTGACGTGGCGCGTCGGTGTCGGCGGCACGGACCGTCACCGGGCCGGTATCGGTTCCGAGGGCGTGGATGGTCCGGTAGAGGTCGCCCTCGTCGATGCCGAGCAGCTTGTAGAGCTTGGTGAGGGTGGTGATCTCGTCGGGGCTGACTACTCCGTCGGCGGCTGCGAGGTCGACGAGGAACTGCCCGATCGCGGAGCGTTGCGCTGGGGTCAGGGCGTCGAGCTTGGTCTT
The DNA here is from genome assembly GCA_035555395.1 of Acidimicrobiales bacterium. Taxonomy (GTDB): domain Bacteria; phylum Actinomycetota; class Acidimicrobiia; order Acidimicrobiales; family Iamiaceae; genus Aquihabitans. The sequence goes on from DATMGQ010000334.1 coordinate 11,270, forward strand.
CATGCCGGAGAGGCTGGGTTTGCCGGCGGTCAGCCAGGCGAAGTGCGCTTCGAGTCGTGCGCACTCGGCGGGGTCGAGGCTGAGGGATGCCTCGAGGTGGTGAGCGAGGTGGAGTCGCTCGTCGTCGCGGACGCTGCCATCAGCGGAGGCGACGACAGCGGTGAGGTGCACGAGCGTGGCTGCGGCCGCGTACGGCGGAGATGGTGCTGCGGGGGCTTGGTCTGTGAGCGGGAAGACCACCAGAGTCGAGCCGGGAGCGGGGGTTTTGCCGCCGAAGCGGACGTCGGGTTCGATGCCAACCCCGAACTTGGCGAGCAGGGAGGCGAGCGACACGGCGTCCTTCTTCGTCAGCTTCTCTGTGCGGCCAGGTGACCAGCGCTGCACGACGTCGTCGAGCGGCACGGCGGTCTGCCCGGTCACGGCGAGTGAGGCTCCCCAAGTGCGCAGAGCGTTGAGTGCGGTGCCGCCACGGGTCGCAAGAAGCTCGTCGGGCAGCAGGCCGAGCGCCGCGCGCTCGTTGCTTCCGTCCGGGTTCCGGCCGAGGTACCGGCTGTACGCGTCGAGGGAGTCCGTGCAGCTTCCTTCGACCTCACGGATCTTGTCGAGGAGCGCCTTCGACGTGCAGACGTCGGGGATGTCCTCGAACCGCTTCGTGCGGCCGTTCAGGCCTCCGGAAGCCGGCCGGTAGCGAACCTCGATGCGGCTCTTGGGGATGCGAGCCACGATGCCGTCGCCGAACTTGGCTCGGTAGCGCTGGATGAAGAGCTGGTCGAACTCGTCGGTGCACCGGGTGGCAGGGGTACGGAGGTACGCCTCAGGATGCACCCGGAGAAGGACGAGGGCCCACTCCGCTGGGATCGGCTGCTTGGCGCCGACGTAGCGGCCGAGACCGATACGCACGACGGCAGGCACTTCCCAGCGCCGCTCGATCGTGGTCCAGTCCGGCGGTGTTAGCGGTGCGGTTCGAGCGGTGATCGTGTCGAGGAGCTCAAGGAAGTCCGTGGCATACATGTCGAACGACCCGTTGTCGGAGTAGATCGACAGAAGTCGTCGGACCTCAGCGCTGATGAGCGCGACGTCGGGGTGGTCAGGTGTCGCGTCGAGGTCGACGAGGACACGCCGCTCGAGTCCGTAGAAGAAGAGGAACACGTAGCCGATGTACGCGTTCGGGTCCGCTCGTCCGCTCATGAGCCAGCCGAGGTAGCCGGCACGGGCGGCGGGGCTGATGCTCTGGTAACTCGGCCAGTAGCCCATGGTCGCGCCGGTCAGGTCCGGCCTCTTCCACTGGACGGGAAGGCCGGGGTCGATCAACGCAGGCTCGACGTCGGGACTGTCAGCGGCGGCTGCGCGGGACCCGATGTAGAGCAACCCGCCCGGGATCGTCTGCCCGGAGATCTCGACTGGTTGACCGGCTGGTAGCCAGGTGATGGAGCCAGGCTTCTGACGCCCTTGCACCGGTCGAGGTGCAGGTGGCTTGGGCGACAGGTGGGTCGAGGCGGCTGGCTGCTGCGGTGCAGCGGTGCGTGAGGAAGGGGCAGCTTGAACCTTGCGGCCCCGCAGCTTGTCGAGAAATCCCATCAGTGGTCCGCCGTTCTGTTCTCGAGGGCCGGCTGTCGGCCGAGGATGCAGCTGTTGAGGATGAGAGCGTGCGCGTGCCTGCGCTCGCGGGTCGTGGCCCTGGCCGGCAGCCGCCGTCTCCGCCCGTCCTGTTGTGTTCCGTCGTGTGTCGTGCGCACCGCTGCTCCCCACCGATGTGCGTGCGCAGACCGTAGCGAACGGGTGTGACAGTGGCCTCCGAGCGCTGCTAGTTCGTTTGGTTCGGGCCGGAAGCCCTGGACGTCGCGTGGTGTGCTTCCCGAGAGGCAACCACCCGACGCCACCCACCCGGTCCTCGCCCGGGTGGTGTTCGAATGCAAAGCGGGTTGTCACCGGCACCGCTGAGGCATGGATCACCCAGCGGAGTCATGGGACCGGCAGGCGTTCATCCAGTCCTACCGTCCACAGTCGGTCGAACCTGAGGTCTGGGCGGTGGTGGGCGAGGCGGTGAAGGCCTGGGTGTCCGCTGCTTCCTCCGAGGGCCGGAGTCGGACGACGCACCTGCTGGGTGCGGCCTCCCGTCTGGCGGCCTGGGCACACGGCGAGAGCGTGCCGCTGAGGGCGGACACGGTGTTGCGCGACACGACGATCGAGCGGTTCTGTGCGGTCGCGGAGCGCGATGGGTCGTTCTCGGCGACGACGCGGGCCACGATCCGTAGCCGGCTGCGGTTCCTTGCCGAGGCGAACGGGGTTCGAGAGGCGCGTCAACGGCCTCCTGAGCTTCGGCGGGGCGTGGTCAAGGCTCCCTACAGCGACGCCGAAGTGGTGGGGTTCTGGCGGCTGGCAGGCGCTCAGCGCCCGGAGGTCGCGGTTCGGTTGTCGGGACTTCTGGCGGCGAGCCTGGGCGCCGGTTGTGGGCCAGCGGACTTCCGCGGCCTGCGCGGCACAGCCATCGAGGTGAGGTCAGACGGGGTGGTCGCGGTGGTCCTTCCTGGGCCGAGAGGTCGCCGGGTGCTGTGTCGGGACCTCTACGCCGCTGCACTCCGCGACGCGGCCGCCGAGGTAGGCGACGAGCTGCTCGTAGGGGGCTTCTCGGGTGACCGCCGCAACGTGACCACTGGGCTGATCCGTCGCATCGAGGGGGGAGCGGACCTTCCGCACCTCGAGGTCGCCCGGTTGCGGTCGACGTGGATCGCCGTCCACCTCGAAGCAGGGACCCGACTCGACGTCCTCATGGCCGCCGCCGGTCTGACGACGCCGACTTCGATCGTCGACCTGGTCCGGCACCTCGCGCCACCGCCGCCCGAGGACGCGGCCGCTCAGCTACGCCTGACCGGGAGCGACCGATGACCTGGTCTCCGGAGGAGGAGTTCAGGCGGGTGGTCGAGGTGGTCGACTCCTCGGGCGCGGTAGCGCTGCTCGAGGAAGGCCTGAACGGGCGCGGGGGATCTGGCCGGCGTCTGGGACGGCCGCGACGGCTCGACGTGCGCAGCGTGCTCGTTGCCGGGATCCTGGCGGCCCTTCGCGGCGGGCGTCTTGATGTGCGGGGCATGTGGAGCGTCTTCACGGCGATGCGTCTCGACGAGCTCGATGAGCTCGGGTTGGAGGGCGTGCCGCCGACCCTGTCGCAGGTCGGCCACCTCTGGAACCGGATCGCCGACCTGTGCGACGGGGCGGAGAGGTCGGCTGGACGGCGCCTCGACGGAGACGGGGAGACACCGAGGCGGACGTTGAACCACCGTCGCCTTCACGTTGCTGTGACCGAGCCGCTGAGGGTGCGGCGTCCGTCGACCAAGGGCACCGTTCGTACCCTGGACCCTGACGAGCGGACGCGACGCCATCGACGGCTCGTGGCGGTGAGCGATGCGCTGTTGGCGGCGACGGTCCCCACCGCGGTCGACGCATCTGTCCTGGCGGTCGACTGGACCGATCACGAGACGTGGGCGACGAGCCACACCACCAAGGTTGCCTCCGCTGATCCCGATGCCAGGTGGGGGCGGCGCCGCTCGACCGGTGGCATCTCGAAGGGCAAGCGTCGGACGGCGCCGCCGGGCTCGGTCCCCGACCCGAAGGACTGGGACGAGGGCAAGCACGAGCTGTACTTCGGGTACATCGTCCACGCGGCGGTGACAGCGGCGAGCCCGGGGTCACCGGAGCTCGCGGTGGCCGTCCGGGTCGCGGCAGCGAACGCGATGGACGTCGGGCCGGTGGTCGTCGAGCTGACCGATGCGCTCCGGGACAGGGGTGTCGAGGTGACGGAGCTGCTGGTCGACCGGGGGTACTCGATGCGCAGCACCGACAAGCTCCACCGGCCGCTCGCACAGCGGGGTGTGTTCTTGACCTACGACTACGCCGTCGCTCAGTACGGCCGACACGGAACCCATCTCGGCGCGGTGCTCATCGGCGGCGAGCCCCACTGCCCGTCCACCCCCGTCGACATCACGAACCGTCCGCGGCCCAACACCAAGGCAGCCCCGCAGGACTGGGAGCGGTACTGGGCTGATCGTCGCCGCCTCGAGGCGTACGCATTCCGGCGGCTCGGCCGAGCCAGTCCGGACCTGGTGCAGCGCTACGAGTGCCCAGCCGCCGCGGGCCGGGTCCGCTGCGAGCTTCGCGACGCGGCGCGGCCGATCCCGGTCGACCGCGACGTCCCCGAGATCTACGACCCGCCCGGTGACGCCCCGACCTGTTGCACCCAGCGCACCTTCACGGTCGGGTTCCCCATCGGGGCCGGGTACCGCCAACGGCACCCGCAGGGTTCCCGGGACTGGGTGCTGTCCTACGACCGCCGCACCTCCGTCGAGCGTTGGTTCTCGAGCTTCAAGTACGTGAGCCGCGCTCAGCGCGACTCGATCCGGGTGCTGGGCCAGGCGCGCCGCACTCTCATGCTCACGTTCGCCGCCGTTGCGACGAACCTGCGGCACTGCCGCAACTGGGACCAGAAGACCGGGGCGGAGTCCCCAAGCGGGACGGACTGACGGCTCCCGTACAGCGCGCCAGGGAGGGCCGCTTGCTGGGGTAGAGGCCCGCGGTTGCGCCACCCCGGTGCCCGGGGACCGTGCCCGGCCATGGACGAACAGACCCGCCGGCGCCTCGAGCGCTACCAACCCAACCGGCCCGAGATCGTCGACGTGAATCGCCCTGGGATCGTTGGAGGCTCCTGACCTTGGATACGAGGATGGAGTCATGCCGAAGGAGATCAGTCCGGGGAAGCCGACCACGCGCCGGTACTCCCCCGAGGAGAAGGCCCAAGCGGTGC
>DATMGQ010000335.1:0-14602 GCA_035555395.1 Acidimicrobiales bacterium
GTTCACGCCTCCGGCCACCAGGACGCGGTCCGGTGCGAACACCAGGTGGGGCGGGTAGTGGGCCCTCCACCCCTTCGCGCACTCCGAGGTCATGAAGTGGATGGTGCCGTCGCGGATGCGGGCCTGCGGCGGGTGGTCGACCCCGTCGCACGCCGGCACGGTGGCGTTGACCAGGTCGTAGCTGGCGAGGTCGGTGCCGGCGGAGCCGTTCTCGATCAGCGAGTCGGGGATCGAGTCGCCGAACACCACGACGCGCTGGCGCGACGCCCGGCGCACGTACTCCGACGACGTCAGCAGCGGCGCGGCCTCGGCCTCGACCGAGCCGCCGGCGTCGAGGCGGCGCACCGCGGCCTCGAACTCGCTCGTCGACGGTGCCCGGCCGAGGATCAGGGCGGGCAGCACCGAGGCGGTGACCTCGCTGGCCTGCTTCGCCCGGTACTCGCCCGATTCGGAGAACGCGCTCATGACCGACCCGCGGGTCCGGCGGTGCTGGTCGAGCTGCCCGGTCCAGTAGGCGGCGCCGGCCGAGTCCGGCGCCCGTTCGAGGACGTTGTGGTAGACGAGCAGCACGAACTCCCGGTTCGACAGGGACCCGTAGCGCCGGGCGAACTCGCTCGACCGGGCGAAGACGTCGGCCATCCGTCCCACCGTCCAGCCGGCCCGCCGCGCCGCGATCCAGTGCACGAGACCGGCCCGGTCGGGGACCCGCAGGAAGACGGCGCGGTAGAGGCGGGCGACCGGATCGACGTTGGTCCGGTTCTCGGTCGATGCCCGCACCGACGCCACCAGCTGCCCGGGCGTCATGCTCCCGGCGGCCAGCGCGTCCTTGGCGTCGGCCCGAGCCTGCATCGTCGGCTGGCGGCCGAGCAGGTCGAGGTACTGCTGGTCGAGGAAGTCGTCCCACGACCGAAACGGTGCGGGGGCCGTGGCCGCAGCGGCCGGCCGGGCTCGGGCCGGGCCGACCGGGAGCCCGGGCACGAGGGCGACCAGCGCGCCGCCGACGAGCAGCGCGGCCCACCACCATCGACACGGCAACCGTCGGCCGCCCACCACAGGCCCCACGGCCGACAGTGTTCCACCGGGCCGCGCCATCGGCCACCGATCCCAACCCGAGGTGGCCCCCCGTTCACCCCACCCGAATCAGGTCACCTGAGCCGCCCCACGCGGCACGCGTGACCTGATTCGGTGGACGTCGACGGAATCAGGTCACCTGAGCCGCCCCACGCGGCACGCGTGACCCGATTCGGTTGGGCGGGGCAGACGGAATCAGGTCGTCTGAGCCGCCCCACGCGGCACGCGTGACCCGATTCGGCGGAGGTCGACGGAATCAGGTCGTCTGAGCCGCCCCACGCGGCACGCGTGACCCGATTCGGTGGGGGTCAGGCGTCGGCGGTGAGGGCGTCCTTGGCGAGGGCGGAGGCCCAGGGGTAGTCGGGCTTGCCGCTGGGGGAGCGCTGGATCTCGGCGACGAACACCAGGTGGCGCGGGGCCTTGTAGCGGGCGAGGTGGTTGCGGGCGTGCTCGGCGAGCTCCTCGAGCGTCGGCTCCGGCTCGCCCTCGCGCACCTGCACGACCGCGCAGACGGCCTGGCCCCAGCGCTCGTCGGGAACGCCGACGACGAGGGTGTCGTACACCGCGACGTGGGCCTTGAGGACGCCCTCGACCTCCTCCGGGAAGATCTTCTCGCCACCGGAGTTGATGCACACCGAGCCGCGGCCGAGCAGCGTGATGCTGCCGTCCTCCTCGTGGCGGGCGAAGTCGCCGGCGACCACGTAGCGGGTGCCGTCCGGCGCGGTCACGAAGGTCTCGGCCGTCTTCTTCGGGTCCTTGTAGTAGCCCTGCGGGATGTTGCCGCCCCGGGCGAGCTTGCCGATGACGCCGGTGCCCGGAGGGAGCGGGTTGAGGTCGTCGTCGAGGACGACGGCGTCGCGGCCGGCCTTCACGGTGACGCCGCCGGACTGGACGATGGTCTCGCCCTTGGTCTGCACGACCATGCCGTTCATGCCGCCCTCGGACGAGCCGATGGCGTCGACGATCATGATGTTCGGCAGCAGCTCGAACAGGCGCTCCTTCAGGCTCGGCGAGAAGATCGCGGCGCTGGAGGACAGCACGAACAGGGAGGAGAGGTCCCACCGGTCGGGGTTGGCCTCGAGGGCCTCGGTGAGCGGGCGGGCCATGGCGTCGCCGGTGATGACGAGCGTCGTGACCTTGTCCTTCTCGACGGAATCCCAGATCGCCTCGCCGGAGAACTTCGGGACGAACACCACGGTGTTGCCCTCGAAGAAGAAGCGCAGCGACCCCCACTGGGCGGCGCCGTGCATCAGCGGCGGCGCGTTGAGCGTGACCATCGGGGCGGGGGAGGCCGCCGCCTTCTCGGCGAGCTGCATGCCGTGGGTGACCCGTTCGTTCGTGTAGGCGTCGACGCCGCCGCCGAGGGCGTAGAACACGTCCTCGTGGCGCCACACGACGCCCTTGGGCATGCCCGTGGTGCCGCCCGTGTAGATCATGTAGAGGTCGTCGTCGGTGCGGGGGAGCACCGGGCGCTCGTCGGACGCCGACGCGATGGCATCGGCCCAGCTGACGGCACCGATGCGGGCCGGGTCGAGGCCGCTGCCGTCCTCGATCATCACGAAGTGCCGCAGCTCCGGCGCCTTCTCGCGGACCGCCTCGATCCGGTCGATGTACTCCTGGTCGTGGACCAGGGCGACGAGGTCGGCGTTGTCGAACAGGTACGCCAGCTCGTCTTCGACGTACCGGAAGTTGATGTTGATCGGCACCGCCCGGATCTTGAAGATCGCCACCATCGCGATCATCCACTCGGCCGTGTTCTGGCCGTAGATCCCGATGTGGTCGCCGTGCCCGAACCCTTGGGCGAGCAGGTGGTTGGCGAGCCGGTTGGCCTCCAGGTCGAACTCGCGGAACGTCAGCGACCGCGGGCCGCACACCAGCGCGGTGCGATCCGGGACCGCATCGACGGCGCGCTCGAACAGATCAGCGATGTTGAACCCCATGGGTGAGTTCTACCACCCGAACGAGAACACGTTTCAGTTTTCCTGACGACCCGTCAGGTCGGTGGGGGTCGGGAGACGGGGCCGGTCGCCGCTAGTTGAGGTCGGCTCGCATGGGGGCGGGGTTGGCCGGAGGGATCGCGTCGTCGGAGGCGGCGGGAGCCTCGACCTCGGGGGCGGCGGGCGGCGGGGCGGTGAGGAGCTTGGCGGCTTCCTGGAGCTCCTCGAGCGCCGGCTTCACGCGGTCGGCCATGTCCCACACGTCGGGGACGAGCTCGCGGTCGACCATGAAGCCGAAGTCGACCGAGCCGCGGTAGCTCATGACCGTGATGTTGAGGCCCACGCCCTCCATGACCGGGCCCATCGGGTAGGCCGCCACCATCTCGGCGCCCGCGTAGTAGAGCGGGAAGTTGGGGCCGGGCACGTTGGAGATGATCACGTTGTGGATCGGCCGGTGGCTGTCGGCGAGGCCCCAGCTGGAGTAGAGCCGCGACGCCAGGTTGAACGTGTTGGGCGCGGCGTACTCGGCCCAGTTCTGGAGCATGTCGGCGCCGACGGCGTTGTGCTCGGCCTTGGCGCCCACGGTGCAAGCCTGGATGGCGCGGATGCGGTCGGTGGGGTCCTCGAGCTGGGTGTCGAGCGTGGCGAACATCGCCGACACCTTGTTGCCGGGCGCGGTGTCCTCGCCGCCGCGGACCGACACCGGGCAGGCGGCGACGAGCGGCGTGTCGGGGACGTCCTCGTTGGCGAGCATGTACGACCGGAGGGTGCCGGCGCAGAGGCCGAGCACGACGTCGTTGACCGTGCAGCCGAACGCGTCCTTCAGCTCCTTGACCTCGTCGAGGGTGACGCGGGCGAACCCGACGGAGCGCAGCGGGGACAGGCTGCCGTTCCACGAGGTGCGGGGCGCGGTGAGCGGCGCGGCGCCGGTCTTGCCCTCCTCACTGCTGCGGCGGCCCTGGGCGACCCGGTTGACCGACATCACGGTGTCGCCGAGGAGCTTGGGCAGGGCGACGAGCTTGCGGAACCGGCTGGCGGCGGCGTGGCCGAGCAGCTCGAAGTCGTTCGGGATGTGCTCGGGCTCGTGCTCGGTGGGAGGCGGCGGCTCGGCGGCCTCGGGCTCGAGGTCGAAGAGGTGGACCATCAGCTCGGCGCCGGAGCTGCCGTCGATGGCCGCGTGGTGCACCTTGGTGACGACGCCGATGCGGTCCTGCTTCAGGCCCTCGATCACCCAGAGCTCCCACAGCGGGCGGGAGCGGTCGAGCGGGGTGCTGGCGATCTGGCCGGCCATCTCGCCGAGCTCGCGCCGGCCGCCGGGGGCCGGGCAGCCGATGCGGCGGATGTGGAAGTCGAGGTCGAAGTTCGGGTCCTCGACCCACAGCGGGTGCGCCAGGTTCAGCGGCACCTCGCACAGGCGGCGGGTGAACGGCGGGACCAGGTGGAGCCGGCCGCGGATGAACTCCTTCAGGTTCTCGAACGTGTAGCCGCCGGGGACGGTGCTGGGGTCCAGCACCATCGTCATGGCCACGTGCATGTGGTTGGTCGGGTTCTCGAGGTACAAGAAGGCTGCGTCGAGCCCCGTCAAGCGTTCCAACTGCTGCTCCCACTCCGGTTCGGTCCGCTTGCAGTCTGCCAGGCCGCGCCGACGTCGACATCGGACGGCGGCATCGATCGGGGATCGGTCGGGATCGAGCCGGGTAGCGGGGAATACGGTACCGAGCAGTTTCGTTGAAGATTCTATGACCGACCTCGCCACCAAGCCCGAGACCACCGTCGCCGACCTCCCCGGCGGCCCCTACGACGTCGAGTTCTTCTTCGACCCGGGCTGCCCGTTCGCCTGGCAGACGTCCGTGTGGATCCGACGGGTCGCCGAGCTCCAGGGCGTCACCATCGGCTGGCGGTTCATCTCGCTCAAGTTCATCAACGAGGACAAGGACGAGTGGTACCCCGGCGCCCGCGAGGCCCAGCACCGCGGCCTGCGCTACCACCGGATCTGCGCCGCCGCCCGCGAGCAGTTCGGCAACGGCGCCGTCGCCGACCTCTACAAGGCGTGGGGCGAGGCGTTCTGGAACACCGAGGCCACCGGCGAGCTGCCCGAGAAGTTCGAGGCGGCGTTCGCCAACACCGACCCGGCGGCGCTCGTCGCCTCGGTCGGCCTGCCCGAGTCGCTCCTCGAGGCGGCCGACGACGAGTCCTGGGACCCGCTGATCCGGGCCGAGAGCGACGAGGCGTTCCGCCGCACGGGTGCCGACGTCGGCACGCCGATCATCACGTTCAACCCGAGCGGCCACTCGCTGTTCGGCCCGGTGATCAGCTCGATCCCCGACGACGAGACGGCGGTGAAGTTCTACGACGCCCTCCGGGTGTTCGCCGACTTCAAGGGCTTCTCCGAGCTGAAGCGCACCGACCGGGCGCCGCTCGACCTGCCGCTGTTCGGCTGAGCGCCGCACCCCGGCGCCGGTACGGCCGGGCGGAGGGGCGTCGGGACTAGAACGTGTTCTAGTCTTGCGCCGTGGACTTCGACGACACGCCAGAAGAGGCCGCCTTCCGGACCGAGGTCCGGGACTGGCTGGTGGCCCACGCCCCGGCCAAGGGCGGCCCCGACGACTTCTCGACCGGGTTCCTCGAGAACACGATGAGCGAGGAGGAGTTCCACCGTCGGGTCAAGGCCTGGCAGGAGCTCCTCGTCGATCACGGCTGGGCGGGCATCACCTGGCCCAAGGAGTTCGGCGGGCGGGGCGGCACCGCCATGCAGAACACCATCTGGGGCCAGGAGGCCAGCCAGTTCGGCGTCACCGTCAACAACTACGCGGTGGGCATCGGCATGGCCGGACCCACGATCCTGCGCCACGGCACCGACGAGCAGAAGAAGCGGTACCTGCTCCCGATGCTGCGCGGCGACGAGGTGTGGTGCCAGCTGTTCAGCGAACCCGACGCCGGCTCCGACCTGGCGAACATCTCCACGCGCGCCGTGCGCGACGGGGACGAGTTCGTGGTGACCGGTCAGAAGGTGTGGACCTCAGGCGCGGCCGACAGCGACTGGGGCATCCTCCTCGCCCGCACCGATCCGGACGTGCCCAAGCACAAGGGCATCACCTACTTCCTCGTCGACATGACGACCCCCGGCTTCGACATCCGGCCGCTCAAGCAGATGACCGGGTCCGAGCACTTCTCCGAGGTGTTCATGGACGAGGTCCGCATCCCGGCCGAGAACGTCCTCGGCGACGTCAACGGCGGCTGGGGCTGCGCGATCACGACGCTGTCGAACGAGCGCGGCCTCATCGCCGGCGCCAACAAGAGCAGCGACACGATGGCGCTGATCGAGCTGGCCCGGAAGCGGGGCACGGCCGACGACCCGGTGATCCGCCAGCACCTCGTGGACTGCTGGATCCGCCAGCAGATCCAGCGCTACCACGGCTTCCGCCTCCAGACCGCGCTGTCCAAGGGCGTGCCGCCCGGGCCCGAGACGTCGGTCATGAAGCTGTTCGCGGCCGAGTACCTGCGCCGCCTCGGCAACACCTCGCTCGAGGTGCTCGGCCCCGAGGGCCAGCTGCTCGACGACGAGGCACCGGCCGGCACCGAGTGGCAGGCCCGGTTCCTGTTCGCGCCGGCCATCCGCATCGCGGGCGGCTCGAACGAGGTGCAGCGCAACATCATGGCGGAGCGCGTGCTCGGCCTCCCCGGCGAGCCGCGCACCGATCGCGACACCCCGTTCCGCGATCTGGGCAAGGCCAACTCCTAGGGTGGCGGGCCAGATGGATGCCGACACGACGACGCTGACCAAGAGCCAGGCCGCCCGTCGGGAGCGGGTCATCCGCGCCGCGCTCGACCTGGGCGCATCGGGTGGGTACGACGCCGTCCAGATGCGCGACGTCGCCACCTCGGCCGGCGTCGCTCTCGGGACCATCTACCGGTACTTCTCGTCGAAGGACCACCTGCTCGCTGCGGCCATGGTCGAGTGGACGCACGACCTCGAGCGCCGGGTGGGCCAGCGCCCGCCGAAGGGCGACACCATCACCGAGCGGGTGTCCGACGTGCTGAGCCGCGCGACCCGGGCGATGGAGAAGGAGCCCAAGCTCTCCGAATCCGTGGTCACCGCGCTGCTCTCGCCCGACCGGGGCGCAGCCGCCTGCCAGGAGGACGTGTCCAAGTCGATGACGCGGATCATGTCCACCGCCCTGGGCGACGAGTTCGACCCCGAGTTCAAGACCCAGGCCACGCGCACGCTCGGCCACGTCTGGTTCTCGGCGCTGATCGGCTGGGTGAACGGCTGGTCGGGCATGGACAAGGTCGCCGACGAGCTGGCCATCGCCACCCACCTGATCCTCGACCAGTACGACTCGTAGCCGAGCGGGAGGGGGGACCCGTGCCGGACGCCGCCTCCCGGACGGCGCAGCGGACCTGGCTGGCGGTCGCCGCCGCGTCCGCGGTCGCGCTCGCGGCTGCGGCCTTCCTGGCGTGGCGCAACGCCCCGCGGCCCGACGAGTTCCACACCCTGTCGCACGTCGGCCACGGCGGGGTGGGGGAGCTGTGGCGCTCGTACCGGTCGGCCGACGATGCCACGCCGCCGGTGGCGTACCTGTTCTCGTGGTCGGCGGCGCGGGTGCTCGGCACCAGCCTGCTGGCCGTGCGCATCCCGTTCGTCGTGAGCTGGGCGCTCGCGGCCGGTGCCCTGGCGGCCCTGGTCCGCCGCTCGGGCCCGTGGGCGGCGCTGGCCGCGGGGCTGGTGCCCACGGCCACCGCGCTCGTCTACCTCGGGGCCTACGCCCGGGCGTACGCCCCGGTGCTGGCGTGCCTGGCGCTCGCCGCGTGCGCGTGGCAGCGGGCGGCCGACGTCGAGCGACCGGGCGGGTGGCTCGTCGCCGTCGGCGTGCTCGGCGCGCTCGCCACCGCGCTGCACTACGCCGCCATCGTGGCGGTGGTCCTGCTGGCGGCGGCCACCGTGGTGCTCGGGCGGGGGCGTCCGCACCGCCGGGGTCGGACGCTCGCGCCGCTGCTGGGCGGCGTCGCCGGGCTGGTGCCGCTGGCGCTGGTGGCGTCGCAGGCGTTCGACGCCCAGGGCGACATGGCCGACTCGGCCCGCCCGCTCGACGCGGTGGCGTTCTGGCCGAGCGCGGCCAGCCCGGCGTGGCCGCTGCTGCTCGCCGCTGCGCTGGTGCTCGGGGTGGCGTGGCTCGTCGACGGGCTGGGCGGGCGCGACGGCCGGGGGATCCGGATGGAGCGGGAGCTGGCCGGGTTCGGGTGGGCGACCGCGGCCGTGGTCCCGGTGGTGACCGTGGCGGCGATGCTGGCGACGAGCGGGATCTACTTCCACCGCTACGGCGTGGGCGCCCTCGTCGGCGCCGCGATCGTGGTCGCCCAGCTCGTCGGGGCGGCGGCGGGCCGTCGGGCCGTCGGGCCGCTGGTGGTCGGGCTGCTGCTGGTCTCCTGCGCGTTCGCGACCCGCGACGCCGCCCAGCAGATGCTGAGCAACGACCGTGCCCGGGACCTGCCCGGCGAGCTCGAGCTGGCCGGCGGGGACGCGCCGGTGGTGGTCGTGAACGAGTACGACTACCTGCTGCTGCGCCGCTACGGGGACGACGCGCTGCGCGGGCGGTTGGCCCTGCTCGCCGAGCCGGGCGTCGTCGACTCGCCGGACCCGGTCGACCTGGACGCGCTGGTGGCGTCGGGCGAGCCGTTCGAGCTGGTCGGGTCGGACGCCGAGGTCGCCGCCCTGGCGGTCGACGGTCGGGTGCCGGCGGGCGACCCGGTGGCGGGCACCGAGTACCCGAGGCCGGGGTCGCCGCGCGTCCTGGTGCACGTTCGGGTGCAGGCCGCACCGTGACGGCGGCGCAGACCACGGCGCGGCCGGCGGCCGGGCGGCGGTCCGACCGGCCCTGGCTGCTCGCGCTCGGCGCCTGCATCGTGGCGTCGTGCCTGCGCCAGCTGACCTGGGCGGTGACGGTGGCCCCCGAGCTGATCATGCGCCGGGCCCCGGCGGACGACGCCATGATCTACCTCGCCCTCGCGGAGCACGCGCCCCGCCCGGAGTTCACCGACGGCATCCTCACCACCGGGCTGCACCCGCTGTACTGGCTGCTGCTGACGCCGGTGGTCCACCTGTGGGAGGGGATCGGCGCCATCCGGGCGATGCTCGTGCTCTGCATCGTGCTGCACCAGGTGTCCGGCGCGCTGCTGTACCTGGCGGTGCGGACGCGCAGCTCGGCGCTGCCGGCGTTCGCGGCCGCCTCCCTGTGGCTGCTCCTCCCGGGACCCCGGACCCTGGTGGTGATGGGCGTGGAGACGGCGCTGCTCGCGTGCTGCCTCGCCGTGGTGCTGCTGGTCCTGGCCCGCCATCCGGTGCCGTCGAGGCGCGGGGCCGTCGAGCTGGGCCTCGCCGTCGGCGTGGCCTACCTGGCGCGCACCGACTCGCCGCTCGTCACCCTCCCGCTGGTGGCGGCGTGGCTGTGGCCGCTGCGTCGGGACCTGCGCCAGGGCGCGAGGACGCTCGCCACCGTGGGCGTCACGTCGTTCGTGGTGGCGCTGCCGTGGCTGGCCTACCTGGCGACCCAGGGCGCGGTGTTCGCCTCGGATGCCTTCCGCGCCGAGCGGTTGGGCACGTCGGTCAGCCGGTTCGTCGCCACGGAGAAGCGGGCGCTCGCCGAGCTGTACCTCGTGAACAGCGCGGGCGACCTGCGCCACCGGCTCGGCTGGGTGGCGACGGTGCTGGTGATCGTCGGGGTGGCGCTGGCCGCGTGGGCGCTGTACCGCCGCCGGGACCGCATCGCCCTCGCCGGGCTCGGCGGGCCGGTCCTGTTGTTCATCGCGTACGGCTCGCTCCAGGGGTACATGCGCGACTGGTACCTCGGGTACCCGCTGTTCGCCGTGTGCGCGTTCATCGTCCCGCTCCTGGCCGAGCTGGTGCCCCGCCGGGCGGCGGTGCCCGCGCTCGTGGTGGTGCTGGTGGGGAGCATCCTCGTGCCCAACCACGTCCTGAACCCGCAGGAGGGCGACAAGTACCAGGCCGCGCCGCTGGCCGACGAGCTGCTGCCCCCAGGCGCCCGGGTCGGTGCGTTCAACGCCGGGACCTACCAGTTCCTCATGGACGCCGACGTGGTGAACCTCGACGGCGTGGTGAACCGGCACGTGCTGGGGCCCAAGCGCGCCGGCCGGCTGTGCGACTACCTGGTGGCCGAGGGGATCGACCACCTCCTCGACACGACCGTCTACCTCGAGGAGAACCAGCGGGCCGATCCCCGCCTGCGCTTCACCGAGACCATCGACCTCGACCTGGTGTACGACCCCGACCGGGTCCACGTCGACCAGGACCAGGTGCTGGCCACGGTCGACCTCGACCGCTGCCGGGAGCCCCGGTGACCGCAGCGCTCGGGCCGCGGGTGCGGCTGGTCGCTCCTGCCGTGGCCAGCTTCGTGGTGGCGGGCGCCGCTGCGCTGTACCTGGCCGGCCACCTGGCCCCCCGGTACGACGAGCTCCACACCCTCGCCTACCTGCGGGATCCCGACCTGGGCTCGCTCTGGCGGTCGTACCGCTCGGTGGGCGACACGCTGCCCCCGGCGGCGTACGCCACGTGGTGGGCGTGGAGCCGGGTGGCGGGCGAGTCGCTGGATGCGGCCCGGGCGCCGAGCGTGCTCGCCTGGGCGGTGGCCGCGGCCGCGGTCACCGGGCTCACCCGCCGGGCCGGGGCCTGGGCCTCGTTCGCGGCCGGCGTGCTGGCCAGCACGACCGCGCTCGTCTACCTCGGCGCGTTCGCGCGGCCCTACGCCCTCGCGCTCGCCGCACTGGCCGTGGCGCTGTGGTGCTGGCAGCGCGCCGGGGCCCCACCCGGGTCAGACCGGCCGGTGCGGTGGCTGGTGGCGTCGGGGATCCTGTTCGCCGCGGCGTCGGCGCTCCACTACGCCACCGCGGCGGTGGCGGTGGTCGTCGCCCTGGTGGCCGTGGCCGGCCGCGGTTCGGGCCGCAGGTGGCAGGGCCGCGCCCTGGCCCCGGCCGTGGGGGGCGTGGTGCCGGTGCTGCTCAGCGCGGCGCTGATCCCGCAGGCGATCGACGACCAGGGCCGGCTCGTGCGCGTCGCCGGTCCCGCGGACGTCGCGGGCTTCTGGCCGAGCGCGGTGCGCCCGGCGGTGCTCGCGCTCGCCGTGGTCGGGGCCGTCGTCGCCGTCGCGTGGTGCTGGCCGGGCGAGGACCGGAACGTGGTGCAGCGCCGCCTGCTCGACCGCGACGTGCTGCGGTCGGGGTGGGCGCTGGCGATCGCGGTCCCGGTGGTGGCGGTCGCGGCCATGGCCCTCACGAGCGGCACGTACGTCCACCGCTACTCATCAGGAGCGCTGCTCGGCGGTGCCATCGTGCTGGCGGAGGCCGTGGGCCGCAGCGCTCGGCGTTGGCCGTGGGCCGGCGCCGTCGCCGCCGTGGCCCTGCTCCTCGGCACCGGGCTGGCGATCCGCTCGACCACGGACCAGATGATCGGCCGGGACCGGGCGGAGCAGCTCGCCGATGACCTCGGCGCCACCGCGGGGAGCGGCGAGGTGGTGGTGCTCGACGAGTACGAGTACCTGCTCCTGCGCCGTTCCGCGCCGGAGACCGTCGCCCGTCGCCTGCGCCTGGGCGAGGAGCCGGTGGTGGCCCACTCGCCGGCGCCGGTCGACGTCGCCGCCCGCCTCGCCGACCCGGAAGGCCAGCCGTTCGAGGTGCTCGGCACCGCCGCGGCCGTCGACGAGCTGGTCGCGGCCAGTGACGGGTGGGAGGCCGAGGTGGTCGGCGAGGCGACCTACCCGCGCCCCGAGAACCCGCAGGTCCTCGTCCTGGCCCGCCTCGAGCCCGTGCGGGGCTGAACCGATCTAGCCGGGGTCGCCCGGCCGGGCCCGCCGCACGTCGGCGGCGCTGTGCTTGTAGCTGGGCTGGCGGGAGTGGGGGTCGAACGCCGGGAACGTGAGCGTGTTCACCTGCGGGTGGTGCATCGGCAGGTAGATCGAGCCCTCGCCGACGCCGGTGGTGACCTGGGCCCGGGCCGCCACCGCGCCGCGCCGGGTCAGGACCGTGACCTCGTCGCCGGCCTCGATCCCGCGGGCCGCGGCGTCGACCGGGTGGATGTCGACCCACAGCCCCTCGGGTGCCAGGGCCCGCAGGGTGGCCGACTTCCCGGTCCTCGTGCCGGTGTGCCACTGGCTGGCCGACCCGCGGCCGGTGAGCAGGGTGAGCGGGTGGGACCGGTCGGGCCGCTCGGCGGGCGGGACCGGCTCCTCGAAGACGAACCGGGCGCGCTGGTCGGGGGTGAAGAAGCGGCCGTCGGCGAACAGGCGCCGCTCCGGATCGGTGGCGCCCGCCGGCGCCCCAGGGCCGTCGCTGCCCGCGGGGTACGGCCACTGGACGCTGCCGCGCTCGACGTGGCCGTAGCCCCGGACGCCGGTGAGGTCGCAGGGCCGCCCGGCGGAGAGCTCCTGGAGGATCTCGAAGGTCGCCTCCGGGTCGGACCAGCGCCGGAAGAGGTGGCCGCAGCCCCAGGCGTCGGCGACGGCCTTGAAGATGGCGAAGTCGGCCAGGGCCTGGCCGGGCGCCGGGGACACCTTCTGGATGAGGCCCAGCCGCCGCTCCGAGTTGATGAACGTGCCGTCCTTCTCGCCCCAGCCCGCAGCCGGCAGGACCAGGTCCGCGAGCTGCGCCGTCTCGGTCGTGGCGTACATGTCCTGCACGACGAGGAAGTCGAGCCGTCCGAGGAGCTCGCGCAGGTCCGAGTGGTTGATCCAGCTGTGGGCGCCGTTGGTGGCGATGATCCAGAGGCTGCGGATCTGGCCGGTGCTGATGCCCTCGACGATCCGGTCGTAGGCGAGGCTCGGTCCGTCCGGGATGAGGACCTCGTCGATGTCGAGGATCGCGGCCACCTTCGCCCGGTGGGCCGGATCGGCGAAGTCGTGTCCGCCGAGCAGCGACGTGGTGTTGGAGAACAGGCGCGAGCCCATGGCGTTGCACTGGCCGGTGATCGAGTTGGCGCCCGTCCCGGGCCGGCCGATGTTGCCGGTCATCAGGGCGAGGTCGATGATCGCCTGCGCGGTGCGGACGCCCTGGTGGCTCTGGTTCACGCCCATCGTCCACCAGAACGACACGGCCCGGCCGTCGGCGATCGTGCGGGCGATCTGGTCCAGTTGCCCGATCGAGACGCCCGTCTCCGCGGCGACCCGATCCGGGGTGAACGCGGCGGCGAACTCGGCGAACGCGGCGAACCCGGTGGTGTGCTCGTGCACGAAGTCGACGTCGACCGCGCCCCGCTCGATGAGGTTCCGGGCCAGCCCGTACAGCAGCGCCAGGTCCGACTTCGGTCGGAGGGCGGCGTGCTGGGTGGCGACCGCGGCGGTCTCGGTGCGCCGTGGGTCGATCACGATGATCTCGGGGTCGTTCGGGTTGCGGGTGATCCGCTCCCACATGATCGGGTGGGCCACGCAGAGGTTGGACCCGACGAGCACGATCACGTCGGACTGCTCGAAGTCGGCGTAGGTGTACGGCGGGGCGTCGAAGCCGAACGCCTCCTTGTAGGCGACGACGGCGCTCGCCATGCACTGGCGGGTGTTGCCGTCGCCGTGGCGCATCCCCATGCCGAACTTGGCGAGCGCGCCCAGCAGCGCCATCTCCTCGGTGGGGATCTGCCCGGTGGAGAGGAAGGCGGCGGACTCGGCGCCGTGGGCGGCCTGGCTGGTTCGGAAGCCGGTCACGAAGGCGTCGAGCGCCGCGCCCCAGCTGACCGGCACGAGCTTCCCCCGCGCGTTGCGGAGCAGCGGCGTGGTGGCCCGGTCGGGTGCCGAGAGCGGCGTCAGCGCCTCCCAGCCCTTGGGGCACGCGCCGCCTCCGTTGACCGGGTGGGTGGCGCTGGGGGTCAGCCCGACGGCGCGCCCGTCCTTGAGGTGGACGTCCAGGCCGCAGCCGGTCGAGCAGAAGCCGCACACCAGCCGCGTCGTCGCCGTCGGCACCCGGCTGGCGGGGACCTGGCCGATGCCGAACCCGCCGGGCTCGCGGGCGAGGAGGTCGGAGAGCCGGCTCACCGCGGTGCTCCGGGCATGCGGGGCGCCACCGACGCCAGGAAGAACAGCCGGCGCTCGTGGTACTCGCCGAGCGCGAGCGCGGCCCAGGCCGCGGCGAACGCCACGCCCGAGCCCCGCCCTCCCGCAGCGAGCGACGGGAGGGCTGCGCCGGCGGCACACACGAGGCAGAGCCCGGCGAAGGCCGCGGCGAGCCGGCCGACGAGCCGGCCCTGGAGCTGGTGGCCCAGCAGCCGGCGGGTCGCCGCCAGCTCGCGGTCGAGCGGACCGCGGCCGAACCGGCCGAGCGGCACCAGCGGGCCCAGCACCGACGCGGCGAGCCCGGCGAGCGCGAGCGGGATGAGCGGCCCCACGGTGGGTCGGGCCCCGGTCGGGTCGGCGAGCGCGAGGACCGCCGCGGTGGCCACAGCTCCGCACAACGCGGTGGTGCCGGCGAAGCGGGCCGCGGTGATCGATGTGCGCCACCAGCGCCGACCGGTGACGGCGTAGAGCCGCACCGAGCACGCCACCCCCGCCACGCCACCGGCGACCATGGCCGCCTCGGCCGCGGTCACGAGCGCCGGCGCGGCG
>DATMGQ010000336.1:0-7165 GCA_035555395.1 Acidimicrobiales bacterium
GTCCTCGTCCGTCCTCGTCCCCGCCGCCCGGTCCGGTGCCGGGCCCTCGCCTCCAGGAACCTCCGTGTCGATCTCCGCCGTCCCCGATCTCGAGCTCGAGCGCTCCGCCGCCGCCCGGCGCGTGTCGCTCACTCGTTCCGCCCGCCGCACCTCCGAGCCGCCCGCCCTCGACCTGGGGGCGCTCGTGGACATCGCCCTCGGCCTGGCCCAGGCCGAGGACCTGTGGCGGGCGCACGTCTCGCACGATCCCCTGAGCCGCACCAGCGTCCGCCTCGTCGCCACCGACGCCTACGAGGTCTGGCTCCTCGGCTGGACCGATGGCCAACGGGTCGAGCTCCACGACCACGGCGGCGCCAACGCCGCGTTCGTGGTCGTGGAGGGCGAGCTCGAGGAGATCACCCTCGGCTTTGCCGGGACGACCACCAAGCGTCTCGTCACCGGCGCCGTCGGCACGGTGCCCGCCGGCGCCATCCACGACGTGGTGAACACGAAGCCCGAGGCGGCGACGAGCCTCCACGTGTACTCGAACCCGCTGCGCACGATGACCTACTACGACCGCGACGGTGCGGCGACCTACACCGAGCTGGTCGAGGAGGTCCCCGCCCTGCTCACCGGGGCCACGCAGGGTCGGGCGCTGCACCCGGCCAGACTGGGACGGTGACCGACCCGGACTCCAGGATCGACGTGAAGCTGGCCGCCGCCCGCGAGCGCCTCGACCGCGTGGCGCCCGAGGACCTCGCCGCCGAGGTCGCCGCCGGCGCGCTGGTGGTCGACCTCCGGCCCGACGTCAACCGGGCCGAGGAGGGCGAGCTGCCCGGCGCCGTGGTCATCGAGCGGATCCACCTCGAGTGGCGCCTCGACCGCACGTCGGGCGCTGCGATCCCCGAGGCCGGCGACGACCTCCGGGTGATCCTCTTCTGCAACGAGGGCTACGCCTCCAGCCTCGCCGCCACCGACCTCCGCGACCTCGGCATCCACCGCGCCACCGACCTCGTCGGCGGCTACCGGGCCTGGAAGGCGCTGCAGGAGCGACCGGCCTGATCCCACCGCCACCACGGGAGCGGCTGGTGCGCGTGGCGCGATGCGGGTGACACACCGGTGCGATGGGAGCGAAGGGCGCCCGGAGTCGCCAGACTGAGCGCATGAACGATCCCGAGACCGTCGTCGATGCCCTGCGGACCTTGAAGGGCGAGGGGTACGAGATCGAGTTCCAGCTCGTCGACGGCCACCTCGTGTGCGACGCCGACGACCAGGCCTGCCCGGCGTCGGACGTGAAGGTCGAGCGCCTCTACCGCTTCGAGGGCCCGAGCGATCCGGGTGACGAGATGGTCGTGTTCGGGCTGCGGGACCCGCAGTCGGGTCGCCGCGGGGTGCTGGCCTCGGCGTTCGGTCCGGCCGCCGACCCCGACCTGCTCCAGCACCTGCACGGCCTCTCGGCTCGCTTCGGCGTCGACTGACCGCGGCACCGATGAGCCGCGACCTCAGCCACCTGCGCGAGTCCTACCAGCGTGCCGGGCTCCGCCGAGAGGTGCTGGCCGCCGATCCGCTCGACCAGTTCGAGCACTGGTGGGACGAGTGGCGGGCGACCGAGCCGTACGACGCCGCGGCCTGCGTGCTCGGCACGGTCGGCGCGGACGGCCAGCCCTCGGCGCGCTACGTGCTGTGCCGGGGCGTCGACGCGGACGGCTTCGTCCTCTACACGAACCAGGAGAGCCGCAAGGCGCGCGACCTCGCCGCCAACCCGCGGGCCTCGCTGGTGTTCGGCTGGCTGGACCTGGCCCGCCAGGTGCGGGTCGAGGGCCCGGTGTCCGTGGTCGACGACGCCACCGCCGATGCCTACTGGGCCAGTCGGCCTCGCGGCAGCCAGATCGGCGCCTGGGCGTCGGACCAGAGCGAACCGGTCCCGGACCGCGCCGCGCTCGACCGCCAGCAGGAGGCCGCCGAGGAGCGCTTCGGCATCGACCCCGCCGCTGGCCCGATCCCGCGCCCGCCCCACTGGGGTGGCTACCGCGTCGGCATCGACCGCATCGAGTTCTGGCAGGGCCAGCCCGACCGCCTCCATGACCGCTTCGAGTACCGCCGCACCCCCGACGGCTGGGCCATCACCCGCCTCAGCCCCTGAGCCCGACCGCCGACCCGGCTCGGCCGCTACGGGTGGGTGGCGGGGTCGTCGGGCTTGGAGACCGACGTCGGCTCGGTGGGCCGCCCGGAGCGGAGCAGGGCGATGAGGACGCCGCCGCAGACGACGAGGGCGAGGACGAGGGCGACCGTGAGCGGGTCGAGGTCGCCGAGCCAGCTCGAGATGTCGGAGGACCAGCGGGTGACCAGCCCGACCGGTCCGCGCGTGGCGTCCTGCTTGCCCTGCTGGATCAGCCGGATCTCGTAGACGCCGTACCAGGCGAGGTAGGCGCCGGCGATGACCATGATCGCCCCGGCGATGCGGGTGAAGTACGGCATCGCCGACCGCAGCTTGGCGAGCACGCCCTGGCGGGCGAGCGCCAGCGACACGGTGAGCACCATGAGCAGCAGCGCCATGCCCAGGCCGTAGGCCACGAACGTGGCCACGCCCGAGGCCACCGACGATCGGGAGAACGTCGTGGCGACGACGGCGGTGAACGGGCCGATCGTGCACGACAGCGAGGCGACGGCATAGGAGATGCCGAACACGAACATCGACCACATGCCCCGGGTGCGTCCGCCCTTGTCCAGGCGGGGGAGGGCCAGCGCCGGCTCCCAGCCGGCGAGGAAGGCGATGCCGAGCGCGAACAGCGCGAGGCCGATGCCGACGGTGAGCCACGGGGACCAGCGGCCGACGGCCAGCGAGGTCCACGACACGAGCGCGCCGGCGATGGCGAACAGCAGCAGGAACCCGGCCGACACGATGGTGCCCACCAGCAGCGCGCGGGTCAGGCTGGCGCCGGACTCGGCGTCGTCGCCCTGGTCGATGCCCAGGAAGTAGCCCAGGTACGCCGGCAGCATGGCGAACCCGCACGGGTTCACCGTCGCCACCATCCCGGCGGTGAACGCAGCGGCGAGGGGCGCGTCGATCACCGGCTCAACCCGCCTGGTCGATGAAGGCCTGGAGCTCGTCGGCCGAGTGGAACTCGCCGACGTGCGAGTCGATCACCTCGGCGTCGGCGTTCAGCAGGATCGTGGTCGGCAGCGTGGTGCCATCGGCCTCGTACGCCGTCTCCCCGGTGTCATCGAGGACCCAGGGGTAGGTGATGCCGGTCTGCTTGGCGAGCTTCTTGGCGTCGTCGACCTTGTCGAGGGTGGCCACGCCGACGAAGGCGACGTCGGGGTTGTCGCCGCTGACCTCTTCGAGCAGCGGCATCTCGGCCACGCACGGCGGACAGGTCGACGCCCAGAAGTTGATGACCGTCGGCCCGTCGTCGAGGAACGAGGTGAGGGTGGTCGTGTCGCCGTCGGGCAGGTCGACCGGCAGGCCGAGGAGCTTGTTGGTGTCGATCGAGCTGGGGTCCGTCAGGACCATGCCCTTGCCGGCGTCGTCGTCCGAGGTGAACGCCGAGGCGATGAGGACGGTGAGGATGGCGGCGATGACGCCCAGCACCGCGCCGATGGCGACGGTGCGGCGATCGAGCGTCCGACGGCGCCCACCCGGGGAGGGGTCGGCGCCGGCAGGCTCGGCGGTCGCAGCGGTGCCGCCGGCATCGAGCTCGGGGGAGTCGGCCATGGCGCCTACGACGGTACCGGGGCGACCCGCGGCGGCCCCCATCGGCGAGGTCGGTTCGACCCCTCTCGGCCCCCGTCGTGCTCCACCCCGGACGCGCCACCGGCGCCACCCCGAGGGATGGCGCCGGTGACGGTGGTGTGAGTTGCAGGTCACGGCTCAGACAGGTCTGTTGCCGGTACTGCTCTCGGGGCTGCTCCCGCCGGCCGGCCCAGCGCTCGGGTCCGGCAGGCGGTGTGCAGATCGCAGGCCCGATCAGGCCGAGCGCAGGTGCTCGGGGATCGGGATCTCCGGGAGCTGGTCCTCGGGACGGGCCACCTTGGGCGGCCGGCCCCGACGCCGCTTGGAGGCGAGGATCTTCCCGTTCAGGAAGAGCTGGCCACCCCAGACGCCCCACGGCTCACGGCGCGCCATGGCGCCCTCGAGGCAGGGGACGAGCACGGGGCAGTCAGCGCACAGCCGCTTGGCGGCGGCGATGTCCTGCAGCTCCTCGGAGAAGAACAGGGCGGTGAGGCCCGCTCCGCCGGTGGCGCAGAGGGCATCGTCCTGCCAGGTCTGCTCTTCGAGTTCGGTCTGTGCGTCGTAGTCCGGTGCGGTCAGCATCGGTTTCCCCTTGCTCTCTTGGTGGTTCGTCGTCAGTCGGGTGGTCGGTTGAGGTCGTGCGTGGTGGTCAGGGTCATGTCCTGGTGGGGGTCGGTACCCGGGCCGGAAAAGGCGAAAGGCCGCTGGGGAGTCCCAGCGGCCTTCGGAGGAAGCGGATCGAATGTCGGCGAGTGCCTAGTTCGAGTCCTCCGGAGGCCGGTGGCGAATGCCCTTGACGTTCTTCACCACATAGCTGGACGGCATCGGCTTGATGGCGGCGAGCTCGTGATGGGAGCCAAAGGCGGCGGCGGTAGCCGACCAGCGCAGGCGCGCGGCGGTACCGACGGTGGCGGTGGTGTTCCGCATGTCAGTAGCCGTGCTGTTCACTGGACTGCTCCGGGTAGGTGGTTGGATACAGAGATGCGCCCGGGGGCGCCTGGACAGGGCACCACGCGGTCCCAGACCTTGTCAAACGATTTATGGACGATTCCGCGAGATTTCTTTCGGGATCGTGACGGAGCGGCGAACGGTCGCAACGCTCCGGCGGCCGTCAGACGGCGGGCGCCTCGGGGGGCAGCGGGGTCTCGACGCCGGTCGGGATGAACAGCCGCTCGCGGTAGAACCGCAGCTCATCGATGCTTTCGCGGATGTCGTCGAGGGCCCGGTGGGCCGTGGCCTTGCGCGGAAGGGCGGACAGCGCGCCCGGGTACCAACGGCGGGCCAGCTCCTTGATCGTCGACACGTCGACGGAGCGGTAGTGCAGGTACTCCTCGATCTCGGGGAGGTACTTGGCGAGGAAGCGGCGGTCGGTGCCGATCGAGTTGCCGCAGAGCGGGACGCTGCGGGCGTCGGGCACGTGCTCCTTGATGAACGCCAGCGTCTGGGCGCCGGCGTCCTCGAGCGAGATCGTCGACGCCTCGATGGCGGGCAGCAGGCCGGAGGTGGTGTGCATGTTGCGGACGAAGTCGTCCATCTCGGCCAGGGCCGCGGCCGGCTGGTGCACGACCAGGTCCGGGCCCTCGCCGACGATCTCGAGGTCGTCGTCGGTGACGAGGGTGGCGATCTCGACGATGACGTGGCGCTCCGGTTCCAGGCCGGTCATCTCCAGGTCCATCCACACGAGCACCGGGGCAGGTTAGGTCGGCGTCGCCTCCGGCACCCGCAATAGCGTGCCCTCGTGCTCCACGTCCCGATCCTGCGCCTCGACCCCGATCTCCCCGCTCCGGCCTACGCCCGCCCCGGTGATGCCGGTGCCGACCTCCGGGCCCGCCACGGCGCGACCCTCGCCCCGGGCGGCGGACGGGCGCTGATCCCCACCGGCGTCGCCATCGCCCTGCCCCCGGGGACCGCCGGCTTCGTGCAGCCGCGCAGCGGCCTGGCGCTGAAGCACGGCGTGACCTGCCTGAACACGCCGGGGCTCATCGACTGCGGCTACCGCGACGAGCTCAAGGTCATCCTCGTGAACCTGGACCCGACCCAGCCCTACGAGGTCCAGCGCGGGGACCGGATCGCCCAACTGGTCATCCAGCGGGTCGAGGAGGCCTCGTTCACCGAGGTCGATGACCTGGGCGGATCCGCTCGCGGCCTCGGCGGCTTCGGCTCCACCGGCCACAACTAGCCCGCCGATGCTCGCTCGTCGCTGGCCACCCGCCGAGACGTGCCGGCTTCACATCGCACCAACGCCCGTCCCCGTGCCCACTCCCGCTGGGTGACGCGGTCGACGCTGCTGGCGCAGCGTCGGGCAGCCCGGACCTCAGGCTTGGTTCTGGGCGGACTCGACGCGGCGGCGGAGGTCGTCGAGGCAGCGGGCCAGCAGGCGGGAGACGTGCATCTGCGAGACGCCGAGCCGCTCGGCGATCTGCTGCTGGGTCATCTCCTCGTAGAAGCGCAGGCGCAGGAGCAGCTGCTCCCGGGGGGCGAGGCGGCCGAGCAGCTCCTCGACGAGCAGGCGGTTCTCGGCCTGGAACAACCCGGCGTCGTCGACGCCGAGCTGGGCCTCGCCGGCGTCGGGGCTCGCGGCCGAGCGGCCCTCGATCGACGCGGAGCGGTAGGCCTGCGCCGCCTCCATCGCCTCCAGGACCTCCTCCTCGGAGGCCCGGGCTGCGGTGGCGAGCTCGGCGATGGTCGGCGATCGGCCGAGCTGGTGGGTGAGGTCGGCGACCAGCGAGTTCAAGAGGAGGTGCAGCTCCTGGACGCGGCGGGGCACGCGGACCGACCAGCCCTTGTCGCGGAAGTGGCGCTTGAGCTCGCCGACGATGGTGGGCGTGGCGAACGTCGAGAACTCGAGGCCCCGGCTCGGGTCGAAGCGGTCGATGGCGCGGAGCAGGCCGAGCGACGCCACCTGCTCGAGGTCGTCGAGCGAGACGCCGCGGTTGGAGAAGCGCCGGGCGAGGTGCAGGGCCAGCCGCAGGTTGGCCGCCACCAGCTGGTCGCGGACCTCCAGGTCGCGGGTGCGGAAGTAGGTCTCCAGCAGCTCGCGCTGGGCGTCCCGCTCGGCGTCGCCGATGCTCACGACCCGCCCCGCAGGCGCTTCACGATGCGGATGCAGCCATCGGCTTCGTCGATGGCCGCGTCATCGACCACGGCGGCGAGGATCTGCCGGCTCAGGTCGGTGATCCGTTCGATGGGCGTCGACGGGGCGAGGGCGGCGGTGATGTCGAGGGACTCGGGCAGGAGCACGCAGGTCAGCTGCAGCCGGGCGTCGGGCCGCTCCTCGGGGACGAGGAGGCCGAACACCTCGCCGATGGCGATGCGCAGATCCTCGACGTCGTCGTACGAGTAGCCGTTGCGGGAGGCGAGGCCGGTGACCGCCAGCCGGGCCACGCGGCCGTACGGGAAGAGCGCGGGCAGGGACAGCCGGATCTCGTCGCGGTCGTCGGAGCGGGCGTCGTC
>DATMGQ010000337.1:0-14045 GCA_035555395.1 Acidimicrobiales bacterium
CGAGGTTGACCACACGTCGCTAATCTGCCCGTCATGATCCGAGCCGCTGTGTACGCCCGCATCTCATCGGATGACGGGACCGCCCTGGGCGTGACCCGCCAGGTCGAGGACTGCCGCAAGCTCGCCGCCGAACTCGGTTGGCAGGTCGTCGACGAGTACGTCGACAACGACGTGTCCGCCTACTCGGGCAAGAAGCGCCCCGCCTACGGGGCGATGCTCGCGGACCTGGGCGACGGCCGGATCGACGCCGTGCTCGCCTATCACGCCGACCGGCTGACCCGCCGTCCGATCGAACTGGAACACTTCGTCGAGGCCGTGACCGCAGCCGGTGTGCGTCATGTCCGGTTCGTGTCGGGCGGGGAACTCGACCCGGGCAACGGCGACGGGCTGCTGGTGCTGCGTATGTTGGCGGCGGTGGCAGCGAACGAGTCAGCGGGCAAGAGCCGGAGGGTGCGCCGCAAGCTCGACGAGGTCGCTGCCGCCGGACGCCCGCACGGCGGTTCGGTCCGCCCCTACGGGTTCGACGACGACCGCATCACGCACCGGCCCGCCGAGGTCGCTGTGATCCGCCAGATCGTGGACCGGTACATCGCCGGTGAGTCCGTCACGTCGCTGGCCGGCTGGCTCAACACCGAGGGCATCACCACGGTTCAGGGAGGCGAGTGGAAGACGACGACGCTGCGGGGGCTGCTGCGCTCCGAACGAATCGCCGGGCTGCGAGTGCACCGTGGCGAGGTCATCGGCCCCGCCGTGTGGGAGCCGATCATCACCCCAGCGAAGCGGGACAAGGTGATCGCCCGCATGGACGCCGCAGCTAACACCGGACGGCGTACCCCACGGCGCTACTTGCTGTCGGGACTGCTGCGCTGCCACAAGTGCGGCCACACCCTCTACTCCGCCGCCCGTGAGGACCGGCGCCGCTACGTCTGCCAGAAGGGACCCGACCACGGCGGCTGCGGCGGAACGATGGTCACCGCGCCACCCGTCGAGGAACTCGTCGCCGACGCCGTGCTCTACCGGCTCGACACCGCCGAACTCGCCGCCGCCCTCACCGGCAGAGCAGCCGACGACGACCACGCCGCCGCACTCGCCGAACAGGTCGCCGCCGACCGGGCCCAACTCGACGAGCTCGCCGCCCTCTACGCCGACAAAGCGATCACCGTGCGGGAGTGGATGGCCGCACGCCGCCCCATCGAGGACCGCATCGCCCAGACCACCCGGAGCCTCGCCCGCATCACCCGCACCGACGCCCTCTCCGGACTTGTCGGCAACGGCGAGGAGCTACGCCGCCGGTGGGCGGACCTCAACCTGACCCGCCAAGCGGCCATCATCGGCGCGGTCGTCGACCATGCCGTGATCGGTCCCGGCACACCCGGCGCCCGAGTGTTCGACCCGAACCGCGTCGAGATCGTCTGGAAGCTCTGAGCGGGCAGGGGCGGCCGGGGCGGGCTTCGCTCCGCCTCCGTCCGCCCCCGCCCCCAGCAGCGCCGCCATACGGCCCACCACCGCAGCATCGGTCACCTTCACCGGCACCCCCTGGCGCTCGCAGGACCGGGCGACGAACTCGGCCAGTTCCTCACGGCTCAGTCCCATGACGCCCACACCGCAGGCGGACCCGCCCAGCCCTCCGCCGTCTGGGACTGCCACACATACCCAGGCGCCGACCCCATGATCGACTCGGCCTGCTCGAGCACCGACCCCAGGTGCAGACCGCGAACCTGCGTGAACGTCGGCTGGAAGCCCTGCGCCACCTCGTAGCGGTGCAGCCCCGGCATCTTGTCGTGGTCGAAGTCCTTGCCTGCGTACTTCGACAGATACCCCGCCGCCCGACGGGCCTCCTCCCGCTTGCCGGACCCCACCGGCAGATCCGACAGCAACTTGATGTGGATGAACCCGTGACCCCACGCCTCGGCAATCGCCGCCCGAGGCAGGTACCGGCCCACCGCGAAGTGAGCGTGCAGCCCGTGATCGGTCTTGTGCCACTCCGGCACCCACGCATACGGGAACGGCCGATCCCCCGACGCCTTCCGCAACCGGCGGAAGAACACCCCCAGATGCTCCCGCAGCAGCACCGGATCATGGTTCCCCGCCCCCGCATAGGTGAGCGTGCCCAGGCGGTTCAGCCGGTTCGCCGTGCAGTACCGGCGCAACTTGCCACGGGCACGCCGAGCCGCCTCCACCGCCGACCGGTCCGGATCAACCTCCCCAACCGGCGACACCCCGCCACGGCCTGAGCCACCGACCCACGCCCCGCCAGCCTCGCCAGCACCGGCATAGACCTTCAACGACCAACCACGAAACGACTCATCAACCGACACAGCGACTCCAGCACAGCTACACGGGCCGGAGCCGCAGGCGCTGTTGGGTCGGACTTGTCGAAAGCAGGCTGGGAGCGGCGTCTGTGCCTTCTCCTGCCCGCGGGCTGTGCCGTGCGCTTATCTCTGCAACCCCAGGGTGGCCCTAGGACCGGCACAGGATTACACGCCCGTAGTTCCCCGTCAACGCCCCCGTGACGAGTTTCGTTGGTAGTTCAAGTAAAGGCCCGACGCCTTCGGCGTCGGCCATGCGACACTTGCGCCGTGACAGACCCCGACGCGGTCCCCGGCATCGATGACGCTCTGGCCATGGCCGACGAGTTCGACGCACTTATGCAACAGGCCAACATGGAACGTGAGGTCATGCATGGCCTTCCTGATGGGTTCCTGAGGGATTTCAACCCTCAATCCGTACGCGCATTTGCCGATTCCTATCTGGCTGGCCAGGTATTCCCAGAGGATCGAATGTTTGATGCCGTTACCCGAGCAATCGACGTAAAGCTTCAATCCTATATATGCATGCAGCCGCTAGGAACCATGAACAGCATCTACTTCGACAAGGTCATCGCAAATCCGGATGCCGCCGAGCTTGTAAGCCTCAAGCTCGCCGTTCTATCTCTGAACCAAGACGTCATCATTAAGTCGCGGATTCTCTGGGAACGCATCATGGGTTGGGTCTATCTCACGGAGACTGGCCGTCCAGACATTCCGACGTCGAGGAGGCGCTCCACGAAAGCGACCTTCTTCGCCATGTGTGAGGAGACTCCTCGCTGGTATTGGCTAACTGCATATAAAGACAGGATTTCTCAGCACGATGATCTCTTCCGAGGTCCCGAAGTGCATAAACGGTCCACGCTCCGAGCCGACCTGATGGCTGGCGATGACCCCACGGGTATAACCAGCACCATCATTTCTTTTCTCAATCTCGCGATGAATCAGGTTTGGGTGAATGTAACGTCAATTGTCGGCGGCGGAGGTGTCGTGGCGCTTGGAAACGCCCACATGGACTCCCCTCGTGTGGGTGCTGGCGAGAACGTCTTTGCGGTGTGGGGTTGGCAGCCAGAGGCACGCCGCCGTACGTCTCCCCGCCCCGACGGCACGCAGGCATGAAGAGGTCTGCTTAGGAACTTGTGAGGTTGGTGATGCTGGTGGTGCCGCCGTTGCGCCACCACACGATGTGGTGCGCGTGGGCGCGGTGGTGGTGGGCGTGGCAGCCGGGGAACTCGCAGGTCCCGCCGGCGCGGGCGAGCAGGGCGGTGAGGATCGCCGCGGTGACGAGGCGCTGCTTGCGTCCGACGTGGAGCGGCTCGCCGCTGTCGTCGGTGATGACGATCTGGAGGTCGGCTTGTTCGGCGAGCTCGCGCAGCGCGGCCTGGCCGATGGGTCCGCCGCCGAGGATCCGCGCCGTCCACGCCTCACGCTCGCCGGTGGGGATGTGTGCGCGGTCGAACAGCTCGCCGAGCTTGGCCAGCACGATGAGGCGGGGTCGCAGCTGGCCGTGGCGCACCGACGCGGACCCGTCGACGATCAGGTCGACGAGGGCGGCGGCGACGAGCTCCTCCCAGCTGCGGGTGTCCTCGGTGAGCTGCCCGGTGCGCCGCCACGTCTCGATGCGGGCCTGCACCGCTTCGACGACCGAGGCGAGCGACACCGGGGTGACGTCGAGGGTGATCAGCCCGCGGCCGGCGAACCCCGCCACGATCCTGGCGGTGTCGAGCTCCGAGTCGTGATCGAGCGGCGGGTCCGGCTCGTTGACCCCGAGCTCCTCCAGGGCGCCGAACCGCCACGCGAGCAGGAACCGCGCCAGCGCATCCGCGGTGAGCCGCCCGGCTTCGGCGACGAGCAGCGCCTCGTCGCGGTCGAACACCTCCGCCACCTCCGGCCGCCGCGCCCGCGTCAGCAGCTCCAGATGGGTCAGCGGCAACGACCCCGCAGCAGCCGCCGCGGACACGTGGGGCATGCCCGCTGCGTCGAGCGCGGTGCGCCGCAGCGCCGCCGTCGTCGACCGGCGGGCACCCGTGCGGTTCACCAGCATCGCGATCGGCGAGCGCGCCCCGTCGCGGGCCCAGTCGCCCGACGCCTCCCACGGCGGGATCATCGCCACGGCCGCGCCGTCGATCAGGGTCGTCAGCTCCGCCCGGGCCTCCAGGGCCACGGTCATCTCGGCACCGGTAGCGACCTCCGGGACCACGTCGAGCAGCCGGTCCAGGGCATCGTGGGCCGCTGCCCGTCGATCCCCACCTGCTTCCGCACCCACAACCACGAACATGCGTTCGATCGTACGGACCCGACCGGACTCCAGCTACAGACTCATGAGTCGCATCTTCGGCGGCCTCGCCCCCGGAACGCGCCGAGGGGGCTGGTGCGGTGCACCAACCCCCTCGGGAACGCAGAACCTCGTGCGAGCGCCCTGATCAGGGCGCTGCGGCTCCTACTCGATGCGCAGGCCGGAGATGGCCCGGGAGATCACGAGCTGCTGGATCTGCTCGGTGCCCTCGTAGATGTCGAAGATCTTGGCGTCGCGGTGCATGCGCTCCACGCCGTACTCGCGGGTGTAGCCGTAGCCGCCCAGGATCTGGATGGCGCGCTCGGTGGTCCACACGGCGACGCGGCCGGCCTTGAGCTTCGACATCGAGCCCTCGGCGTTGACGTAGGTGCCGTTGCGGCTCAGCCAGGCGGCGCGGTGGACGAGGAGGCGGGCGGCGTCGATCTCGGTCGCCATGTCGGCGAGGAGGAAGGCGATGGCCTGGTTGTGGATGATGGCCTTGCCGAACGCGTTGCGCTCCTGGGCGTACTGGAGGGCGATCTCGTAGGCGGCACGGGCGACGCCGATGGCCTGGGCGCCCACGGCCGGGCGGGTGGCCTCGAAGGTGGCCATGGCCGGCTGCTTGCCCGAGGATTCGGTCTTCGGCTTGGTCAGCGCCTCACGGGCACGGGCGAGCTTCTCGTCGAGCTTGTCCTTGCCGCCGAGGAGGCAGCTGCCGGGCACGCGGACGTCCTCGAGGACGACCTCGGCAGTGTGGCTGGCCTTGATGCCGTGCTTCTTGTACTTCTGGCCCTGCGAGAGGCCGGGGGTGTTCGGCGGGACGATGAAGCTGGCCTGGCCACGGCCACGCAGCTCCGGGTCGACCGCGGCGACGACCACGTGGACGTCGGCGATGCCGCCGTTGGTGATCCACGCCTTGGTGCCGTTGAGCACCCACTCGTCCTTGGCTTCGTCGTAGACGGCCCGGGTGCGCAGCGAGCTCACGTCGGAGCCGGCGTCGGGCTCGGACACGCAGAAGGCGCCGAGCTTCACGTCATCGGGGGTGCCGTAGCACTGGGGCACCCACTCCATGAGCTGCTCGGGGGTGCCGTTGCCGGCGATGCCGGCGGCGGCGAGGCCCGAGCCGAAGATCGAGAGGCCGATGCCGGCGTCGCCCCAGAAGACCTCTTCGATGGCGATCGGCATGGTGAGGCCGGTGGGGTCGCCGAGCATGGCGTTGGTGACGAAGTCGACGGAGTACAGCCCGATGTTGGCGGCCTCCTGGACCACCGGCCACGGGAACTCCTCCTTCTCGTCCCACTCCTCGGCGGCAGGACGGATCACGTCCTTCGAGAACTGGTGGAGCCAGTCACGAAGCTGGATCTGGTCCTCGTTCAGCGCGAGCGAGAAATCTCCCATTGCGGGCACGACCTTCCGGGTGCTGGGTCCGACCCGGCTGCCAGGCGGGAAGCAGGGGGCGGAACTCGACGTTTGTTACCGGGCGGTAACTACGGAAAGGCTAGACCGGCCGATCGCGGCGATGCCAGGCCGCGCAACGGCCGCGAGCCCAGCGCGGCTCGGGCGCAGGTCAGCGGCGACGGGCCTGGGGGCCGTCGGGCGTGTCGACGATCTCGAGCCCTTCGGCCGCGAGGACGTCGCGGATGCGGTCGGCCTCGGCCCAGTCCTTGTCGGCCCGCGCTGCGGTGCGCTCGGCGAGGAGCGCAGCGATGCGGGGATCGTCGGCCGAGTCGTCGGCGGCCTCCGGGGCGACCGCGTCGGCGAGCCCGAAGCCCAGCACCTGGTCGAAGTCGGCGAGCAGGCTCCACTTGTCGGCATCGCCCAGATCGGTGTCCCGGGCGACCGTGGCGACGACGGCGAGCGCCTTCGGCCCGTTGAGGTCGTCGGCGAGCGCCTCCCAGAACTGGGCGCGCAGCGGCTCGGTCTTGGCCGGGTCGGCACCGGACGTGTCGCCGCCGACGGCGTCGCGGGCGGCGACGGCGTGGTGGACGATGCGGCGCAGGGCCGTGCCGGCGGAGCGCACGAGCTCGATCGTGAAGTTCTGCTGCTGGCGGTAGTGCGCCTGGAAGAAGAAGTACCGGAACGCCAGCGGGTCGATGCCCTCGTCGACGAGCGTCTGGACGGTGAGCACGTGGCCCTTGCTCTTCGACATCTTCTCGTTGCCGACGTCGAGGAACTCGTTGTGCATCCAGATGTTCACCCACGGGTGCTGCTCGAGGGCGCACTCGCTCTGGGCCACCTCGTTGGTGTGGTGGACCCGGACGTGGTCGATGCCGCCGGTGTGGATGTCGAAGTGGCGGCCCAGGTACTTGGTGGCCATCGCCGAGCACTCGATGTGCCAGCCCGGGAACCCGACGCCCCACGGCGAGTCCCACTCCTGGAGCCGGGTGCTCCCCTCCCCGCTCAGCTTCCAGAGGGCGAAGTCGGCCGGGTGCTTCTTGTCCGAGACGTTCTCGACCCGGCCGGTGGCCTCGAGGTCGTCGAGGTTGAGGTGGGCGAAGTCGGCGTACTCGGGGTAGGTCGACGTGTCGAAGTAGACGCCGTCGTCGATCACGTACGTGCGGCCCTGGGCCTCGAGCGTCTGGATCATGGCGATCTGCTCACCGATGTGCTTCGACGCGTACGGGATCAGGTCGGGCTCGAGCATGCCGAGGCGGCGGCGGTCGTTCGCCCACTGCTCGGTCCAGTGCCCGGTGATCTCCTCGACGGACTGGCCAGTGGCGGCCGCAGCCTTCTCGACCTTGTCCTCGCCCTCGTCGGCGTCGCTCACCAGGTGGCCGACGTCGGTGACGTTGGTGACGAAGGTGACGTCGTACCCAGCAGCGCGCAGCACCCGGCGCAGCAGGTCGGGCAGCAGCTGGCTGCGCATGTTGCCCAGGTGCTGCGGCCCGTAGACCGTGGGCCCGCACGTGTAGATGAGCGCCTTGCCCTCGTGGACGGGCTCGAACGGCACCACGGCGCGCCGCCGCGTGTCGTACAGGTGGATGGCCGGAACGCTCACCGAACGATTCTGGCCGATGGGCTCGAACGGGTTCGAAGGGCCGAAACGTCGACCGGTACGTTTGACCTCCTATGGCAGCGCCGAACGTTCCTGAGAAGCCGTCCCTCGAAGGCCTCGAGGAGAAGTGGGGCGCGGTGTGGGACGAGCAGGGGACCTACGCCTTCGACCGCACGAAGGAGCGGGGTGAGGTCTTCTCGATCGACACGCCGCCGCCCACCGTCTCGGGTTCGCTGCACGTCGGCCACGTCTTCAGCTACACGCACACGGACCTCGTCGCCCGGTACCAGCGCATGGCCGGCAAGGAGGTCTTCTACCCGATGGGGTGGGACGACAACGGGCTGCCCACCGAGCGACGGGTCGAGAACTTCTACGGCGTCCGCTGCGACCCCACGGTCCCGTTCGTCGAGGGCTACGCGCCGCCGGAGAAGCCGGCGAAGAAGCGCCAGGACTTCGATGCGATCAGCCGCCGCAACTTCGTCGAGCTGTGCGAGCAGCTCACCGCCGAGGACGAGAAGGTCTTCGAGGGCCTGTACCGCCAGCTCGGCCTGTCGATCGACTGGGCGCACACCTACTCGACGGTCTCGCTGAAGAGCCAGCGGGTCAGCCAGCGGGCGTTCCTGCGCAACCTGAAGCGGGGCGAGGCGTACTCGTCCGAGGCGCCGAGCCTGTGGGACACCACGTTCCAGACCGCGGTCGCCCAGGCCGAGCTCGAGGACCGCGAGCGCCCCGGCGCCTACCACGACATCGCGTTCCACCGTCCCGACGGCGGCGACCCGATCGTCATCTCCACCACCCGGCCCGAGCTGCTCGTCGCGTGCGTCGCGCTCGTCGCCCACCCCGACGACGAGCGCTACCAGCCGCTGTTCGGGACCACCGTCACCACGCCGGTCTTCGGCGTCGAGGTCCCGGTCAAGGCCCACCCGCTGGCCGAGCCCGACAAGGGCACCGGCATCGCCATGATCTGCACCTTCGGCGACCTCACCGACGTCATCTGGTGGCGCGAGCTGCAGCTCGAGACCCGTGCGGTCATGCGCAAGGACGGCCGCCTCTCGCTCGACACGCCCGAGTGGCTGACCACCCCCGAGGCCCAGGCCGCCTACGAGCGCTTCGCCGGCAAGGCGCCCGGCGGCGCCCAGATCGTCATGGTCGAGCTGCTCACCGAGAGCGGCGACCTGCTGGGCGAGCCGAAGAAGATCCAGCACCCGGTCAAGTTCTACGAGAAGGGCGACAAGCCCCTCGAGATCGTCACGACCCGCCAGTGGTACATCCCCAACGGCGGGCGGTCGGCCGAGCTGCGCGCCGCGCTGGTCGAGCGGGGCCGCGAGCTGGTCTGGCACCCGGAGTACATGCGGCACCGCTACGAGAACTGGGTCGAGGGCCTGAACGGCGACTGGTTGATCTCGCGCCAGCGCTTCTTCGGCGTCCCGATCCCGCTCTGGTACCCGGTCGACGCCGAGGGCGAGCCGGACCACGACCACCCGATCATCCCCGACGAGTCGACGCTGCCGATCGACCCGCAGTCGCACATCCCGCCGGGCTTCACCGAGGACCAGCGCAACCAGCCGGGCGGCTTCACCGCCGACCCCGACATCATGGACACCTGGGCCACGTCGTCGCTGACGCCCCAGATCGCGACGGGCTGGGAGGAGGATCCGGAGCTGTTCGCCCGGACCTTCCCGATGGACATGCGGCCGCAGGCCCACGAGATCATCCGCACCTGGCTGTTCTCCACGGTCGTCCGCAGCCACTACGAGCACGGCGAGGTCCCTTGGGCCAACGCCGCCCTGTCGGGGTGGATCCTCGACCCCGACCGCAAGAAGATGTCGAAGTCGGTCGGCAACGTCGTCGTCCCCACCGACCTGCTCGAGCAGCACGGTGCCGACGCCGTCCGCTACTGGTCGGCCAACGGCCGCCCGGGCACCGACACCGCGTTCGACCCGGGGCAGATGAAGATCGGCCGGCGCCTGGCCATCAAGATCCTCAACGCGTCGAAGTTCGCGCTCGGCGCCGGCGACGCCCCGGTCGGTGCTCCGGTCACCGAACCGATCGACCTGGCGATGCTCGCCGAGCTGGCCCAGCTGGTCGACGACGCCACCAAGGCGTTCGCCGACTTCGACTACGCCCGGTCGCTCCAGCGCACCGAGGACTTCTTCTGGCGCTTCTGCGACGACTACCTCGAGCTGGTCAAGGCGCGGGCCTACCGCGAGGACGACCCGGCCGCCCTGTCGGCCCGCGTCGCCCTGCGCACCGCGGTCTCCACGCTGCTGCGCCTGTTCGCGCCGATCCTCCCGTACGTCACCGAGGAGGTCTGGTCCTGGTTCGCCGAGGGCTCGATCCACCGGACCGCTTGGCCCACCTCGGGCGAGCTGCGGGTCCTGGCCGGCGACGGCAGCAGCGCCGACGGCGTCCCGTCCCCCCTCGTCGTCGCCGCCGACGTCCTCCGCCAGATCCGCAAGGCCAAGTCCGACGCCAAGGTCAGCCAGCGCGCCGAGGTCCAGCTGGTCACCGTCACCGACACGTCCGATCGGCTGCTGGCGCTCGGTGCTGCCGTCGGCGACGTCACCGACGCCGGCTCGGTCGCCGAGCTGGTCACCGCCGAGCTCGACGGCACCGGCGAGGGCACCGTCGACGTCGTCTTGGCCCCGGTCCCCGAGGCCGACCCGGCGTGAAGGCGGGCCCGTCGGGCCCCAAGCGCGACGGCTGGCTCGACCAGCCCGACCCGAGCCGCCTCGACCCCGGGCACCCACGGCGCGACGAGATCCTGGCGCGCCACGCCCGGGCCGTCGCCGCCGGCCTGTCCACCTACCTGGACCCCGGCACGGGCTACTCGGTCCTCACCGCCGCCTACCTCGCCGAGCGCGGCTACTGCTGCAGCCAGGGCTGCCGCCACTGCCCCTGGGAAGGGGCCGAACCCGAGGCGTGAGCCCGCTGCGCTGATCGAGCGCGGTGGATTGGCGCATCACTGGAACAGATTCGACCACTGCCGTCGATCTGAACGAACGATCTTGACTAGGATCGGGACCAGCTCTCCCCCGCCGCCCCCAGCGAAGGAGCACCCCCGCCATGGACGTGGTCAGCCTCTCCCGATGGCAGTTCGGGATCACCACCGTGTACCACTTCTGGATGGTCCCCCTGACCATCGGGTTGGGGCTCACGGTGGCCTACTTCCAGACCCGCTGGTACCGCAGCGGCGACGAGGCGTACCTCCGCCTCACGAAGTTCTTCGGGAAGCTCTTCCTCATCAACTTCGCCATGGGCGTGGTCACCGGCATCGTCCAGGAGTTCCAGTTCGGCATGAACTGGGCCAACTACTCCCGGTTCGTCGGCGACGTGTTCGGCGCCCCGCTCGCCATGGAGGCGCTCGTCGCCTTCTTCCTTGAGTCCACGTTCCTGGGGCTCTGGATCTTCGGCTGGGAGCGGCTGTCGCCCCGGCTGCACCTGGCCACCATCTGGGCTGCGGCCATCGGGGCCACGATGTCCGCCTACTTCATCGTCGCCGCCAACTCCTGGATGCAGCACCCCGTCGGCGCCGTCTACAACGCCGAGACCGGCCGGGCGGAGATGACCGACATCTGGGCGGTGCTCACCAACTCGACCACCCTCGCCGCCTACCCGCACGTCATCGCCGGCGCCCTGCTCGTGGCCGCCGTCTTCGTCGGAGGCATCTCGGCCTGGCTGCTCATGCGGGACCGCCCGCTGCCCGCCGCCGACCGGACCGCCATGCACAAGGCCGTGCGCACGTCGATCTACCTGACCTTCGCCATGGGCATCGCCGTGGCGATCAGCGGCGACTACCAGGCCAAGCTCATGTTCGAGCAGCAGCCGATGAAGATGGCCGCCGCCGAGGCGCTGTGCGACACCGAGCAGCCCGCCGGCCTGTCCGTGTTCGCGGTGGGCGACGTGAGCGCCGAGTGCGACGTGCGGACCATCGTGATCCCGAACCTGCTCTCGTTCATGGCCACCGGCTCCTTCGACGGGAAGGTCGAGGGCGTCAAGGACATCAACGCCCAGTACCGCGAGCAGTTCGGCCCCGGCGACTACCGGCCCAACCTGGTCATCACCTACTGGGCCTTCCGGGCGATGATCGGCTTCGGCGCCATCGCCTCGCTCGGCGCGGTGGTCGCCTGGTGGAAGACCCGCAAGGGCAAGGACCTGCCCACCGACAAGCGCTGGCTGCGCATCGGGTCGATCGCCATCATCGCCACGCCGTTCCTCGCCAACTCGTTCGGGTGGATCTTCACCGAGATGGGCCGCCAGCCGTGGGTGGTGGCACCCAACCCCGATGGCATCCCCGAGCTGCGGCTGATGACCGCCGACGCCTCGTCGCCGGCCGTGTCACCCGGCATGGTGTGGACCACGCTCATCGGCTTCACCCTGCTGTACGGCTCCCTGATGGTCGTCGAGCTGTTCCTGCTCAAGCGCTACGTGCAGGCCGGCCCCGAGGCGGTGATGCCGCACGCGCCGCCGCCCGAGCCCGGTGGCGACGACGACACCGACGGCAGCGAACGGCCGGACCGCGACGAGGAGGCCGACGTGTTGGCCTTCGCCTACTGATCGGGGATCGTGATGGAGCTCTCCACCTTCTGGTTCCTGCTGATCGGCGTCCTCTGGACCGGCTACTTCTTCCTCGAGGGGTTCGACTTCGGGGTCGGCATGCTGCTGCACCCGCTCGGGAAGACCGAGCAGGAGCGCCGGGTCCTCATCAACACCATCGGACCGGTGTGGGACGGCAACGAGGTCTGGCTGCTCACCGCG
This sequence comes from Acidimicrobiales bacterium, assembly GCA_035555395.1. Classification (GTDB taxonomy): domain Bacteria; phylum Actinomycetota; class Acidimicrobiia; order Acidimicrobiales; family Iamiaceae; genus Aquihabitans. The sequence goes on from DATMGQ010000337.1 coordinate 12,335, forward strand.
GGCGGGGCCACCTTCGCCGCCTTCCCGAACTGGTACGCCACCCTCTTCTCCGGCTTCTACCTCGCCCTGTTCCTGATCCTCATCGCGCTGATCCTGCGCGGCGTGGCGTTCGAGTACCGGGGCAAGGTCGACAGCGACACGTGGCGCCGCCGCTGGGACCTGGCCATCGCGTTCGGCTCGTGGGTCCCGTCGGTGCTGTGGGGCGTGGCCTTCGCCAACATCGTCGCCGGGGTGCCCATCAACGCCAACGGCGACTTCACCGGCAGCCTGCTCACGCTCATCAACCCCTTCGCCCTCCTGGGGGGCGTGGTCACCGCGTCCCTGTTCCTGCTCCACGGCCTGCACTTCGTGGCGCTCAAGACCGAGGGCGACGTGCACCACAAGGCGGTCGCCGCCTCGGCCAAGGTCGCCCCGGTCACGATCGTGGCCGGCGCCACCTTCCTCATCTGGAACCAGGTGGAGCGAGGCGAGACCTGGACGTGGATCCCGGTCGTGGTCGCCGCCGTCGGCCTGGTGGCATCGGTCCTCGCCACGCGGGCCGGCCGCGACGGTGCCGCCTTCCTCGGCACGGGCATCGCCATCGCCGCCGCGGTGCTGGCGCTGTTCGGGTCGCTGTACCCCGACGTGATGCCCAGCACCACCGACCCCGCGTTCAGCCTCACGGTCGAGAACGCCAGCTCGACGCCCTACACGCTGCGGATCATGAGCTGGGTGGCCGTGCTACTGACCCCCGTCGTGCTCGGCTACCAGGCCTGGTCGTACTGGGTCTTCCGCCAGCGCATCGGCACCCGGCACATCCCGCCGGTCCACGTGCCCGGCGCCGCCGCCTCCTCGGGACCGGCATGATCAAGGGGTGACCGACCAGCCGGCCCGAGCGCGGGGGCCCATCGACCCGCGCATCCTCCGGCTGTCGGCGGCCATGCGCACCCACCTGGTGGTCTGCGCCGCGCTCGCGGTGCTGACCGCGGCCGCGATCCTCGTGCAGGCCGAGGCGCTCAGCCGCCTGCTCCCCCGCCTCATCCGCGGCGACGGCGCCGCCACCGGCCCCTTGGCGGCGTGGCTCGTGGCCGTGGCGGTCGTCCGGGCGGCAGCCACCGCCCTCACCGAGCGCTCCTCGACCCGGACGCTGCTCGCCACCCGGACCACCGTGCGGCGCCGGGTGCTCGACCGGCTCGCCCACCTGCGCCCCGACCAGCGCCCCCACCTCGGGCCCGCCCAGGTCGGCTCGCTCACCGGCACCGCCCTCGACGCCCTCGACCCGTGGGTGCGCTCCTACCTCCCCGGCCTGATGCTCGCGGTCGTGGTGCCCCTCGCCGCCGGCCTCCGCATCCTGGGCGCCGACCTGCTCTCCGCGATCATCCTGGCGGTCGTCGTCCCGCTGATCCCGATGTTCATGGTGATGATCGGCCGGGCAACCGAGCACCACGCCGCCACCCAGTGGGACGCGCTGCAACGCCTGGCCGGCCGGTTCCTCGACGTCATCACCGGCCTCCCGACGCTGCGGCTGTTCGGACGGGCCGAGGCCCAGGTCGAGCGGGTCCGGGTCGTGACCGACCGCTACCGGACCGCCACCATGCGGACCCTCCGCATCGCCTTCCTGTCGGCCCTGGTGCTCGAGGTGCTGGCCGCCCTCTCGGTGGCGCTGATCGCGGTGTCGCTCGGCATCCGCCTCACCCAGGGGTCGCTGTCGCTCCAGACCGCCCTGCTCGTG
>DATMGQ010000338.1:0-29579 GCA_035555395.1 Acidimicrobiales bacterium
GACGTCTCGCCGACCGGATCGCCGACGTCGAAGGCGTCCGCCCCACCGTGACCTGAGCCGACCCCGCTCTCCTGTCGAGGTGCGCGGGCGCGCTGGATCGACCGCGCTCCCCCTCTTTTCTTGACAGATGGAGAGAAAAGCCGTTGGATGTCGGTCATGAACGAGACGACGACCAGTGGCGGGACCCGCCGCGTCGAGGTGGAGGTGCTCATCATCGGTGGGGGAGGTGCGGGCCTCACGGCATCGATGCTCCTCGCCCAGCAGGGGGTCGACGCCCTGCTGCTCAGCGCCCTGCCGACGACGTCGATCCTCCCGAAGGCCCACGTCCTCAACCAGCGGGCGATGGAGGTCCTGGACGACTGCGGCGTCGCCGATGGCATCTACGCCGTCGGCACCCCGCCCGAGCAGCTCAGCCACACCGCCTTCTACGCCGGCTTCCGCGGAGGCCGCGTCCTCTCGAAGCAGGAGTGCTGGGGCGGTGGCGGGACCGACCCCGACTGGGTGGCCGCCAGCCCGAAGCTCACCACGAACCTCCCCCAGATCCGGCTCGAACCGCTCCTGAAGGCCCGGGCCGAGGCGCTCAGCCCCGGGCGCGTCTGCTTCCACCACGAGGTGACCGCGCTCCAGCAGACCGACGACTGCGTCCTCGTCGAGGTCGTCGACCACGCCAGCGGCGAGGCGTACGAGGTCACCGCGTCGTGGGCCCTCGCGTGCGACGGCGGTCGCACCGTCAACCCGATCCTCGGCATCGAGCTCGAGGGCCTCACGGACCTGGCCCGGACCGCGACCCTGTACGTGAGCGCCGACTTCTCGAGCTTCGCGGCGGACCCCGACGTCCTGCTCCGCTGGGTGCTGTGCCCGGAGGTCGGACGCATGGTGGTGATGGCCCCGATGGGTCCGACCCGCTGGGGCGCCGAGAGCGAGGAGTGGGTCATCCACATCAACTACGACATGGACGACGACCGCGCCTTCGACGACGACGCGGTCATCGCCGACATGCGTGCCGCGCTCGGGATCGGCGACCACCCGGTCGACGTCCACCTCATCTCCCGCTGGACGATCGGCGGCGTGCTCGCAGACCGCTTCCGCGAAGGCCGCGTCCTGATCGCCGGCGATGCGGCCCACCGCCATCCCCCAACGGGGGGCCTCGGACTGACCAGCGCCATCGCCGACGTCCAGAACGCCTGCTGGAAGCTCGCCCACGTCGTGCGGGGCACCGCCGGTGAGGACCTCCTCGACACCTACGAGGCCGAGCGCCGCCCGGTCGACGCCCGCAACGTCCAGCGCTCGCTCGACAACGCCGTCGGGTACATCGGGATCGCCGAGGCCACCGGGTTCATCGACACCGCCACCACCCCCGCCGTCCGGTGGGAGCGCATCGAGCGCTTCTTCGGCGACGACCCGGCCGACCGGGACTTCCGCCGGGCCGCGATCGAGCAGATGGCGGACCAGTCGCAGGAGTTCCACGAGCAGGACGTCGAGTACGGGTACCGCCACCGGTCTGCGGCGGTGGTCGCCGACGGCTCACCGGAGCCGGCCGGGCAGGACTTCCGGATCTTCACCCCGTCGACCCGCCCCGGCCACCCGCTTCCGCACGCCTGGGTCGAAGACGACCGGTTCCAGCGCTGCTCCACCCTCGATCTGGTCGGCGTCGACCGCTTCGTCGTCATCGCCGGCGAAGACGGCCAGGCGTGGTGCGACGCCGCCGGGAAGCTCGCGGCGGAGCTCGGCATCGCGATCGACGCCCACACCATCGGCCACGCCCGCGGCGACCTGCGCGACCCCCGCCTCCGGTGGGAGCGGGTCCGGGAGTTCGGCGCCGGCGGTGCCGTGCTCGTCCGGCCCGACCGGGCGGTCGCCTACCGGTCCCTCGCTGCGGTCGACGATCCCGAGGCCGAGCTCCGCCGGGCCCTCCACGCCGTCCTCGCCCGCACTGCCTGAGCTGACCGGCCAGACCGTTCGCCGCCCGGTGGCCGGTCGTTCAGCGGCCGAGCGTGCGCAGCAGGATCTCCGCCATGTGGTCGGCGAAGGGCTCCGGGTCGAGGGGGCCGTCGGTCGCATCGAAGCGGTCCGAGAGCCCTCGGAGCGTGAAGGGTGCGGCGGCGCCGTGGGCGATCAGGAAGAACAGCTCGCGGGTGGTCATCTGCCCGTGCGCGGTCGGCTCGCTCTCGACGAGGGCCTGGCGCAGCGGCGTCACGAGCGGTTCGACGAAGCGGTCGAACACGTACCCGAGCCGCTCGGAGTCGGTGATGCCGAGCGTGTTCATGAGCCGCACCAGCTCGGGGTGCCGCGACGATGCGAGCAGGAACGCCCGGATCCCGTCGCGGAGCACGTCGGTCGGGTCCTCCGAGGGCGCCCCGTCCGAGAGGTGGCCGGCGAGGTCGGCAGCCATGCTGCCGAACCCGTGGTCGACCGCGGCGTAGAACAGCCGGTCCTTCGACCCGAACCGCTGGTTCAGGGCACCGTGGCTCAGCCCGAGGTCGCGGCCGAGGGACCGGATGGACATCGCCTCGTACCCGGCGTCGGCGAACGCAGCCAGCGCGGCCGTGAGGATCTGCGCGTCGTCGTGGCGCTGCGGCCGCCCACGGGTCGGCGGGGCCTGCGGCTCAGTCGACGACGACATGGCGGAAGTGTACCGATGGCCTCGCCGCCGATCCCCGGGCCAGCGGACCCGGCGAGATTTCTCTCCATCTGTCAAGAAAGTTGGTACGGTGATCCGCGATGCCGTCCCCCGGAGCAGACCGATGACCGACCGGATCGACACCCACCACCACGTGGTCCCACCCGAGTACGCCGACTGGCTCCGCTCGAAGGGTGCGCTCGCCGGCGGGCTCCCGATCCCCGAGTGGACGCAGGAGGCGGCCCTCCACCTGATGGAGCAGAACGGCATCGCCAGCGCGGTCCTGTCGGTCTCGACCCCGGGGGTCCACCTCGGCGACCAGGCCGAGGCGCGGGCCATGGCACGGGTCGTGAACGAGTTCGCCGCCCAGCAGGTCCGGGACCACCCGAGCCGGTTCGGCTTCTTCCTCACCACGCCCCTCCCGGACGTCGACGGGGCCCTCGACGAGGTCGCCTACGCCTACGACCGCCTCGGAGCCGACGGGGTCGTCCTGCTGGCGAACAACCGGGGCACCTACCTCGGGGACCCGGCCTTCGACCCGCTCTTCGAGGAGCTCGACCGGCGGCACGCCGTCGTGTTCGTCCACCCGTCGATCCTCCCGGGCCTCGAGCCGCTCGACGGGATCCCCACCTACGTCGCCGACTTCCTGCTGGACACGACCCGAGCGGCCGTCAACATGGCGCGCAACCGGGTCCTCGAGCGCTACCCCAACGTGAAGATCATCCTCTCGCACGCCGGCGGGTTCCTGCCCTACGCGGCCTACCGGGTCGCCGTGGCCGCCTCGGCCCGCGGCGACATCTTCGACGGGCTCGACCTGCTCGGCCGGTACTGGTTCGACGTCGCCCTGTCGAGCAGCCCCACCTCGCTGCCGAGCCTGCTGGCGTTCGCCCGGCCCGGCCAGATCACCTACGGATCGGACTGGCCGTACGCGCCGGACTTCGCCGTCGCGGGCATGGCCGCCATGTACGACTCGTACGACCTCGACGAGGCCACGCGGGCGTCGATCGATCGAGGTGCGGCGGAGTCCCTGTTCCCGCGGTTCGCCACCACCTGACCCGGTCCGGTCGTCGGACTACGGCTCGGGCCAGAGCGGTCCGTCGACGGCGAAGCCGAGCGGGGCGCCCCACTGGTTGCGGTGCGCCACCTCCTCGACGGGACGGCGCGGCGCGACGCCCCACCGCCCGGTCGGGTAGCCGAACGTGACGCACCCGGCCATGATCCACCCCTCGTCGGCAGGCACGCCCAGCAGGTCGAGGACCTCGGCGGACTTGAACAGCAGGACGGACGTGAGGGTCGATCCCACGCCGCGGCTGCGGGCGGCGAGCATCGCGCTCCAGATCGCGGGGAAGATCGATCCGCCGGTGGGATCGTGCTGGACGAAGCCGAACAGCAGGAGCGGGTAGCGGGCGAACTCCTCCGCTGCGTGCTCGACCGACGAGACGATGCGCTGGAACTGCTTGCTCTCCGGATCCTCCGGGTTGGCCCGGGCGGCGTCCAGACGGTCCTTGTACACGTGCTCCCACAGCAGGTCCACGGCCTCCCGGTACAGCGGTGCGAGCTGGGCGATGAGGGCCGGGTCGTCGACCAGGAGGAACCGCCAGTTCTGGGTGTTCCCGCCGCTCGGGGCGCGGACCGCCGCGTCGAGGATCAGCGCCTGGACGTCGGTCGGGATCGGGGTGCGCTCCACGCGGCGCATCGCCCGCGTCGTGTAGAGGGCCTCGAGGATGTCCATGGCGCGGCTCCAGTCGTCGTCGTTGCTGCGGGGGACCGGCGCACGGCCGGGGTGCGGCCCATCTTGTTCCGGTTCGAGGACGGGGGAACGGCTTTGCGCTCCGTCGAGGATCCTGGGCGGCGATCGTGCCGGGCGGCCCTCCCCCAGACGGTTGGTACGGTCGCCGGGCATGGGGGAGCACGAGATGACCGAGACGTCGTGGACCGGCTTCGATGACGAGCGGGTGCAGCACGAGCCGTGGCTGGTGGCGTACGCGGACGAACCCGGGGAGGAGCAGGCAGCGCGGCTGAAGGAGCTCGGCGAGCGCGCCGGGTACGACCTCCACCCCCGCTGCTACTTGGCTGCCGACGCCCACATCGTCGCCTCGAGGCTCACCGTCGGGGAGCACTCGACCGTCGCCGCAGGCTGCGTGGTGCGCGGCGACGTGACCATCGGCGCCCACTCGGCGCTGAACGCCGGCGCGGCCACGATCGGCAAGGTCACCATCGGCAGCGCAGTCCGGATCGCGTCGTACGCCGTGCTCGTGGGCGAGAACCACGGCACCGACGACCTCGACCTGCCGATCGCCATCCAACCCCTCAGCTCCGAGGGCGTGGTGATCGAGGACGACGTGTGGATCGGCGCCAACACGACCATCGTCGACGGCGTGACGGTCGGGAGCCACAGCGTGGTGGCGGCGGGCGCCGTGGTCACGCGCGACGTGCCGCCGTGGAGCGTGGTGGGCGGGGTGCCGGCGCGCATCCTCCGAGACCGCCGCGATGGCACGACCAAGCGGAACCGGGACCCGCTCGCCCGCTTCGATGCCGATGTCGCCGCGCAGTGGCCCGACGTGCTCGCCCGCTGCCAGGTCGACCACGAGGGCGAGGCGACCTACGTCGACGTGCCCGGAGGGGTGTGGACCCCGCGGCCGCTGAACGACGCCATCGAGATCGCCGGCGCGTTCGGGGAGGTCCCGGCCGCGGCCGGCCGCGACGAGCTCGTCGCCCGCATCCAAGCCGCGCAGGATCCCGAGACCGGGATGTTCGTCGACCCCCGCCTCGGCCCGGCACCCGACCCCTTGGCGTTCTCGGATCGCGAGTGGGACCTGTACGGGTTGCTGTCGTGCGGCTACGCGCTCGAGGTGCTCGGCGCCGCACCGGCGCACCCGGTCCACGCCATCGAGGCCTGCACCCCGGACCAGCTCGGTGCCCGGCTCGACGGCCTGGACATGGGGTTGTTCGCGTGGCCGTCGGGGTCGTGGATCGACGGGTTCGCCACCGGCGCCTACTTGAACCAGCGGCACCACGGATCGAAGAACGCCCACCCGATGCTGTGGGGCTGGCTCGCCACCCACGTCCGCCGCGACTCGGGCATGTGGGGCACGTTCCTCGAGCCGATGGGCGAGTGGGACTTCCGCTGGCTCATGGCGGTGAACGGCTACTACCGCCTGACCCGCGGCGCCTACGCGCAGTTCGGCGTGCCCGTCCCGCACCCCGAGGCGGCCATCGACACGGTCCTCGCCCACGGGCGCGACCACGACCTGTTCGCCGTCGACGAGCGCAACGCCTGCAACGTCCTCGACGTGATCCACCCGCTCTGGCTCCTGCGCCGGCAGGTCGATTACCGATCGGCCGAGATCCGCACCGTCGCGGCCCGGATCCTCGATCAGGCGATCGGCGACTGGGTGCCCGGCGCCGGCACGCCGTGGCAGGTCGGCCGGGACGAGCCCGGGCTCCAGGGCACCGAGATGTGGCTCGCCATCGCCTACCTCGCCGCGGACGTGCTCGGTGCGTCCGATGGCCTGAGCTGGCAGCCTCGGGGCGTCCACCGCCTCGAGCCCGCCGCGGTGCTCGAGCAGCCCGCCTGATCCCGCTCGGCACTCGCGGGCGACCCCGGTCGGATCCCAGGTGGCGATCGAGGTCGAGCTGGTCCACGCGGCTGATCGCCCCGGATCAGGTGGGGTCGAGCGCGTCCCATGGGACGCTCGCCGACACCCAGTGCGTGATGGGCTGCTCCTGGTCGTTCCGGTGGAGGTGGCGGGGCGGCTGGGCGAAGGTGCGGTACGGACGGCAGCGGAGGACCACGCGGCCTTCCTCCTCGGCCATGGCGGCGACGACGGGTCGGGCCTCGTCGGGCAGCGGCTCGCCGGACATGCGGCCGCCGACGGCCATCATCACGTCGACCACGAGGTCGGGATCGTCGTCGACGGTCGCGTCGCAGTACACCTGCAGGTAGGCGAAGGGCCACCGCTCGTCGAGGACGCAGATGCTGACCTTCGGGTCGCGCGCCACCGCCTTCGCCTTGGACCGTTCCCGCATCGTCGACACCAGCAGCTCACCGGTGTCGGTCGGGACGTAGTACACGATCGACATCGCCGGTCCGTCAGCTCGGCGGGGCGTGCCGAACACGCAGGTGCGGTGGGTCTCCACGAACGTGCGCCGCTCGGAGGGCAGCAGGTCCCGATCGGTGGGGATCGTGAACGGCTCGGAGGCCAGGGGGAGGAGCTCCATGGGTCGGCGCCTTTCGATCGGGGTGCCGCGCCGAGCCGGTGGTCGATGCGTGCCGGTTACCCAAGTAGTTGGTAGTCCCATCTAAAGTAGTGGGGATCCCCAACCACATCAACGGGAGGGCCGATGCCCGGATCCACCACCGCCTCGCCCGACGACCAGGCGCTCCTGGCCAACGCCCTGATCCGCTCGTCCTTCCTGACCATGGCGGTCCTCAGCAAGCAGGCGGCGGCGCACGACATCTCGCTCACCCAGCTCCGGGTCCTCGGCATCCTGCAGGACCGGTGCCTCAGGATGAGCGAGCTGGCGGACTACCTGGGGCTGGACCGGTCGACCATCTCGGGGCTCGTCGACCGCCTCGAGCGCCGCGGCCTCGTCGAGCGCGCGCCCAACGCCGCCGACGGTCGCAGCATCGACGTGCGGTTGACCCCGGTGGGGAGCGCCGCCGCCGAACGTGGCGCCGACGAGATCAACGACGCGCTCGCGCCCTTCCTCGTCGACCTCAGCAGCGCCGAGGCCCGGCGGCTGACCGCCCTTCTGGAACAGGTCCTGCAGCAAGGACCCCACCTGACGGCCTGAACCGCAGCGACGGCGAGCCGCGTGCGACGTGGCCGACGAGCAGTCACCGGGCTCGGGCGGAGACGGTGCCGCGGTCGATGACGGCGATCAGGACGGCGGCGCTGACGATGGCGACGATCGAGCCGAGGATGTTCAGCTCGAAGATGTCGCCGGTGCCCAGGGCGTTGGCCACCACCCCGCCGACGATCGATCCAGCGAGCCCGATCAGCAGCGTGGCGAGGAGGCCGAGGTGCTGCCGGCCGGGGAGGACCAGCCGTGCGAGCGCCCCGACCACGAGTCCGAAGACGATGAAACCGATCATGGCGAGCTCCCGGGAGGCGGCGGTGGACAGGACCCGACTTCCCGCCGCGGCCTGGATCCATCCCTCGCTCGGACCGGCTCGCCGTGGGCGACGGGAGCGGTCCTGTCAGCGGTTCGACCTCAGCTCGACGAGCAGCTCGTCCAGCTGGCGGAACGTCTCGTGCATCGCGTCGGTCGCGCCGCCCTCTTCGGCGTCGAGGGCCTCGGCCGAGGGGTAGCGCTCGCTCACGACGACCAGGGTCGTGTCGTCGGTCTCGGTGAAGGTGACCGTGGTGACCGAGCCGTCCGTGCCGCCCTCCTCGTTCGTCCAGACGATGCGCGAGGGCGGGGTCACCTCCACGTAGGTGCCGTAGAAGTCCACGCCGTCGAAGCCGAGGCGGTACCGGCCACCGGTGCGGACGTCCATCTCGCACGAGGTCAGCGTCATGCCCATCGACCGCGGCACCCACCAGCGTGCGAACAGCTCGGGCTTCGACCAGGCCTCGAACACCAGGTGCACGGGAGCATCGAACGAGCGGGTGACGACGACCTCGCGGTCCGACCTCCGCTCCACCGTCGTGACGTTCCCGGTGGGAGCGACCTCACCGTTCGTGCGTGCGTCCATCTGCTGTCTCCTTCTGCTTGAGCTCTTCGATGACCTGGTCGAGCTCGCGGAAGCGCTCGTCCCAGAGCCGGTGGTACTGGTCGATCCACGCCGTCACGTCCTCGAGACGGCGGTCGCCGATCCGGCAGGTCCGCACGCGGCCGATCTTCTCGGTGGCGACGAGACCCGCCGCTTCGAGGACGCCCACGTGCTTCCTCATGCCCGTGATGGTCATGTCGAACCGATCGGCGAGGTCCGAGATGGACGCCTCGCCGTGCCCGAGCTGCTCCAGGACGCCACGGCGCGTGGAATCCGACAGCGCCGCGAAGGACGCATCGAGCTGAGGGGCCGCATACTGAACCATACGGTTCACTGTTTACCCGGTGTGCGGGTCGACCGCAACCGCCATCTGGTCCGGACCAGCTCTGGTCCCGGTCCATCGCTCTGCCCACGTCCGGCACGCGCGTAGGCGGTGCTTGCAGCTCGGGCTGATGTGGACCGCCGTGCCGCACCACTCCGGTGCTCTGGGGCGGGGCGCGGACGGCCGAGCTCGTCGTCGGTGGCCGCTGGCGACGGAAGTTCCACCCGGTGACCACCCCGCTCTCACCTCCGGGCATGACCAGCGTCCGAGGGCGAGGCCCGGGGTCTGGCATCCGCTCATCCGAACCGCCCGAAGAGGTAGTCGCCAGAGGCCGGGAGCGCTCGGCGACGGATCGTGCGAGGATCGCAAGCGTGGATCCCGTCGAGCCCGAGATCGAGTTCCGGTGGAAGGAGGACCTCGTCTACTGGGAGGGTGACCGCGGCTTCGTGTTCGACGGCGCTTGGGGATCAGATCCCCTTCAGACGTTCGTGCCAACGGAGGCAGCGTGGGACCTGGTCGTTCCGCACTGGCTTGCCGGGCGTCGGCGCGAGGTGATGGAGCGGCTCGCGGCAGAGCCAGCTCACGTCGTCCGACCCGACCCTGACTTTCGCGCCGCACCCGAGCGGGAGCTGCACCGGTAGGCGCCGGACCTTCGCTCGCCCGAGCGGCCGGGGACCGTCCGGCGCCCCGGAGGATGGGGTCACGGGGAGGAGCGTGCGATGTTGAGGTCGACTGGGCCCTTGATGCCGTCGATGTCTGCCAGGCCATGGATCTGCCAGATCGTCCAGCCGGTCACGTCGGGACGGAGAAGGATCCGCCGGTGCCCACAGGGGCCGGTCGCCTTCTCGTCGTGTCGGGTAGACGCGGTCCCAGTCGTCACCGACATAGAGGACCGTCGGCCGTCTCCATGCCGCCTCGACCCGGGCGAGGAAGCCCGTGCTTTCCGTCGCCCTCGTGCCTGACCTGGTCCACGAGCTGGATGAACAGGCCGGTCGCCGGTACGACGCGCTCGTTCCGACCGATTCCGCGTTGGTCGACCGCTTCATCGCGATGCGTGCGGCTCAATCGGTTCGCTTCCATCGCACCGTGGCGCAGTCGCTGGGCGCAACGCGGTGCCACGTCGCTGCGGAGATCCTCGGCGAGGATCCCGACCGAGCGCCGTGGAACTGACCCGGCGATAGGTGGCACCTTGGTCGCCCCGGAGAAGCTGGCATCCGTAGGCTTGGTCGATGATCATGTTCCTCCTATCGATTGGGGGAGCCGTCTACTTCGGCCGGAAGGCGTGGCATGCCCACAACAGCGGACCCGATGGTTTCGGACCTGCCATCGTCGGCTTGCCGCTGTGGGACCGAACTCGCTCGTTGATCTTCGGCGTCATCGGCGCGTGTCTCTGTGCAGGGTCCGCTGCCTTCCAACTCGGATCGGTGATCTTCGGCTAACGAGGCCCCAGCAATCCGGGCGTTGGCGCCGTCGCAACCGGGTCACCAAGACCAGTTCGCCGGCGTCGTGCAGCAGGTGGAACCGCTCGTGGCGATCGACCGAGGGGCGGACGAAGCCTTCACCCTGCCGCCCGACCTGGGTGCCTTCGATCGGGCCCAGCCCGGCGAGTACCGGCTCGGGACGAACGGTGAGACGGTCGTCGATCCCGACTACGTCAGCACGTGGACGGTCCGCGCTCCGGTCACGTAGGGACCGTCTGAGTCGCCACCGAGCCGGCGTTTGGGGCTCGTGCCCGCGAGATCGCCGGGTGATCAGCCCCAGGATGGCCGGGTGTCGTGAACGGTGATGTCGCCCCACGCCCGTTCGCTCTGCACCTGCACGACGGCCCACACCGTCCCCGATTCGGGAACCTCGATCGTGGAGGTGCTGCTGGCACCTTGGAGATCGAGTTGCACCTCGACTGGGCCCGGGCGAACGTCGTAGGCGATCGAGAACACAGGGTCGCCTGGATTGCAGCCCACCCCGGCCGGAAGATCGACGTCAAGGGCGGCGGCCCCGTCGAACATCAGCCGGACCCGCTCAACCTGCGGCTGCACGTTCGTCACTTGCACCACGAGTCTCGGGCTCGGATCCGTCGTGAGCTCGGACCAATCCGAAACGGGACCGTCGTACGAGACGTCGACCTGGCGCTCCTTGGCGACCTTCGTCGGGGGATCGGAGCACGTGCTCGACCGGTCGCCCCTCACGCCACCGCACCCCGGCGCGGTGGACACGACCGCCAGAACGAGCAACGCCAGAACAACTCGGCGACACCTCGCCCACGGACCCTCCAGAGCAGCCGCCGCACTCATGTGATCAGCCTAGGCCCAGCCGTCGCGCGTCCTCCCAGACCACCTGACCAGGGTCGCTGGTTCGAAGCTCCCGCACCTCGACGCCGGCGTCGCCCATGACTCGAGCGAGGTGCCGTGCCCGCTGGACCACGGCGCCCTTGTCCCTCCAGCGGGAGCTTGCGTCGGCCTTGGACCAGAACGGCGACGTGCTCGCCGCCTGGTTGCGCACCTTCCCGGTGAGGCGGGGCGGGTACAGCCCGCCTCCGCCATGCAAGCACCCGCGAGCGTCATCGCCCTCGTACAGCACGTCCCGAGGCCTGACGGACCTGCGACCACTACCTCGACGTGCCGGGTTGCGGACGGGTCGGCGGTGGTCGCGGGTGCGGCTGATGGGGTGGGGTGCAGGCCGGTAGCGTCGCATCGCGGTCCGGTCGGGGCCGGTGAGATCGCTGGAGGCGAACGATGGCAGAGGGCGCGCGCAGGAAGGTCCTGATCACCGGGGCCGGGTCCGGGTTCGGCAAGGGAGCGGCGATCGAGCTGGCCCGTCGGGGGCACGACGTGGTCGCCGCCTGCGAGACGGAGGACCAGGCCGTCGCGCTCGCGGCCGAGCATGCCGACCTGACGGCGATCAAGCTCGACGTCACCGACGCGGCCGACACCGCCGGTGCCGCCGACCTGGGCATCGACGTCCTGATCAACAACGCCGGCGTCGGCATCGTCGGCCCCATGGCGTCGATCCCGCTGGACCAGGTCCGGCGCTCGTTCGAGGTGAACGTCTTCGGCATGGTGGCGCTGACGCAGGCCGTGATCCCCGGCATGCGCGAGCGCGGCTGGGGCCGCATCATCAACGTCTCGTCCGTGGCCGGCATCCTGGCGTCGCCGCTCGGATCGCCCTACAGCATGACCAAGCACGCGGTGGAGGCGTTCACGAAGTCGCTGCGCGCCGAGGTGGCGCCCCACGGCATCGACGTCACCAAGGTCAACCCCGGCCCCTACGGCACCGGCTTCAACGACCAGATGGTGAACGGCGCCGCCGACTTCATCGAGGACGGCGACATCCAGACCACCGAGATGCACGCCGTCGTGCGCCAGATCATCCTCACCGACCAGCTCGACCCCACCGAGGTGTCGACCGCGCTCGCCGACCTGGTCGAAGCGGACGAGACGCCCGTCGAGACGTACCTCCCCGAGGGCATCCGGGAGCTCCTCGCCGACTTCCTCTGAGAACGACCGGAGCACGGCCCGCTTGAGCCGGCCGCCGCCGGGAAGGGGACGGGTCCCCGACGAGGAGGGCGACGATGGCGAAGAGCCGTGCATCGAACGCCGACCGGCCACGGCACCCGCCGTTCGACGACCGCGTCGACGCCGGCAAGCAGCTGGCCAGCGTGCTCCCCGGTGACCTGGTCGAACCGATCGTGCTCGGCGTGCCCCGTGGCGGCGTCCCCGTCGCGTCCCTCGTCGCCATCCACCTCGGCGCGCCGCTGGACGTCCTGGTCGCACGGCGGGTCGGGGCGCCCAGCGAGCCGGAGCTCGGCATCGCGGCGGTCGCCGAGGGCGGCATCCGCGCCGTCGACGCGGAGGCACTGCGAGCGTCCGGGGTGACGAGCACTGAGCTCGACCGCCTCGTTGATGCGGAGGAGGCCGAGGTGGCGCGTCGCGTGGACCGCTACCGGGCGGGTCGGCCGCTGCCGCCGGTCCACGACCGGGACGTCGTGCTGGTCGACGACCGCCTGGCCACGGGGCTGACGGCCGACACCGCGGTCCAGGCCCTGCGCCGGGTCGACGCGCAGCGGGTGATCCTGGCCGTGCCCGTCTGCGCCCGAGACGTCGCCCGTCGGCTCCGCGATCAGGTGGAGACGCTGGTGTGCGTCATCGAGGCCGAGGGCATCGGCGGCGTCGCCGACGTCGGCCGCTGGTACGGATCGGCCGCGCCGACGAGCGACGACGAGGTCGTGGAGCTGCTCCAGCGCGCCCGCGCCCGTCGCGGGGACCCCGGGCCGCTGCGGCTCCAGGGAGACTGACGGCCGAGGACACCCCGTGCACGGCGCACAGGACGGGGATCGTCAGGTCTGGGGCGTCGCCGAGACGTCGTCGGCGCCGACGCCCCGGTGCATCGGCTCCCGGCTGCGGGGCGGTTCGGCGGCGGGGACGTCTTCCTTGGGCGTGCACGCGATCGCCTCGCGGTGCCCGACCCGGAGGGTGAGGGGTGCGTCCTCGTGCACGATGTCCAGTGGCGCGCCCTCCACGATCTCGTAGCCCACCTCGCTCGAGGTGATGTCGATGCGGAGCCGCCGGCCGCGCACCAGCAGCCGGATGGTCAGCTTCTGCAGGCCGGGCGGGAGCTGGGGTGAGAAGGCCACGGTCTCGCCGTGGTCGCGCATCCCGCCGAAGCCGTGGACCGCGGCCATCCACGCCCCGGCGAGCGAGGCGAGGTGGAGCCCGTCGGCGGTGTTCCCCGCGAGGTCGTCGAGGTCGACGAACGCGCTCTCGCGCCAGTACCGGTACGCGAGGTCGCGGTGGCCGACCTCGGCGGCCACGATCGACTGGATGCTCGCCGAGAGCGTCGAGTCCCGGACGGTGATCGCCTCGTAGTAGTCGAAGTCCCGGCGCTTCTGGTCCGCGTCGAACCGGTCCCCGAACAGGAAGATCGCGAAGACCAGGTCGGCCTGCTTCACCACCTGGGACGAGTACAGGCGGTAGTAGGGGTGGTGGAGCAGCAGCGGGTACTCATCGGTGGTCTGGTCGAAGTCCCAGCGCCGGTAGCGGGTGAAACCCTCCGCTTGCGGGGTGATCCCGAGCGCGTCGTCGTAGGGGACCACGACCGATTCGGCGGCGAGCAGCCACGCCTTGCGCTCGGCTCGGTCGACCCCGAGCTCTCGGGCCCGATCGGGGTGCCGCTCGGCCGCCCGGTCCGCCGTGAGCAGGTTGCGGGCGGCCATGAGGTTCGTGAACACGTTGTTGTCGCCGAGCGCCGAGTACTCGTCGGGACCGGTGACCCCGTCGATGCGGAAGCAGCCCTCGGCGTCGTGGTGGCCGATCGACATCCACAGCCGGGCGGTGGCGACGAGCAGCTCGATGCCGGCACCGGACTCGAACGCCTCGTCGCCGGTGGCGTCGACGTAGCGGCGGACGGCCTCGGCGATGTCGGCGTTCACGTGGAAGCCGGCGGTGCCGGCCGGCCAGTACCCCGAGCACTCCGGTCCGCTGATCGTCCGCCACGGGAACGCGGCGCCTCGCAGCCCGAGCTCGGCGGCTCGCTCGCGGGCGAACGGCAGGGCGTCGTGCCGCCACAGCAGGGCATCGCGCGCCGCGACGGGCAACGTGTAGGTGAGGACGGGGAGGGCGTACATCTCCATGTCCCAGAACGTGTGGCCGTCGTAGCCGCGGCCGGTCAGGCCCTTGGCCGGGATGGCTCGGCGCTCGGCCCGGGCGCCGGCCTGGAGGATCTGGAAGAGGGCGAAGCGCATCGCCTGCTGGAGTCGCTCGTCGCCGTCGAGCTCGATGTCGGCCCGGTCCCAGACGTCGTCGAGGTAGGCGCGCTGCTCGGCGACCAGCCCGTCCCAGCCGGTGCGGTGCGCAGCGGCGACGGCGGCGTCGACCTGGTCGCGCAGCGCCGGCATCGACCGCCGGCTGGACCACCCGTAGGCGAGGAGCTTGACGACGCGCAGCGTCGCTCCCGCCTTGAGCTCGGTGCTGAGGGTGACCCGGCCGAGGTCCTCGCTCGTCTCCGTCGAGGCGACGGTGCCGTCGGGCCCGTCGATGATGTGGTCCATCGCGGCCGCGACCCGCAGGCCGCTCTGGCGCGTCCGGTGCCCGAGGCTGACCGTGAGGTCGTTCGACGTGAGGAGCTCGCCGACGAGCGGCGCCTGCAGCGCGAACGCAGCCCGAGGGTCGTCGCGCCCTTCGGGCTCGGCCTCGTTGGCCTGGAGGACGGACTGCACGACGACCCGGGCCGGTCCGCCCACGGCTTCGACCTCGTAGTCGACCGCGACCACCGCTCGCTGGACGAACGACACCAGCCGGGTCGAGCGGATGCGGACGGTCTGCCCCGCCGGGGAGGTCCACGTCACCGTCCGCTCGAGCACGCCCGCACGCAGGTCGAGCCGGCGCGCGTGCTCGTGCAGGGTGCCCTGGCGCACGTCGAACGGTTCGTCGTCGACCAGGAGCCGGATCAGCTTCCCGTCCGCCACGTCGATCAGCGACTGCCCGGTGTCGGGGTAGCCGTACGCGTCCTCGGCGTAGGGGAGCGGGATCGACTCGAAGAACCCGTTCAGGTACGAGCCGGGTACCGCGTGCGGCTCGCCCTCGTCGAGGTTGCCGCGCAGGCCGATGTGGCCGTTCGAGAGCGCGAACACCGACTCGGTGCGGCCCAGGAGGTCCAGCCGCAGGGCGGGCTCGGTGACGGCCCACGGCTCGACCGGGAACACGTCCGAGGCGGTCACAGCAGCTCGCTCAGGTCACGCACCACCCGGTCGGCACCCTGGGCCCGGAGCTGGTCGGCCTGGTCCGCCCCGACGCGGTCGACGCCGACCACCCACCCGAACCCGCCCTGCCGGCCGGCCTGCACCCCGGCCACCGCGTCCTCGACGACCGCCGCCTGCGCCGGCGGCACGCCGAGCGCGTCGGCCGCGGCGAGGAACGTGTCCGGGGCTGGCTTGCCGCGCAGGCCGCGGTCGTCGGCGACCTCGCCGTCGACGCGGACATCGAAGCGGTCCTGGAGGTCCGCGGCCTCGAGCACGGCCGCGCAGTTCCGGCTGGCCGAGACCACGCCCGTGCGCAGCCCGGCGGCACGCACCGCGTCGAGGAACCGGACCGAGCCCTCGTAGCGCTCGACGCCCTCCTGTTCGAGCCGGCGAAGGAAGCGCTCGTTCTTGCGGTTCCCGACGCCGAAGACCGTGTCGGCCGAGGCGGGGTCGTCGGCGGACCCCTCCGGGAGGCTGATGCCGCGCGAGGCCAGGAACTCCCGTACGCCGTCCTGGCGGAGCCGGCCGTCGACGTACGCGGCGTAGTCGGACGGGCGGAACGGCTCCGGATCCCCTCGGTCGGCGAGGAAGGCGTCGAACACCTCCGTCCACGCCGCGGCGTGGACCTTCGCGGTCTGGGTCAGGACGCCGTCCAGGTCGAACAGCACCGCCCCGATGCCCGGTGGCACGTGCAGGTCAGCCACGGCGCTCGCCCCGCAGCTGCGCTCGTCGAGGTTCCCGACGACGTCGCCGCATCGATCGCTCCTCATCGGTCGCAGCACCCGCTCGTCGGGTGGCTCACCTGCCACTGTCCGAGAAGCGGGCGGTCTAACCGCGCTCGGGGCGCGGGCGGGTCAGGTTCGCCAGGTGATGGGCACGGCCGAGACGCTCCGGAGGGTCGTGCGGCCGGACCACCCGACGTCGCCGCCGGGGGCGATGTCCGGGAGCCGGCTGAGCAGGGTGGTGAGGGTGATCTCGGCCTGCATGCGGGCCAGGTGGGCGCCGAGGCAGGTGTGCACGCCCCCGCCGAACTGCACGTGGGCGTTGGCGTCGGGGCGGTCGAGCCGGAGCTCGCCGGCATCGGGGCCGAACCGGCGCGGGTCGTGGTTGGCGGCGCCGATGGCGACGTAGATGACGTCGCCCGGGGCGACCTCGACCGGCCCATCGGCCCCCTCGAACGTGGTGGGCTCCAAGGCGATGCGGCGGACGAACTGGTTCGGGCCGTCGAAGCGCAGCAGCTCGTGCACCGCCGCCGGGACCAGCGAGGGATCGGCTTGGAGCGCAGCGAGCAGGTGGGGCCGGGCGAGCAGGTGGGCCATGCCGTTGCCGATGAGGGCGGTGGTGGGCTCGTGGCCGGCCACGTACAGGGTGACCAGGTTGACGATGAGCTCGTCGCGCGTGAACCCGACCCCGTCGACCTCGGCCGCGAGCATCGAGCTCAAGATGTCGTCGCCGGGCTCGACGGCCTTCCGATCGGCCAGCTCGCCCAGGTACTCCTCCATCTCCCGGACCTCGACCATGCACGCCTCGTACTCCTCCTGGGAGATCACGAGGTCGAGGCTGCGGGCGACGGCGGACGTCCAGCCGTGGAACTTCGGGCCGGCCTCGTCGGGGATGCCGAGCATCTCGCAGAACACCGAGACCGGCAGCGGGTAGGCCAGCTCGCCGATGAGCTCCATCGAGCCGAGCTGCTCGACCGTGCCGACCGCGACGTCGACGCGCCGGTGGATCGAGTCGCGGATCTTGTCGATGTTGCGGACCGTGAACGGGGCCTGGATGAGCTTGCGGAGGCGGGCGTGCTCGGGGTCGTCGAGCAGGACGACGGTCATGGCGCCGTCGTGTTCGCGGGTGCGCGAGCGCAGGATGTCGACGACCGTGGACGAGCTGGCGTTGTTCAGGTCGCTCGACATGGTGCGGTCGCGGAGGATGCCCGACACGTCGTCGTAGCGGGACACGATCCAGCCGCAGAGGAGCTCGGACCAGTGCACCGGGTCCTGCTCGCGCAGCCGTGCGTACTGGTCGTAGGGCCAGGCGTCGAAGCCGGGCTCGAACGGGTCGAAGGCGACCGGCGGGGAGGCGGCGCTGCCGTCGGGCGGTCGCATCAGCTCGGCCAGACCACGGACTGGAGCTCGCGGTAGGCGGCGAGTCCGTAGCTGCCGCCGTCCCGCCCGATGCCGCTCTGCTTGAACCCGCCGAAGGGGGTCTCGGGGTTGCGGCCGATGGTGTTGACGCCGACGTTGCCGCAGCGGAGCCGAGGGGCGAGGGCGTGGGCCCGTGCCGTGTTGGTGAACAGGTAGTCGTAGAGGCCGTACTCGCTGTCGTTGGCGATGGCGACGGCCTCGTCCTCGTCGTCGAACGGGATGACGACGACCACGGGCCCGAAGATCTCCTCGCGGCTGATCGGCATGTCGTTGGTGCAGCCGGTGAAGAGCGTGGGGTTCACGTAGAAGCCCTTGCGGTCCGGGGTGTCGCCGCCCACGGCGAGGGTGGCGCCGCTGTCGACCCCGCCCTGGATGTGGCCGAGCACCCGGTCGCGCTGCACGCCGCTGACGAGCGGCCCGACCAGGGTGGCGGCGTCGCGGGGGTCGCCGACCGAGAGGAACGCGGGGATGGCGGTGAGGTTCTCGACGAGCTGGTCGTGGATGCTGCGGTGGGCGATGACCCGGGTGGGGGCGGTGCAGATCTGTCCAGCGTGGAAGCCCCACACCGAGGCGATGGCGCTGGTGGCGGCGCCGAGGTCGGCGTCGTCGAACACGATGCACGCGCCCTTGCCGCCGAGCTCCAGCAGCAGCCGCTTCATGGTGGCGCCGCCGGCCTGGGCGATGCGCTGGCCGACCACGGTGGAGCCGGTGAAGCTCACCATGTCGACGTTGCGGTCGGTGGTCAAGACCTCGGCCGGGGCGGTCTCCGTGGTGGTGATCGAGTTGACGACGCCCGGTGGGATCCCGGCCTCGTGGCAGAGGTCCACGAGGCGGAGCACGCCGAGCGGGTCCTGCGGGGCGGGCTTCACGACCACGGTGTTGCCCGCGGCGAGGGCGGGGCCGAGCTTGCCGGCCATGTTGACCAGCGGGAAGTTGTACGACGTGATGGCGGTGACGACGCCGACCGGGAGCCGCTGGGCGTAGGCGTTGGTGACCGACGCCGGGCCCAGCGCACCGGCGGCCGTCACGCTGGGCGGCAGGGGGTCGAGCGTCGGTTCCAGGGCGCCGCGTGCGTAGCGCCGGAAGCGGGCGGCGGCGTGGGGGACCTGGATGGACTCGACGGTGCGGCGGGTGCCGCCGGTCTCGTCGATGGTGAGCTCGATCAGCTCGGCGGTGTCCCGCTCGATGAGGTCGGCCACCCGGTCGAGCAGGGCGCCCCGCTCCTCGGGCGGGGTGCGCGACCACGAGTCGAACGCGTCCCGAGCCGCCTGCGCCGCGTCGGCGGCCTGGGCGGTGCTGGCCTGGGGCGCCTCGCCCACGAGCTCCTCGGTGGCCGGGTTGGTGATGGGGTAGGTGCCGTCGGCGCCGGCGACCCGGTCGCCGCCGATGCGCAGCAGGTGGTCGGCCATCGTCAGCCTCCGAGCTTGTGGTGGGGCGGGACCTCCCGCCGGCCGATGGCGTCGGCTCGGCGATGGAGGAGGTCGACGGTGGCGTCGAGGTTCCGGCCGATGATGTAGCGCCGCTGGGCGGCCTCGTCGGCCACGAACTCCCCCAGCTCGTCGAGGTCCGCTTCGGTGATGTCGTGGCCCGAGCTGGCGAGCCACGCCTTCATCTGGTCGAAGGTCATGCCGGTGCGGCCGGTGCCCTCGCCGACGCGGGCGAGCGCCTCGGGCCGGTTGCGGCTGGCGGTGAACAACCCGGTCCGGAGCAGGCCGCCCGACGGGTAGAAGACCGACGCCCGCAGCTCGGTCCCCTCGGACACCAGGTTGTGGTGGAGCGCTTCGGTGAAGCAGCTGACCGCCGCCTTCGACGCGGCGTACACCGAGGCCGTCGGGACGGGGGCGAACCCGCCGTCGCCCGACGAGGTGTTGACGATCTGCCCCGGCTCGCCGCCCTCGATCATCCGGGGGACGAACGCCGAGGTGCAGAACGCGGTGCCGAACACGTTGACGCCGAAGCACCAGCGCCAGTCGTTCGGCTCCTGCTGCCAGGGCTTGCCGCCGCCGCCGGAGGTCACGCCGGCGTTGTTGAAGAGCAGGTTGCAGCGGCCGTGGGCGTCGAAGACGCGGTCGGCGAGAGCGGCGACCGAGGCCTCGTCGGTGATGTCGGTGCGGTGGCCCGACACCGGGCCGAGCGCGCCCAGGTCGGCGACGGCGGCGTCGAGCGCGGCCTGCTCGACGTCGGCGATGACCACGGTGGTGCCCCGGCGCAGCAGCGCGCCGACGATGCCGCGGCCGATGCCGCCGGCGCCGCCCGTGACGACGGCGACCGCGCCGTCGAGGTCGAGCGGGGGTGGGTTGTCGATCGGCTCGTCGCTCATCACTCGGGCCAGTCGATCCCGTAGTCGTCGAACCAGAACCGGGCCTCGCGGATGGCGTTGGGCGGGGTGCGCAGGCCGAGGTCCTGGCCGAGCTGCTCGGGCGTGGGGCCGATGTCGGCGGCGAGGGCGGTGAGGGCGTCGAGGTCCAGGTCGTAGCAGCGGACGGCGTTGAGGCCGAGGAGCAGGCGGGTCTCCTCGACGGGGATCGGGCCGAAGTCCTTGGTGAGCCGCTCGAAGGTGTGCGGCCAGGTGCCCTCGGGGTGCGGGTAGTCGGTGCCCCACATCAGGCCGTCGAGCCCGTTGACGTACCGGCGGCGGATCTCCGGCTTGCTCATGGCCGAGGCGCCGATGAAGACGTTGGTGCCGATGTACTCGGACGGGAGCCGCTCGATGAGGCCCTTGGTCCGAGAGGACATCTTCTTCACCTTCCAGTTCGTGCCGCCGAACATCACGTCGGTCTTGAAGAGGAGGTCGCCGACCCACCAGGACCCGCACTCGACGGGGGCGTACTTGAGGTTCGGGAACCGGTCGAACTTCCCGGCGAGCAGCAGCTGCCACAGGGGCCGGTGGGTCCAGAACGCCACCTCGAGCATGAACTGGGCCATGTTCTCGTTGTAGGCGTCGGTGTCGGCCTCGCCCGAGTGGGTGTGCACCACCAGGCCGGCCTCGGCGCAGGCGGCCCAGACCGGGTCGTAGGACTCGTGGCCGTACGACGGCTTGTCGTGCCACATGGTCGGGATCATCACGCCCCGGATGCCGGGCGTGCCGGCGAGGGCCTCGACCTCCTTGACCGACTCCTCGATGCCGTGGGTGACCGGCAGCAGGGCGACGCCGGCGCGCCGGGGCGGGTTGGTGGCGCAGAACTCGGCGAGCCAGCGGTTGTGGGCGCGGGCCCCGCCCCAGGCGAGGCGGGGGTCGGTGATCATGCCGGCCTGGAGCCCGGCGCCGAAGGGCGGTGCCTCCATCCCGGTGACCGAGTCGCCGTCGGCGAAGATCACCTCGCCGGCGACGCCGTCGGCGTCGAGCGTCTTGTCCCGGATCGCCGGGTCGTAGGCGCCCTGGAGCCCGACCTCGTTGGATCGCTCCCACTGCTCGACGTACTCGCCGTTGAGCTCCTCGACCATGGCCCGGTGCTGGTACCGGGTCTCGAGCCACTCGTCGAACTCGCCGTGCAGGGAGGACTCCAGGTACGGGCGGTAGTCCTGCACCGGGAGGCCGGCGTGGGTGTCCGAGGAGACGATGACGTAGGGGGCGTTCGACTGGTCGACGCCCTCGACGGGATTCGGCATGCTGTTCCCCTTGCTGCCCCTATGACACTGTTCTAGTGTCCCCTGTGACAGTGTCACAGCGACGGGAAGCGCGCAACCCCCATGGCCCGAGCAGCAGCCACCGACGGCGAGGCCACCGGCACCGGCCGACGTGCCGGCCTCGACCGCGACGACGTGATCGTCGCGGCGGTCGACCTGGTGACGACCGAGGGGCCGAGCGCCCTCACCATGCGCCGGCTGGCCGACAAGCTCGGCGTCGCCACCCCGACGATCTACTGGCACGTGGGCAGCCGCGACGACCTCGTGGCCGAGGTCATCGGGGCCCACTCCCGACGGCTCGCCGCGCTCGCGGTCGACGGCGACGACCCCCGCGACCGCATCTTCAACGCCGCCCGCAACATCTGGACCGCATCGGTCGAGCACCGGGCCTTCACCTCGCTGGCCCACCAGACCGGGACGTCGAACCTCCTGGTCCGGCCGCTCGAGGAGGCGCTCCTCCTGGAGATCGAGCGGGCCGGCCTCAGCGGCGAGGCTGCAGCGAGCGCCGCCTGGTCGATCCTCTCGGTCATCGGCGGCTCGCTCCTCCTCGAGCTCCGCAACCTGTCGAGCGTCCCCGCCGAGTACCAGCCCGCCGCGCTGTGGGCCGGGACCGAGGCGCCCATCGCCGCCAGCACCCGTGCCGCGATGCAGGCCGACCAGGACTTCGACGCCGTGTGCCAGACCACCCTGCGCGCCGTCATCGGCGCGCTGATCGCCGACGACCGCCGAGCGAGCCGAGGAGCGACCGCATGACCGATGAGCCCCTGACCCGGCCGGGCGAGGTGGCGGGCTGGCCCAAGCTCGTCATCACCTACGCGACCGACCCGGCGGGCATCGCCGAGCTGCTGCCGCCCGGCCTCGAGCCGCTCGATCCGACGGTGACCGTCTCCTTCTACTGCGTCCCGGTGCTCGAGGAGCCCGAGTTCGGCGCCAGCGTCCGCGTCGCCGCCTCGTGGCAGGGCGTGGCCGGCCAGTACACGCTCGGGATGGGCATCGACCAGGAGGCAGCCGTCCACGTCAGCTCCGAGACCAACGGCCAGCCCAAGTTCCTCTGCGACGTCACCTACTTCCGGCTCGGCGACGCCGTGCAGGCGCGCGCCGTGCACCAGGGCCACACGTTCCTCGAGTTCCACGGCACGGTGACCGGCACCGGCGAGCCCCGGCGCGAGGACGCGACCGAGCACGAGTGGTGGACGAAGTACTCCCGCGCCATCGGCGGCGCCGAGGGCGCCTACGACTTCCCGCCGCACGTCGTCGACGTGGCGATGACGCTCGCCCAGCGCCACATCGAGGAGGTCGACGGCGACCTCGTGCTCGGGGACTCGCCGTGGGATCCGGTCGCCCGCTACCTGCCGGTCGTCGAGCAGCGGTCCGCGCAGCTCGTGACCCACCAGCCCAAGGCCCGGTCCATCACGAACGCGGGTCCGCTGGACCCCGACGCGTTCTGGCCCCACGTCGACACCATCGGCGGCAGCCGCTGGCCCGGCACCCGCGGCGGGCCGAGGAGGACCTGACCAGCCGTACCGGCGCGCAGGGGCGCGCGCCGACCACCGCACCGAACACGGAAGAAGCGAACAGGGGGACCCGATGGGCGCCACAACCAGCAACTACGTCGTCATCTCCGCCGACTGCCACGGCGGGGCCAGCCTCAGCGGGTACAAGCCGTTCCTGGCCTCCCGGTACCACGACGACTTCGACCGGTGGGCCGAGGGCTTCGAGAACCCGTACGAGGACAACACCGGTCCGAACTCGGGCCGCAACTGGGACTCGGAGACCCGGCTCCGGGAGATGGAGGCCGACGGCGTGCTCGCCGAGGTCATCTTCCCGAACACGATCCCGCCGTTCTTCCCGAAGGTGTCGCTGGTGAACCAGCCGCCCGGTGCGAGCGAGGGCGACCTGGCCCAGCGGTGGGCCGGCCTCCAGGCCCACAACCGGTGGATGGCCGACTTCTGCGCCCAGGCGCCCGGCCGCCGGGCGGGCATCGCCCAGATCATGCTCCACGACGTCGACGCGGCCGTTGCCGAGATCGAGTGGGCCAAGGCCAACGGCCTGACCGGTGGCATCCTCCTGCCCGGCGCCCCTCCCGGCTCCGGCGTGCCGCCGCTCTACGCACCCGACTACGAGCCCATCTGGCAGGTGTGCGAGGACCTCGGCCTGCCCCTCAACCACCACAGCGGCAGCGCCGTCCCGGACATGGGCCCGTACCCCGCGGCCCAGATGATGTTCCTCCTCGAGGTCACCTGGTGGGCGCACCGGGCGCTCTGGCACCTCATCTACTCCGGCGTCATGGAGCGCCACCCGGACCTGCAGTTCGTCTTCACCGAGCAGGGCACCGCCTGGATCCCCGAGGAGCTCACCCGCCTCGACTACTACCGGGGCCGCCTGTCGGGGACCGGCGGCGCCGGCGGCTCGCAGGAGGCCAAGTTCGGCGCCGGCGCGGTCGAGCAGCTGTCGCTGTCGCCGTCGCAGTACTTCGCCCGGCAGTGCCACCTCGGTTCGAGCTTCATCCGCCGCAACGAGGTCGGCCTCCGCGACGCGGTGGGCGTCGACCGCATCATGTGGGGCAGCGACTACCCGCACCTCGAGGGCTGCTGGCCCTACACGCGCGAGCACCTGCGCATGGCCTTCGAGGGCGTGCCGGAGGGCGAGATCCGCCAGATGGTCGGCGGGAACGCGGCCGAGCTCTACGGGTTCGACGTGCCGCTCCTGGAGGGCCTGGCCGACCGCCACGGGCCGACCGTCGAGGAGATCGCCCAGCCGCTGCCCGCCGAGGACATCCCCGACGAGGCCCTGCGCTGCCCGGCCTTCGCCGCCGCCCGGTTCCTGGGGAAGTAGCCGATGCGAGCGATCGTCTTCGACGGCACCGGCGCCGAGCTGGTGTCCGACCTCGAGCTCGACGGCCCGGGTCCCGGCGAGATCACCGTGTCGCTGCGCGCCGCCGGGCTGTGCCACAGCGACGTGAGCGTCCTCGACGGGACGATCCCGTTCCCGCCGCCGGTGGTGCTCGGCCACGAGGGCGCCGGTGTCGTGGAGGAGGTGGGGGAGGGCGTGCGCAACGTCGCCGTCGGCGACCACGTCATCTTGTCCACCATCGCCAGCTGCGGCGCCTGCCCGGCGTGCGCCAAGGGCCGGCCCACCCACTGCGCCCAGTCGATGAGCCGGTTCCCGCAGCCGTACCGGCGAGGCGGCGAGCGGCTCTTCCAGTTCGCGGCGACGGGGGCGTTCGCCGAGCAGACCACCGTCGCCGCCGCCCAGGCGGTGCGGGTCGACCCGGACGTCCCGTTCGAGGTCGCCGCACTCGTCGGCTGCGGCGCGATCACCGGGGTCGGCGCCGTGCTCAACCGGGCGAAGGTCCAGCCCGACGAGTCGGCCGCCGTGATCGGCGTCGGCGGCATCGGGCTCAACGTGATCCAGGGTCCCGGCTCGCCCGCGCCCACCCGATCGTCGCCGTCGACACCAACCCGGCGAAGGAGGCCCTCGCCCGGCAGTTCGGCGCCACCGACTTCGTCCTCGCCGGACCGGACACGAACACCGTGCAGGCGGTCAAGGAGCTGACCGGTGGCGGGGCCGACTACGCCTTCGAGTGCGTCGGCCACCCGGCGCTGATCCGCCAGAGCGTCGAGCTGTGCGCCACCGGGGGCACCGCCGTCGTCCTCGGCGTGCCGGCGATCGGCACCGAGGCGTCCTTCCTGGTGTTCGACATCTACTACGACAAGTCGATCGTCGGCTGCCGCTACGGCGCGGCCCGCCCGCACCACGACTTCCCGATGATCGTCGACCTGTACCGCAACGGCGACCTGCTCCTCGACGAGCTCGTCACCGCCACGTACCCCCTCGCCGACTTCCAGGACGGCATCGCCGCCATGCGCCGCGGCGAGCTGGCCCGAGGCGTCCTGCTCCCCGGTTCCTGACGAGCACAGCAGCGCGGCCGGCGCACCCACCGAACCGCCGCCCGCCGCCGGCGTGGTCGCTTCGCGTCCCTGCTCACGCACCCCTTGCGGCTGTCTTCTCTATCATGTAGAAAAAAGAGCGCAGTCGATCAGGGGTCAGGGGACACGTTGAGCGCACAGAGCCGATCCATCGTCGATGCCGACCGGGCCCGGGCCTACCGTGCCGAGGGGTGGTGGGCGGACGGGACGATCGCCGACGCCGTGGTCGGGCACGCCTCGCTCCGGCCCGACGAGCCCGCGTACCTGACCCCGTCGGGGGCGGTCACCTGGTCGCAGGTCGAGCGCTCGTCGTCGGTCGTCGCCGCCTCGCTCGCGTCCTTGGGCGTCGGGCCCGGCGACCGCGTCGCGGTCTGGTTCGCCGACGTCCCGATGCTCCACGTCGCGTTCATCGGCGTCGAGCGGGCCGGGGCGACCATCGTCGGCATCGGCGCCCGCGCCGGCCGCCGCGAGGTCGCCCACGTCCTCGGCCGCACCGGTGCCAGCGTCATCCTCACCGCACCCACCCACGCCGGACGGGATGCGGCGGACGCGGTCGCCGAGTGCATCCCGGAGGGCCAGGCGGTCCGGCACCTCGTCCTCGACGGCGACGGCACCACGGTCGAGCCGTCCACCGGCGGGAGCGCCCTCGACGTCGGCCCGCTCGCGGCCTCGGAGCTGGAGGCCCGGCGCCAGGGGCCCGACGCCCTCTACCTGATCAACTCCACGTCGGGCACCACCGGCCTGCCGAAGTGCGTCGTGCACACCCAGAACCGCTGGCACTACTTCCACACGCAGGCCGTCGCCAACGGCGACCTGTCCGGTGCCGACGTCTTCCTGGGGGCGGTCCCTGCGCCGTTCGGGTTCGGGCTCTGGACGTCGCACGTGACCCCGCTGCTGCTCGGCGCGCCCACGGTGCTGCTCGACCGGTTCAGCCCGGCCGCAGCGTTCGAGGCGATCGAGGAGCACGGCGTCACCGTGCTCTGCTGCGTCAGCACCCAGTTCATCATGATGCTGGCCGACCCCGAGCTGGGGAACCGGGACCTCACGAGCCTCCGGGCGATGTTCACCGGGGGCGAGGCGGTGCCCTACGAGCGGGCGCTCGAGTTCGAGCGGTCCACGGGCACGACGATCCTCCAGTTCTACGGCTCCAACGAGACCGGCCTCCTGAGCGGCACGACCCTCCAGGACACGCCGGAGCGACGGCTGCGCACCGCCGGGCGCATCGTGCCCGAGATGCAGGTGCGCCTGTTCGAGGGCGACCGCGACGTCACGTCCACCGGACGCGGGCAGCCGGCCTGCCGCGGGCCGGCCACCAGCGTCGGCTACCTCGACGACGACGCCGCCAACGCCCAGCTCTTCACCGCCGACGGCTGGATGCTGATGGGGGACATCTGCGAGATCGACGACGACGGCTACCTGACCGTGGTCGGCCGCACGTCCGACATCATCATCCGCGGCGGCAAGAACATCAGCGCCCCGCAGGTGGAGGCCGACGTCGCCACCCACCCGGCGGTCGCCCACGTGGCCGTCGTCTCGATGCCCGACCCCGTCTTCGGCGAGCGGGTCTGCGCCTACGTGGAGCTCATCGCCGACGCAGACCTCGACCTCGCCGGCCTGACCGGCCACCTCGCCTCGCACGGCGTGTCCAAGGAGCTCTACCCCGAGCGCCTCATCGTCCTCGACGAGCTGCCGCGCTCGTCGGGAGCGAAGGTCGCCAAGGGCGAGCTGCGCGAGGACATCCGCCGCCGCCTGGAAGCCGAAGCAGCCGGCGCACCCACCGACACCGACGAACCCGTAGGAGCACACTGACGATGGCCGTCACCGAAACCGGAACCAGCGGTTCCGTCGCCGACGACTCGGAGCAGGCCCGCCGCGGCGGCACCGCCGTCTGGTCGCCCTCCGTCTCGCCTCCGATCGGCGTCGACCTGACGCCCGAGCAGGCGCTGGCCTGCTCGTTCCGGATCCTCGCCAACGACGGGTTCTCCGAGAACATGGCCGGTCACATCACCTGGCAGCTGCCCGGCCAGACCGACCTCCTCGTCAACCCGTGGGGCCTGTGGTGGAGCGAGATGACGGCGTCGGACGTCTGCGTCGTCGACGAGGACGCCAACGTGGTCTCGGGACGGTGGGACGTCACCCCGGCGATCCACATCCACACCGAGCTGCACCGGGTCCGGCCCGACGCCCGGGTGGTGATCCACAACCACCCGTACTACGTGTCGGTCATGGCCGCCCTCGGCCAGCTCCCCGCCCTCGTCCACCAGACGGGCTCGCTCTTCCTCGACGACCTCTGCTTCGTCGAGGAGTACGACGGCGAGATCGACTCGCCCGTGCTCGCCGCCGACCTCGCGCAGCGCATCGGCTCGGCGAAGGTCGCCCTGCTCGCCAGCCACGGGGTCATCGTCACCGGCGCCACGATCGAGGAGGCCACCTACCGGGCCGCCAGCATCGACCGGGCCTGCCACCTCGCCTACGACGTGCTGGTCACCGGCCGCGAGCCCCTCGAGATGAACCGGGCCGCGATGATCGGCATGAAGGCCTCGCTCGACGAGCGTGCCGCCGCGGTCCACTGGGCCGGCGCGGTGCGGACGCTCCTCGCCGCCGCCCCCGAAACGCTCGCCTGACCACCCCCGCCCGGCCCACCCGCCGGCCACGAACCGCAAGGGAACCCCAGCCATGAAGTCGCTCGACGAACTCTCCTCCGACCTCTCCTTCACCTCGGCCGAGACCGGCCAGGAGCGGCCCGTCACCTTCCTCCCCGAGCCGCCCCGAGCCGACCGCAAGTACACGGTCATCTCGGTCGACGACCACATCGTCGAACCGCCCCACACGTTCGAGGGCCGGGTGCCCGCCAAGTTCGCCGACCGCGCGCCGCGCATCGTCGAGAAGGGCAAGGGCGGCCCCGAGGTCTGGGTGTACGACGGCCACGAGCTCCCCAACGTCGGCTTCAACGCCGTCGTCGGCCGGCCCGTGTCCGAGTACGGGTTCGAGCCCGCCCGCTTCGACCAGATGCGCAAGGGCGCGTGGGACATCGACGAGCGGGTCCGGGACATGGACCTCAACGGCATCTACGCCTCGCTGAACTTCCCGTCGTTCCTCCCCGGCTTCGCCGGCCAGCGCCTCCAGCAGGTCACCAACGACCGCGACCTCGCCATGGCCACGGTCCGGGCCTGGAACGACTGGCACCACGAGGAGTGGGCCGGGACGCACCCCGGCCGCATCATCCCGTGCCAGATCCCGTGGCTGCTCGACCCGGACGTCGGCGCCAAGATGATCTACGAGAACGCCGAGCGCGGGTTCCACGCCGTCACCTTCAGCGAGAATCCCGCGAAGCTCGGCCTGCCCACGATCCACTCCGGCTACTGGGAGCCGCTCATGGCGGCGTGCGCGGAGACCGGCACCGTCGTGAACCTCCACATCGGCTCGTCGGGCTCCGCGCCCACCACCACCGACGACGCCCCGCCGGACGTCACCGGCGTCCTGTTCTTCGCCTACGCGATCTACGCCGCCGTCGACTGGATCTACTCCGGCATCCCGGTCCGGCACCCCGACCTCAAGATCTGCATGTCCGAGGGCGGCATCGGCTGGGTCGCCGGACTCCTCGACCGGCTCGACCACATGCTCAGCTACCACGAGATGTACGGGACCTGGGCCGACCTCGGCGAGGAGCTCACCCCGGCCGAGGTCTTCAAGCGCAACTTCTGGTTCTGCGCCGTCGAGGACCAGTCCTCGTTCGTCCAGCGCGAGCGCATCGGGATCGAGAACATCATGCTCGAGGCCGATTACCCGCACTGCGACTCGACCTGGCCCCACACCCAGCGGACCATCGACGAGGAGATCGGGACCCTGCCCGCCGACGACATCCGGAAGATCACCTGGGAGAACGCCTCGAAGCTCTACCAGCACCCGGTCCCCGAGGCGATCCAGAACGACCCGAACGCCTACTAGGTGGCCGGCCCGACGAAGGGCGGGGACCTCCACGCCCTCGACTTCCGCCTGTCCTGGGGCGAGTGCGACCCGGCCGGGATCATCTACTACGCCACGTACCTCGAATGGGCCGAGCGGGTCCACAGCGAGTGGTGGCACCTCGCCGGGTTCTCCCTGGCCGAGCTCACCGACCGGGTCGGGTCGTCGTTCGTGACCCGCCACGTCTCGTGCGACTACCTGCGGGCGCCTCGGGCGATGGACCAGCTCCGCTGCACGATGCGCCTGGGCCGCCTCGGCTCGTCGTCGTTCGCCATGGCGTTCTCGTTCACCGACACCGCCGCCGCCGTCGAGGTCGCAAGGCTCGACATGACCTGCGTGTTCGTCACCGGCGACCTGATCGCCACCCCCGTACCCGCCACCATCCGCAACCTCTTGGGAGCCTCATGATCACCACGACCGTCGACGAGCAGGGCATCGCCGAGGTGGTGATGGACAACCCGCCGGTGAACGCGCTCAACGTGGCGGGCTGGTTCGAGCTGGCCCGTCAGGTGCGCGCGGCGG
>DATMGQ010000339.1:0-2349 GCA_035555395.1 Acidimicrobiales bacterium
AAGGCCCCCGCATCAGCAACATCGAGAACGACCACGGCCGCCATCCCGTGCTCGCCGAGCGCTACAGAACCTGGATCAGCAATCTCCCAACGACTTGCACCCCATAGGAGCATCATCGAAGCGCCCAGAGCCGTCCGGTGCGACGGATGTGGCGCACCGGCGAGCGAACCGAACCTGTCGTCGAACGACACCCATGAGGTGCAGGACGACGACAAGTTCCCCGCCGAACCGGAACGTGTCGTCGAACGACACCCATGAGGTGCAGGACGACGACAAGTTCGGTCAGGCCCCGACCGGGGACCGACGGGAACGGGCGGACGAATCGGGGGGGGACGCGGCGAAGGGCGGGCCCTGGGGCCCGCCCTTCGCTGCGTTCGCTCTCGTCGTCAGACGATCAGAGGCCGAGGGCGCTCTTGAGGTCGTCGGCCCGGGTGGTCTGCTCCCAGGTGAAGTCGGGGTCGTTGCGGCCGAAGTGACCGTACGCCGCCGTCTTCTGGTAGATCGGGCGGCGCAGGTCGAGGTCGCGCAGGATGGCGCCGGGGCGGAGGTCGAAGACCTGGTTCACGGCGTCGACGATCTTGGCCTCGTCGACCTTGGCGGTGCCGAAGGTCTCGACCAGCAGCGACACGGGGTGGGCGACGCCGATGGCGTACGCCACCTGCACCTCAGCCCGCTCCGCGGCGCCGGAGGCGACGAGGTTCTTGGCGACCCAGCGGCCGGCGTAGGCGGCCGAGCGGTCGACCTTCGACGGGTCCTTGCCGGAGAAGGCGCCGCCGCCGTGGCGGGCCATGCCGCCGTAGGTGTCGACGATGATCTTGCGGCCGGTGAGGCCAACGTCGGCGTGGGGGCCGCCCAGCACGAAGTTGCCGGTGGGGTTGACGAACACCTGGAAGTCGTCGTCGGCGAACTCGGCCGGCAGCGACGGGCGGATGACGTGCTCGATCAGGTCGGGCTTGATGGTGGTCTCGGCGTCGATGCCCGGGTTGTGCTGCGTGGAGATGAGCACGGTCTTGAGGGCGACGGGCTTGTTGCCCTCGTAGTCGAAGGTGACCTGGGTCTTGCCGTCGGGACGGAGGTACGGGAGGATCCCGGCCTTGCGCACCTCGGCGAGGCGGGCCGACAGCTTGTGCGCCAGCCAGATCGGCATCGGCATCAGGTCGTCGGTCTCGTTGCAGGCGTAGCCGAACATCATGCCCTGGTCGCCGGCGCCCTGGCTGTTGAGCTCGTCCTCGCCGGCGGTGCCGGTGCGGGTCTCGAACGCGGTGTCGACGCCCTGGGCGATGTCGGGCGACTGGCCGTCGATCGAGGTGATGACGCCGCAGGTGTTGCCGTCGAAGCCGACGTTGCCGTTGTCGAAGCCGATGCCGTTGACCGTGTTGCGCACGATCGCCGGAAAGTCGACGTAGGCCGAGGTGGTGATCTCACCGGCCACGACGACGAGGCCCGTGGTGATGAGGGTCTCACAGGCCACCCGAGCCGCCGAGTCCTGGGTGAGGATCGCATCGAGGACGGCATCGGAGATCTGATCGGCCATCTTGTCCGGATGGCCCTCCGTCACCGATTCCGAGGTGAAGGTCCAACGACTCACTGGGTGCTCCTTGTTGACTTACTTGGTCGGGAATTGCGGATTTAGCGAACCGGACGACAATAGGCGGTGGGACACCACCGAATCGAGAACCCGATCGGCCACGAGGTCCTTGCTGGCCAGCTCCACCGAATCGACCACGCCCGCCGCCCCGAAGATGGTGACGGCGTTGGTGTCGTGCTCGAAGCCGGTGGCCGGAGCCCCGACGTCGTTGGCCACGAGGAGGTCGGCGCCCTTGCGGGCCAGCTTGTCCTGGGCGTTGGCGGCGACGTCGGTGGTCTCGGCCGCGAAGCCGACCAGCGTCTGCCCCGGAGCCTTGGCCGCGCCGAGCTCGGCGAGGATGTCCTCGGTGGGCTCGAGCCGGATCTCCGGCACGCCCCCCGCCTTCTTGATCTTGTCGCTGGCGACGGTGACCGGCCGGAAGTCGGCGACCGCCGCCGACATCACGACGACGTCGGCGTGCGGCGCGCGCTCGTGGACGGCGGCGCGCATCTCGGCCGCGGTGGCCACCGGGACGACCTCGAGCCCGGGCAGGGACGGAGCGGCCGCCGTGGTGATGAGCGTGACGTCGGCACCGCGGCGCAGTGCGGCGCGGGCGATGGCGGTCCCCTGCTTGCCCGAGGACCGGTTGCCGATGAAGCGGACCGGGTCGATGGGCTCGCGCGTGCCGCCCGCCGTGACCAGCACCGACAGGCCGGCGAGGTCCGGCACGGACAGCGCGGCACCGGCGGCGGCCACGATCGAGGCCGGGTCAGCGAGGCGGC
>DATMGQ010000340.1:0-17913 GCA_035555395.1 Acidimicrobiales bacterium
CCCTTGACCCCCAGTCAAGTGCGCTAACCAAACTGCGCTACAGCCCGTGGGGTGGATCACCCTAGTACGGAGGTCGGCGGCCTCCCGAACCGGATGCGGTGAACGGTCAGGCGACCGAGAGCACCGCCGCCGAGTTCGCCGGGAGCTCCACCAGGTGGCCGGCGAGGACGACGGCCGGATCGCTGGCGAGCAGGACCGACGTGGTCCGGTCGCCGAGGACGGCGTTGGTCACCGGGACGACGAGCGGGCGGTCGCCCAGGTTGGCCACCACGGCGACGGTCGTGCCGTCGAGGGTGCGCTCGAAGCGGATCACGTGGTCGGGAGCGCCGGCATCGAGGTCGAGGTCGCCGCTCTGGAGGGCGGGGGTGGCCTTCCGCAGGGCGAGGAGGTCCCGGTACCAGTTGAGGAGCGAGGCGGGGTCGTCGCGCTCGTCGGCCACGTTGACGGTCCGGTGGTTGTCGTTGATCGGCAGCCACGTGGCGACGCCCGGCTCGGTGAAGCCTGCGCCCGGCTCGCCCGTCCACTGCATCGGCGTGCGGACCTCGTCGCGGTTGAGGCGCTCGGGCAGCTTCTTGTTGACCCACTCCGGGACCCGCTTGGCGACCACCGACGGGATCGGGTCGTTCGCGTCGGCGAGCGGGATGTAGGTGTTCTCCATCCCGATCTCCTGGCCCATGTAGAGCGTCGGCACGCCGCGCAGCGTGCAGAGCAGCGTGGCGAGCACCCGAGCCTTGGCGGGGTCACCTCCGGCACGCGAGATCGACCGGGCCCGGTCGTGGTTCTCCAGCACGTAGGTCGGCACGAGCGGCGCCGGGAACTCGCGCTCGAACCGCTCGATGAGCTGGCGGTAGCGGGCGGCGGAGTACGGCGCCGACAGGAACTCGAACAGGAACACCAGGTGCAGCCCCGGACGGCCCTGGTCCTCGATGTAGCGGCGGAGCACCGACGGCGGCCCGAACACCTCGCCGATCAGGACCCGGTCGTCGCCCTCGAACTCGTCGCAGACGGAGCGGAGGTCGACCGCCACGCCGAAGTTCTCGTCGGTGTTCATCGTCCGCGTCGGGGTCTGGACCCGGGGCATGCCGTTGATGAAGGCCGGCTTCGGGTCGTTGTCGCGCAGGGCCTCGTCGTGCATGATCGACCCGAAGATGTCCAGGCGGAAGCCGTCGACGCCACGGCCCAGCCACATGCGGACCATGTCGAACATCTCGGCGCGCAGCTCGGCGTTCCGCCAGTTGAGGTCGGGCTGGAACCACAGGAACGTGGCCAGGTACCACTGCTCGCGCTCCTCGGCCCACTGCCAGGCCCGGGGGATCTGCAGCTCGGAGCGCCAGTTGTTGGGCGGCTTGGGCTTGCCGTTGCGGCCCCGGTAGCCATCGGCCCACACGTACCAGTCGGCCTTGGGGTTGTCGCGCGAGCTGCGGGACTCGACGAACCAGGGGTGCTCCTCGGACGTGTGGTTGAGCACCAGGTCGAACATCACCTTGAGGCCCTTGCCGTGGGCGGTGTCGATCAGCTCCTGGGCGTCGTCGAGGGTGCCGTACTCGGGCGCGACGCCGCGGTAGTCCGAGACGTCGTAGCCCACGTCGTGCTGCGGGCTGGCGAAGAACGGCGACACCCACAGCGTCTCGACGCCCAGGTCGACGAGGTGGTCGAGGTGCGCCGTGATCCCGGGGAGGTCGCCGATCCCGTCGCCGTTCGAGTCGGCGAAGCTCCGGGGGTACACCTGGTAGATGACGGTGGAGGCCCACCAGGGAAGTTCGTCAGCCATCGCCGGATCGTAGGGCGGGAGCCGAGGGCTCGATCCCACCGGGCGCCCGCCGGGCGACGCGGTCAGACGGCGAGGTCGGCTTCGTCGATCAGGGTCGTGCCGCTCGCCGCGCCGGTGCGGCGGTCCACCGGGCGGGCCGGCACGCCGACGAGGACGCCGGGGCCGTCGAAGTCCTTCACCACCACGGCGCCGGCGCCGATGCGCACGCTGCTGCCGAGGGTGACGTCGCCCATGATCGTGGCGTTGGCGCCGACGTGGACCCAGTTGCCCACGGCCGGCGAGCCGTCGCCGATGCAGTTGCCGCCGGCGAGGATCAGGCCCCGCCCGGCGCGGAAGCCCTGGTTGACCACGACGCCGAGCTCCGGGTGGAGGATCCGCATGCCCGGGCCGATGTCGGCGCGGTAGTCGATCTGGCTCGGGATGAAGATCCGGATCAGCGGGTTGAGCGGGGATGTGAGGATCCGGAACGCCTGCCACTTCTTGCCGAACGTCAGGTACGCCGCTCGGTTCAGCCGGTAGAAGGCGATGATCGCGAACGACAGGCTGAACGGGACGGTGAACCAGCGGGTCAGGCGACCCTTCGTCGACTGGACGCAGTCCCAGTAGAGGCGCTCGAGCTCATCGGCGGCGCACGTGCTGGCGGCCGGGATCTCGGGCGACTTCAGTGCGGCGGGGCTCCCCTTCATCGGCGGTGAGCCTACGGGCCGTGCCGACGCTTCCGGCAACCGGGGTCAGCCGGGCCAGTTGCCCGTGACCGCCCAGATGACCACCTGGATCAGACGCCATCCGAGGTACGCGACGAGCGCCGCGACCAGCACCCAGAAGTGCCACGGGGCCTTGCCGCGGCTCTCCTCCTCGTCCGCCGGATCGGCGATGAAGCGGCCGCAGGTCATGCAGGTCCCGTCGGGCGCGAGCTGCTTCGGGTTGTAGAAGCGGTCACACGTCTCGCACCACGGCACCGGGACACACTGGTGGGAGGGCGGTCCCGAGAGCAAGGCGGGCACGGGTACCCTCGGCCGTCGTGGCTCCCCTCCCCCGTCTGTCCGTGGTGATGTTCACCAACGGGCCCACGCCGCTCGTCGCCGCCTCGCTCCGCCAGGTCCGTCCCGTCGCCCACGAGATCGTGGTGGCGGTCGACGACCGGGTGCCGGTCGACCAGCTCGGACCGCTGCAGGCGGTGGCCGACCGGGTGGTCCGAGCCGAGTTCGCCTACCCGCTCGAGGCCAACCTGCACTGGCTGCACCAGCAGGCCACGGGCGACTGGGTCCTGCGCCTCGACAGCGACGACCTGGTGAGCGAGGCGCTCCTGCGCCGGCTGGCCACGCCGGGCTGGGACGAGGGCATCACCCACGCCTACGTCCAGTACCGGTGGCTCTGGGGCGGCCCGGACCGCATGCTCGACCAGGCCCCCTGGTGGCCCGATCCCGCGCTGCGGCTCATCCGCACCACACCGGGCATCGCCACGTTCCCCCACGGGGCCCACCAGGCGCCGGAGGTGGCGGGGACGGCCCGCTTCTGGGACACGCCGCTCTACCACCTCGACCTCGTCCTGCGCGACGAGGCCACCCGCTCGGCCAAGGCGGCGGGCTACGAGTACGAGAACCCGGGGCACCGCACGGACAAGGGCTGGTCGGTGAGCACCACCTACTACCTGCCCGAGCGCCTGGACCCCCCGCCGCGCACGGCACCGCTGCCCCCGGTCGATGCGGCCGTGGCCGAGCAGCTGCTCGTGGTGGCCCGCTCGCAGGCCCCCATCACCGACCCGGTCGACGAGGCCGCCCTCGGGCCGGTGGTCGCGGTGGCCGACCGCCGCAACCCGCCGCCCGCCCCGGGCGACAGCCGGGTGCGGATCCTCGCCCACGATCCGGTGTCGGTGGTGGCCGGGCGCAGCGCCGTCGTCACCGTCGGCATCGTGAACCGCAGCGGCCGGACCTGGGACCCGGCCGACGAGCCGGCCGACGTGGTGGGCGGTCGCTTCCTCGACGCCGCCGGCGCACCGGTGGGCTTCGAGGTCCGGGCGCCGCTCCCCGGCCCCGTCCGCGCCGACGACGAGGCGCTCGTGCGCCTGCCCCTGCCAGCGCCCCTCCCGGACGGTGCCGTGCACCTCCAGGTCGGGCTGGTCCAGGACGGCGTGGCCTGGCACGACGCCGTCGCGTCGGCCCGCCTGCAGGCCCAGCAGGGCCGGCGCATCCTGGTCTCCACCGGCATCTCGACCTTCGGCCACCTGGGCGACGACCTGATCACCAGCGAGGTGCTCGCCGCCGTGGCCCGCTACCTGCCCGATGCGGTGCCGACCCTCCTCGCCCACCCCACCGACGGCATCGGGGAGCGGTTCGGGTGCGAGGTCGCCACCAGCCCCGCCGCCCTCGCCCCGGCCAGCCGGGCCAGCGAGGGCCGCCGGTCACGGGACCTGGTGACCCAGGCCCGGCTCATGGCCAAGGGCGGCGAGCCCGCCGATCCCCTCGTGGCCGAGATCCTCGCCCCGTTCGCCCAGGCCAGCGCCCTGGTGCTGGCCCCGGGCGGCGGGCTGGCCAGCCGGTACTCGGCCGAGGCGCTGATGGTGTGCGCGGTCGAGGCCCTGATCGCCCGCGCCTTCGGCCTCCCGGTGTTCGTCGAGGGCCCGTCGGTCGGGCCG
Source organism: Acidimicrobiales bacterium (assembly GCA_035555395.1). Lineage (GTDB taxonomy): Bacteria > Actinomycetota > Acidimicrobiia > Acidimicrobiales > Iamiaceae > Aquihabitans. The sequence goes on from DATMGQ010000340.1 coordinate 4,407, forward strand.
ATCGAGATGCGGCGCGACCACGCCGCGCTGGCCCAGCTCCTCAACGACGCCACGCGGATCACCGTGCGGGACCAGACCTCGGCCGACGCCGCCCGCCGCATCGGCCGCGCCATCTCCCCCGAGGTCGTCCCCGACCCCGCCACCACGGCGGTCGACCACGTCGGCCCCGGGGCCGACGCGGCCCGGGCGTGGCTGCGGGCGCAGAACGTCCCCGACGACCGCGCCTACGCCGTCATCAGCCTGCGGGCCGGCACCAAGGACGCCAAGCACCTCGAGACGGTCCGGGCGGCGGTCGAGGCCCTGCCCGAGCACACCGCCCTGATCTTCCTCCCCCACTGCGCCGATCCGGCCGGGGTCGATGACCGCCGCGTGGTCGCCGATGACCCCTGGGCGGCGGCGCACCTCGTCGTGTGGGACCCGTCGCTGGGCGACCAGGCCGCGGTGGCCCTCGTCGCCGGCGCGGCCTCCACCATCGGGACGCGCTTCCACCTGAGCGTGCTCGCGGCCGCTGCCGGCGTCCGCGCCGTGGGCATGGTGGGCGACGAGTACGACCGGCTCCGCATCCGCGGCCTGCGGCGCTCGACCGGCGTGCGCGTGGTGGAGCTCGACGATCCGAAGGCGGCCGCCGCCGCGGTGGCCGACCTGGTCGGCGGTCCCGACCCGGAGCCGATCGAGCACTGGGACGCCCAGCGCTTCGCCGACGCCCTCGACGCCGTCCTCCCCGCCGCTCCCCGCCTGGCCTGAGCCCTGGCGGCGGGGTCAGCCCGCGTGGGCGCGGCTGCGAGGGCCGTGGTGGGCGACGCCGCTCGGCACGGGGCGGCCCACCAGCGACTCGATGAGCGCCGCCGCCTCCACCAGGGGCTCGATGGCGATGCCGGTCTCGATGCCGAGGTCGTCGAGCATGGCGACGAGCGACTCGGTGGCCAGGTTTCCGCCCGCGCCGTGGGCGAACGGCGAGCCGCCGAGGCCCCCGACCGACGTGTCGAACCGGGTGATGCCGTGCTGGAGCGCGGCGTAGGCGTTGACGAGGGCGGTCCCCCGGGTGTCGTGCAGGTGCAGGCCGGTGGTCTCCAGCGGGATCCCTGCGGCGCGGACCGCCTCGACCACCTCGTGGACCCGGCGGGGCGTGGCCATGCCGGTGGTGTCGGCCAGGGTGACGCGGTCGACCCCGGTGTCGAGCACGCGGGCGGACAGGTCCGCGATGTCGACCGGGGCGATCTCTCCCTCGTACGGCGAGCCGAACGCGCACGACACCACCGCATCGACGGGGATGCCGGCGTCGGCGGCGATGGCGACGATCTCGGCGATGGCCGCCTCGCTCTCCGCCGTGGTCATGTGCACGTTGCGCTGGTTGTAGGTCTCCGACGCGGAGATCGTGACCGTGATCTCCTCGACGCCCGCTTCGAGGGCGAGCGTCGCTCCCTTCGCGTTCGGCACGAGCGCGGCTCGCACCAGGCCGGGCCGGGCTGGCACCCCGGCGACGACCTCACCGGCGCCGGCCATGGCCGGGACGGCCTTCGGCGACACGAACGCCGCCACCTCGATGGTGGGGACGCCCGCGGCGGCGAGGGCCTCGACGAGGCGGATGCGGTCGCTCACCGGCACCGGCTCCTCGGGCTGGAGCCCGTCGCGCGGGCCGACGTCGCGGACCGCGACGTGCTTCGGCAGGCCGGCGGGGATGGTCATACGGGCGGGACCCCGTGGCGGCGGTCGGAGAAGTGGCGGTCCTTGCCCTCGGCCCGCTCGAAGCGCCGGATGATCTCGGCGCGCAGCGTGGCCGGCTCGATGATCGCGTCGATGACCAGCTCGGACGCGAGGCGCAGGACGTCGACGTCCTCCTCGTAGATCCGGCGCTGCTCGGCGACGAACGCCGCGGCCTCCTCGGGGTCGTCGATGGCCGCGATCTTGTTGGCGAACACGGCGTTGACCGCTGCCTCGGGCCCCATCACCGCGATCTTGGCGGTGGGCAGGGCGATGGTGGCCTCGGGCTCGAACGCCGGGCCGGCCATGGCGTACAGGCCGGCGCCGTAGGCCTTCCGGAGGACGACGCAGAGCTTGGGCACGGTGGCCTCGGAGATGGCGGTGACCATCTTCGCCCCGTGGCGGATGATCCCCTCCCGCTCGACCTGGGTGCCGATCATGAAGCCGGGTACGTCGGCCAGGAACACGAGCGGGATGTTGAAGGCGTCGCAGCACCACACGAAGCGGGCCGCCTTGTCGGCGGTGTCGGTGAAGAGGACCCCGCCCTTGACCATCGGGTTGTTGGCCACGAAGCCCACCGGCTTGCCGTCGACGAGGCCGAGGCCGCACACCATCTCGGGTGCGAACAGCGGCTTGATCTCGAAGAAGCTCTCGGCATCGACCAGCCCGTCGATGATCGTGTGGATGTCGTAGGCGGCCTTGTCGTCGCTGGGCACGCTGTCGGCGTGCAGCGGCGCCACCGGCTCAGCGGCCACGTAGCGCGGCGGGTCCTGGCGCCAGGTCGTCGGGAAGTACGTGAACCAGGCCCGGGCCTGGTCGATGGCGTCCTCGTCGTCGACCGCCAGGTTGTCGCCGCAGCCCGAGACGGTGGCGTGCATGCGGGCGCCGCCCGTCTCCTCGAGGCTGGCCTTCTCGCCGATGACCATCTCGGCCATGCGCGGCGAGCCCAGGTACATCGAGGCGTTGCCCTCGACCATGATCACGATGTCGCAGAAGCTCGGGATGTAGGCGCCGCCAGCCGCCGACGGGCCGAACAGGCAGCAGATCTGCGGGACCCGGCCCGACAGCTTCACCTGGTTGTAGAAGATGCGGCCGGCGCCGCGGCGGCCCGGGAAGAGCTCGACCTGGTCGGTGATGCGGGCGCCGGCGGAGTCGATCAGCCAGAAGATCGGCAGCTCGTGCTTGAGCGCGTACTCGGCCGCCCGGATCATCTTCTCGACGGTGCGGGCGCCCCACGAGCCGGCCTTGACCGTGGGGTCGTTGGCGACGACGACGACGGACCGGCCGTCGATCTGGCCGACCCCGGTGACCACGCCGTCGGCGGGCAGGTCGGTGGCCGACGTGTTGGCGAGCAGCCCGTCCTCGACGAACGAGCCCGGGTCGAGCAGCAGGTCCAGCCGGTCGCGGACGAACAGCTTCCCCTGCTTCTCGAGCTTGTCCCCCACCTTCGCCAGGTTCCCGGCGAGGGCCCGCTCGGCCGCAGCGGCGACCCGCTCGCTGTCGGTGGGGATCGTGTGGGGCTCGCCCAAGGGCGAGGTGGCAGGCGCTTCGTCGGTCACCCGACGAGCCTACCGACCGCCCCTGTCGCGCCCCGTGGTCCGACTCAGTCCCGGCGCAGGGCGAGGATGGCGATGTCGTCGGTGATGGGCTGGCGGGCGAAGTCGCGGGCCTGCTCGAGCAGCGACTTCACGAGGACGTCGGGGTCGGCGCCGGGGTCTCGGCGGATGGCGTTGGCGATGCGCTCCTCGCCGAAGAGCTGGTCGCCGGCGCGGGCCTCGGACAACCCGTCGGTGTAGAGCAGCACGAGGTCGCCCGAGTCGAGGCGCAGCTCGCGGGAGTGGAAGGTGCCGTCGGGGTCGAGCATGAGCAGCGGGCCGGTGCTGCGCAGCGGGCGGACGTCCTTCTCGTGCCACAGCCACACCGCCGGGTGGCCGGCCGAGGCGTAGCGGATCGTGCCGGCGTCGGTGTCGAACACCACGACGCAGAGCGAGATCATCTCCTCGGCCCGGTCCAGCGCGGACAGCTGGGCGTTGAGCTCCTCGAGCGCCTGGGCCGGGTCCCGGAACTGCCGGAGGAACACCCGGAGCAGGTACTTGGCCTGGAACGCGGTGATCGACGGCTCGATGCCGTGGCCGGTGACGTCGCCGATGAGCGCCACCACCCGGGTGGGGGCCACGCGGAACACGTCGTAGAAGTCGCCCGCCATCATCCCGGTGCCGGCCTGGTACACCCGGCCGACCTCGAACCCGGTGATGTCGGGCAGGTCCTCCGGCGCGAGGCGCTCGGCCCACCGCTTGGGTGCGAGGTCGTCTTGGCTGAGGACCTCCTCGGCCCGGCGCTCGAGCTCGAGCCGGCCCTCGGCCAGCCGGGAGTCCCGCACGAAGTCCCGGCCGTAGACGACGGAGACGACGACCGGGATCAGGACGAGGGCGAACAGCCAGATCGACCCGCTCTCGAGGAAGGCGCCGCCCAGGCTGGCCAGGGCGAGCACCGCGTAGAGGACGGTGGAGTGGACGTCCTTGCGGAACGAGGAGCGGGCGACGGTGGCGGCGTCGGAGGTGCGGCCGAACTCGCGCTCGGCGCGGCCCGCCACCTTCTGGAGCCGCACCGCCGAGCGGGCCCAGACCGCCGAGGCGACCGCGCACGCCGCGGCCACCAGCAGGAGCAACGGATGGTCCATGGTGCGGGCGATGCTACCCCTGGCCCCGGTCGGACCACCGGGACGAGATCCGGAAGACGACCTCGATCCCCGCCGCGCCGACGGCGCCCATGGCGAGGGCCTGGGGCAGGAACGACGTCGGGATGTCGAGCTCGAAGAAGTCCCGCACGAACGGGATGGCGATCGCGGCCACGGCGATCCCGGCCATGGCCCAGATCAGGGCCAGCTTCCAGCGGTTGTACGGGCGGGCCAGCACGGCGAGGATCCACAGCGACACGCAGAGGGCGGCGATGGTGGCCGCCGTCTGGCGCTCGTGCATCGACAGGTCCTCGATCCGCGCCAGGTAGTACGCCGAGAAGATCGTGATCGACGAGATGACGCCGGCCGGGATGGCGAACGAGAGCACCCGCCGGAGGAACCCCGGCCGGTACCGGGCGGTGTTCGGGGCGAAGGCGAGGCAGAACGCCGGCAGGCCGATCGTGACGAAGCTGATGAGCGTGAGGTGGCGGGGTGCGAACGGGTACGGCAGCCCGGCGATGCTCACCAGCAGGATCAGCATGAACGAGTAGGTGTTCTTCGAGATGAAGAGCGACGCGACCCGCTCGATGTTGCCGATGACCCGCCGCCCCTCGGCCAAGACGTTGGGCAGCCGGGAGAACTGGCCGTCGAGCAGCACCAGCTGGGCCGCGGCCTTGGTGGCCGGCGCGCCGTTGCCCATGGCCACGCCGATGTCGGCGTCCTTGAGCGCGAGCGCGTCGTTGACGCCGTCGCCGGTCATGGCCACCACGTGGCCGTCGTCCTGCAGGGCGCGGACCATCGCCTGCTTCTGCTTGGGGCTGACCCGCCCGAACACGGTGGTGGTGGCCACCGCCTCGGCCAGGTCCTCGGCGGTGTCGCCCAGCGTGCGGGCGTCGACCGGGGTGCCGGCGTCGAGCCCGACCTCGGTGGCGATGGCGCCGACGGTGGTGGGGTTGTCGCCCGAGATGACCTTGATGGCCACGCCCTGGTCGGCGAAGTAGCTGAGGGTCTCGGCGGCGTCGGGGCGGACCTGCTCGGCCAGCGTGCAGAGGCAGGCCGAGGTGCGCGAGTCGGGCAGGGCCTCGCCCTGGAGCGGTCCGTCGACGTGCTGGACGAGCAGCACCCGGCGGCCGGTGGCGGCGAGCTCGGAGACCTGGTCGTGCAACGGGTCGTCGTCGCCGAGGAGGATCTCGGGGGCACCGAGGTACCAGCTTCCCTTCCCCGCGAACGAGGCGGCGCTCCACTTGCGGGACGAGGAGAACGGCACGTCGCCGTCTCGCTCCCAGCCCTCGACCGGCAGGAACCTCTCGCCGATGGCCCCGAGGCTGGCGTTGGGATCGGGTGCGTCGGCCAGGGCGCCGAGGGCCTCGGTGATGGTCTGCTCGCTGATGGCATCGGGCGTGACGACGTGCAGGGCGTCGAACACGATGCCGCCGGCCGTCAAGGTGCCGGTCTTGTCGAGGCAGACGACGTCGACGCGTGCCAGGCCCTCGACCGCGGGCAGCTCCTGCACCAGCACCTGGCGCTTCGTGAGCGCCAGCGCGGCCAGGAGGAAGGCGACGCTGGTGAGCAGGACCAGGCCCTCGGGCACCATGCCGACGAGGGCGGCCACGGTGCCGGTGACCGCATCGCGCCAGTCCCCGCCCTCGTTCGTGCGGAACTGCGACCACAGGAGCAGCGGGGTCACGCCGACGATGGCCCAGGTGATGACCCGAAGCAGGAAGTCGATCGACACCTCGATCTCGCTGCGGGTGCGCTTGAAGACCTTGACCTCGGCGGCGAGCTTCCGGGCGTACGCCTCCGAGCCGACGGCGGTGGCCTGGAAGCGGCCGCGCCCGGCCACGACGATGGTGCCGGAGAGGACGGAATCGCCCTCGTGCTTCTCGACGGGATCGGACTCGCCGGTGAGCGCGGACTCGTTGACCTCGAGGCCGGAGCTGTGGGCGACGATGCCGTCGGCAGGGACCTGGTCTCCGGTGCGGAGCACGACGAGGTCGCCCAGCACGATGTCGCCGAGCGGCAGATCGGTCTCGGCGCCGTCTCGGACGACGGCGGCGGTGGGCGCGTTCAGGAAGGCCAACCGGTCCAGGGTCCGCTTGGCCCGGACCTCCTGGCCGATGCCGATGATGGCGTTGATGACGAGGACCAGGGCGAAGAGGGCGTCGGCCAGCCGTCCCGTGGTCAGCACCGCCACCGCCAACACGGCGAGGATGGCGTTGAAGCGGGTGAAGACGTTGGCCCGGACGATCTCCTCGACCGTCCGGGACGTGTGCTCGTCGACCGCGTTGGTCTCCCCCGCGGCGACGCGGGCCGCCACCTCGTCGGCGGTCAGCCCCAACGGCGGCGGGTCGTCGAGGGCGGGCGGCGCTTCGATCATCGGCGGTCCTGGTGGAGGGCGGTCGGTGGTCAGTTGGAGCGCTGCCGGACCCGGAGCTTGATCGGCGTGGCGCCCAGGTCGAACGCCTCGCGGAGACGGCGCTCGATGTACCGAAGGTACGTGGCCGGGAGCTCCTTGTTGGCGAACAGCGTGAAGGTGGGCGGATCGGTGGCGCCCTGCGTGGCGTAGAGGATGCGCGCGCCGTGGGGCGCGGGCTGCGCCGATTGGGCCGCGAAGACGACGTCGTTCACCCGCCGGGTGGGCACCCGCTTGTGGTAGCCCTCGATCGTGTCGGTGAGCGCCGGCAGGAGCCGGTGGACGTTGCGGCCGGTGAGCGCCGAGATCCGGATGACCTCGCTCTCGCCGAGGAACGCGAGCTTCTGGCCGACGTCGTAGGTGACCGCGGCGCGCTCCTCGGTGTCGAGCAGCTCCCACTTGTTCAGCAGGATGACGATCGGGCAGCCGGCGGCGTCGATGCGCTCGGCGAGACGCTGGTCCTGGTGGGTGACGCCCTCGGTGGCGTCGATGACGAGGAGGGCGACGTCCGACGAGTCCACCGCCTGCAGGGCACGCACGAAGGAGAAGTACTCGGTGCTCTCCTCGATGCGGGACTTCCGGCGCATGCCGGCGGTGTCGACGAACTTGATGGGCCCGTCCGGGGTCTCGACGACGGTGTCGATGGCGTCGCGGGTGGTGCCGGGCATGTCGTGGACCACGGAGCGGTCCTCGCCGATGAGCCGGTTGAACAGCGTCGACTTGCCGACGTTGGGCCGGCCGACGAGCGCCACGGCGAACACCCGCTCGCCGTCGGCCTCGGCCGGCTGCTCGTCCTCGTCCTCGTCCGGCTCGGGCAGCGCGGCGACGAGGGCGTCGAGCATGTCGCCGGTGCCGAGGCCGTGGAGGGCGCTCACCGGCCACGGGTTCCCGAGGCCGAGGCCGAGCAGCTCCCACATCATCGCCTCGCGCGACGGGTCGTCGACCTTGTTGGCCACGACGAACACCGGCTGGGTCGCCTGCTGGAGCAGCTCGGCGATCCGGGCGTCCTCCTCGGTGATGCCCATCGAGACGTCGGTGACGAGGATGAGGGCGTCGGCCTCCTTGATGGCCTGCTCGCTCTGGCGGCTGACCTTCTCGTCGAGGGCGGTGCCGCCCGGCATCCAGCCACCGGTGTCGACCAGGCGGAAGCGCCGGCCGATCCAGTCGGCCTCGACCTCCTTGCGGTCGCGGGTGACGCCGGGGAGCTCCTCGACGATGGCCTCGCGACGGCCGATGATGCGGTTCATCAGGGTGGACTTGCCCACGTTCGGGCGGCCGACGATGGCCACCATGGGGAGTTCGGACATCTAGGCCTCCAAGGCCCGGCGCAGCGCGGCGCCGTCGGTGGGGATGATCTCGACGGGGCGCGGCAGGTCGGCCGGGGTTCCTCCGTCGAGGAAGCGGCCGCCCGAGAGGCAGACGTCGGGGAGCAGGTAGCGGTGGGTCTCGGGCTGGTCGGCCAGGACGCGGGCGAGGTCCTCGCCGACGAGCAGCCCGGTGACCGAGGTGGTGCCGCCGAAGAACTGGTTGGCCACCGGGAGGACGCGCACGTCGCGGCGGTCGAGCGAGGCGACGAGCGGTCCGATCACGGCCGCACCGGCTTCGCTGGTGAGCACCGCGGTGGGGGCGCCGCGGCGGGGCCGCAGGGCGACCGCAACCCCGCCGTCGACCGGCTCCACGACATCCACGGTGCGCACGGCCCGGTAGCCCTCGGCCGGCGCGCCGTAGTCGCCGGCGGCCTCGTACCGGCCGCCCTGGTGCGGGGCGGCCTCGGCGGCTTCGGCGGCCTCGGCCGAGGTGGCGTCGGCCCACGCGAAGAACCCGGGCTGCGGCGCCGTGGTGGCGTCGGAGCGGCCGAGGAACTCCAGCTCGAACGTGCGGGCCATGCCCACGCCGTCCTCGTGCATGGCGAAGCCCTCGTAGGCCTCCGGCTCGGGGAACGGGCGCCCGGCGAGGAGGTAGTACTCGTCGGACGCCTGGACGAGCCGTCGGCCGAGGACCTGGAGGTAGACCTCCTGCCAGTCCTCGATGCACTCGACCACCGCCGCGGCCTCGGCCTGGGTCGTGGGCCGCATGCGCGCCTCGGTGTTGAACTTGGAGATGCCGAGCGGCACGACGCACAGGCTGGCCAGCTCGGGGAACTGCTCGAGCACGCCGGCGAGGGTGTCGTCGAGCACGGCGCCGTCGTTCAGGCCCGGGCAGCACACGATCTGGCCGTGGACCTCGATGCCGTGGTCGAGCAGGGCCCGCAGCCAGCGCAGGCTGGGCCCGCCACGGCGGTTGCGGAGCAGGTCGTTGCGGGCGGCGGGGTCGACGGCGTGGATGCTGACGTTGAGCGGCGACAGGCCCTCGGTGACGACCCGTTCGAGATCGGCTTCGGTGAACCGGGTGAGCGTCGTGAAGTTCCCGTAGAGGAAGCTCAGCCGGTAGTCGTCGTCCTTCAGGTAGAGGCTCTTCCGCATGCCGGGCGGCAGTTGGTAGATGAAGCAGAACTCGCAGTGGTTGTCGCAGGTGCGGAGCTGGTCGAACAGCGCCGAGTGCACGTCGATGCCGAGCGGGGCGCCGGCGTCCTTCTCCACCTCGATGGTGAGCTCCAGCCCGCCGCGGCTGATCTCGAGGACCGGATCGGCCTCGTCGGTGAGCCACGTCCAGCGGATGATGTCGCGCGGGCGCTCGCCGTCGACGGCCAGGACCTCGTCGCCGACCTGCACGCCCCCGAGCGCGGCCGGCGACCCGGGCGCGACGGCAACAACACGGGGCGCAGACATAGCCGGCGATCCTACCGGGGCGGCCCCATCGTCCCTCTGATCTGGGGGTTTCGAGGGCGGCCGGTAGGGTGGGCGCATGGCTGTCGACAAGGTGCTGCTCGCCGCTCCCCGGGGCTTCTGCGCCGGGGTGGAGATGGCGATCAAGGCCCTGGCCTGGATGGTGCGGGCCTTCGATGCGCCCGTGTACTGCTACCACGAGATCGTCCACAACCAGTCGGTCGTGAAGCGCTTCGAGGACCTCGGCGTGATCTTCGTCGACGACGTGTCCGAGGTGCCCGAGGGCCGTCCGCTCATGCTCTCCGCCCACGGTTCGGCGCCCGAGGTCGTGGCCGCGGCCCGCGCCAACGGGGGCTACGTGGTCGACGCCGTCTGCCCGCTCGTCACCAAGGTCCACCACGAGGTCAAGGTCCGAGCCGGCAAGGGCTACCGCATCGTCTACGTCGGCCACGAGGGTCACGAGGAGGCGGTCGGCACCATGGCCGTCGCCCCGGACTCCATCCACCGGGTCGAGAACGTCGACGAGGTCGCCGCGCTCCCCCAGTTCGAGCAGCCGGTGGCCATGCTCGCCCAGACCACCCTCTCCCACCGGGACTGGAAGGGCGTGCTCGACGCCACCCGCGACCGCTTCCCCGACCTCTGGACCCCCGGCCGGTCGGACCTCTGCTTCGCCACCACCAACCGCCAGGGAGCGCTCGCCGAGATCGCTCCTCGCTGCGACGCCGTGGTGGTGATCGGTTCGGCCAACTCGTCGAACACCGTGGCGCTCGAGAAGCTGGCCCGCGAGGCGGGCACGGCACGCGTGCACCGCATCAACTCGGCCGCCGAGCTCCCCGACGACCTCTCCGGCGTGGTCGGCGTCACCGCCGGCGCCTCGGCCCCGGAGTCGCTCGTCGAGGAGGTCATCGCCGCCCTCGCCCCGGCCCAGGGCGTCGAGGAGGTGGCCATCACCAACGAGGACGAGTACTTCCCGACGCCGCGCAACCTGCGGGAGCTCCTGTCGGGCATCGACCTCCTGGCCACCCTCAGCCTCGGTGGCTCGGTCCCGGACCGGCCCGCGGCCGACGAGCGCAGCATCCACGCCGCCGACGTCCTCGCCTCGCTGTGAGCTTGTGCCAGCATCAACTGGCACAAACCCTCATCTGATCCGGACAAAGCGCTGACCTGGGCCGCGGTGCGAACCGGGCGCCGCTGCCGATCCGTTGGCAGAATGGGCGCATGACCGCCACGAGCTTCACCCGGATGGACGAGTCGACCGCCGAGCAGTGGTCGGTGATCGGCGCCGAGACGATGAACAACCAGCCCCGGGTCGCCGACGAGATCCTCAACATGATCGAGCGGCTCGAGGGCATCACCGACGGCTTCAGCACCAACCAGAAGGTGCACGCCCTCCAGACGGCCACCCTCGCCGAGCAGGCCGGTGCCGACCAGGAGGTGATCGTCGCCTCGCTGTGCCACGACATCGGCAAGCTCATCAGCGTCATGGGCCACCCCGAGATCGCTGCTGCGATCCTCCGGCCCTACGTGCGCCCCGAGGTCCACGACGCGATCCGCGTGCACCAGGACTTCCAGGGCAGGCACTACTACGGCCACTTCGGCGGCGACGTCAACGCCCGCGACCAGTACGAGGGCGAGGGCTTCTTCGACCTGGCGGCGCTGTTCGCCGACGAGTGGGACCAGGTGGCCTTCGACCCCGACGGCGAGACCTACCCGCTCGAGCACTTCGAGCCCATGGTCCGCGAGGTCTTCGCCACGCCCCGCTACCTCTGAACCCCGCCGCCGAAGGCGTCACGCTCGGCGGTTGCTTGACCGCATAGGGCGTTTGGCCTATACCGATCGTGGGAACATGACCGCGCAACGTGGTCACCACGACATCGGCAGGACAGCATGGCGGCTTGGACGAACGCAGCAGGAGGGGCGTACCACCAGCGCTCCTTCGCCATGCGCCCCGCCGTCCTGCGCCTGGCTGCGGCGATGTTCGCCGGCGGCATCGTCCTCCTCCTGTGGGGCGGCTCCGCGGAGGCGAGGGGCGCCGACACGGCGCCCGCGGCCTCGAGCGACGCCGGGGTCCTGGCGGGGCTGCTGGGCCAGGGCGGTGCGCTGACGCCCGTGGTCGATCTGGTCGACGGGGTCACGCAGCCGCTGACCGGTTCGACGCCGGTGGGCACCACGGTCGACGGCGTGGTGGCCACGGTCGACCCGATCGTGTCGCCGGTGCTGGCGCCGGTCACGCAGGCCGCGGATCCGGTGGTGGCCCCGGTGCTCGACACGGTCGGCCAGGTGACCGAGGGCATCACCACCACGATCACCACCCCGGGCGTCCCGACCGCCCCCACGACGCCGACGACCCCGAGCACGCCCGGGACGCCGACCACCCCGGTGGTCCCCGCCGATCCCGGGACGCGGCCGGTCGGCGAGCTGCCGCCACTGCTGCCGCCGGGGTCCACGACCGAGCCGGGAGCGACCCCCGGCCGTGGATCGTCGGACACCGACGACCCTTCGCTCGTGGACCCCGGTGCGCCCCTCCCCCTCGCCCTTGCTGCCGGCCCTGCCGGCACCGCGGAGATCGACCCGCTGACGGCTGCGCTGGGCGGTGCCCGCGCCGGCCGCAGCAGCGGATCCACGGCTGACGCCACGAGCCTCGGCCCGATCTCGGATGGTGACGGCCCCGACGGCCCGCGCGCCTCGCAGGGCGGCGTGCCCGATGTGCCTGAGGCGCCGTTGCCGGTGCCGATGCCGATGCCGTGCACCCACGGCACCTCCGGTGGGACCACGCCACCTGCGGCCGCCGGCCCGGCGTGGCTGGGCTCCGACGGCGCACCCACGGCCCGTGGCTGCGCTGGACTGATCGACGTCCCCACGGCTCCCGTGCCCCCGCCGGCTCCGCCCGCGGGCCCCGACGTCTCCCCGGACTGACCCTCCTCCCGGACCCCGCGCGCACGCGCCCGGGTCCACACGGAACCAAGACCCGGTACCGGCACCACCGCCGGCCCGGATGCACCGATTCCTGAGGAGGAACCATGAACACCCTGCTTCGCACGGTGCTGCGCATGGTGCTGCTCGCCGCGGGCCTCTGGCTCGTCAGCGTCGCCGCTCCCGCGCTCACCACTGCCGCCGACGCGGCCCCCACCGACCAACCGCAGCTCATCGACGTCGACGTCGACATCCCGGTGAACCTCTGCGGCACCACCGTCGCCCTGCTCGGCGACACCACCACCACCTGCCCCACCCCACCACCCGCACCCGCTCCTGAACCCGAGCCCCCGGCGGTCATCGACGTCGACCTCACCGTCCCCGTCGACCTCTGCGGCGTCACCGTCGGCATCATCTCCGACACCGACACCACCTGCGGCACACCGGCTCCGGCTCCGGCACCGGCACCCACCACCGGCGGCGGCGGGCTCATCGACGTCGATGCCACCGTCCCCGTCGAGCTGTGCGGCGTCACCGTCGGCATCGTCTCCGACACCGACACCAGGTGCACCAACCCGGGACCGGCACCGGCACCGGCACCGACCAACCCCGGCGGGACCCTGATCGACGCCCCCGTCACCGTCCCGGTCGACCTGTGCGGCATCACCGTCGGCGTGATCTCGGACACCGACACCACCTGCACGGCCCCGACCCCGACCACCCCGTCGAACCCGGGCGATCCCGGCGGCGGCCTCATCGACGTCCCGGTCACCGCACCCATCGACGTGTGCGGCATCACCGTCGGCGTGATCTCGGACTCGGGCACCACGTGCTCGAACCCGACCACCCCGTCGAACCCGGGCGATCCCGGCGGCGGCCTCATCGACGTCCCCGTCACCGTGCCGATCGACGTGTGCGGCGTCACCGTCGGGCTCATCTCCGACAGCGAGACCACCTGCACCGGCGGACCCACCACCCCCGGCGGACCCGGGGTCGACATCCCGATCGACGTGTGCGGCGTCACCGTCGGGCTCATCT
>DATMGQ010000341.1:0-6789 GCA_035555395.1 Acidimicrobiales bacterium
GGCGTGGCAGGCGGCGACCGGACCGCCCGGTCGAGCACCTGCTCCCACGTCACGTCGGCCGCCCGGTCGACCGGCCAGCCGCGGGCCTCGAGCACCTCGTCGAGCCACGCAGGCCGCACGAGCACGTCCCAGGCGCCGCCGTCGACGAGCAGGAAGGCGAGCGCCTCGGCGAGCGGGCTGCGCCGCGTGCGTGGCTGCCACCGGGGCAGGCGCACGACCTGTTCGACCTCGGCGCGCTCGAGCACCCAGCTCGCCCGCGTGAACCGGTTCCGCACCTGGACCCGGTCTGCGGCGATCGTGACCTCCGTCGGCGCCAGGGCCTGCCACGGGACGGGCCGGCCGCCGTCGCGCCGGACGCACGTGTACCCGGCGTCGTAGCGCCCCTCCCCCTCCGCTCCCCGCACGCCGCCAGTCTTCCAGGCCGCGGCGCGGGACTCGCCGATCGCCCTCAGACGGCCACGGGCGCGACGTCGGGCAGGTCTCGCCCCCAGGCGGCGAGCGCCGACCGGCGCATGAGGGCGGGGTCGCCGGTGGTGAGGACGGTGCGCCGGCCGGTGCCCGGTCCGAGGCGGCCGACGAGGTCGGCGGCCAGCTGGGCGGCGGGGTCGAGGAGGGCGGTGCCCGGCAGCGCGGCGGCGAAGGCCTCGGTCGCCGCCGGGTAGTGGGTGCACGCGAGGACCACGGCGTCGGCGCCGCGCAGCGGGGCGACGATGCGGCGGAGGTCCTGCTCGAACGCATCCGTGCCGATGCGACCCGCCTCGATGTGGGCCGAGAGCGGCTGGGCCACCCGCGACACGACCCGCAGGCCCGGTCGGGCGAGGCCCCGCCGGTAGTGGCCGCCGCGGATCGTGCGCCGGCCGCCGACGACGCCGATGGTGCCGGCGAGGTCGTCGGGCACCGTGGCGATGCCTGCGGCGATGATCCCCGAGACCGGGACCGCGGCCCCGCCCAGGCGGTCGACGACGGTGCTGGCGGCGTTGCAGGCCAGCACGACCTCGGTGCACCCCCGGCCCGCGAGCGCGTCGGCCACGGCCCGCAGCCGGGTGGCCAGCGCCGCCGTCGGGACGAGCCCGTAGGGCGTGAAGCCGGTGTCCGACCAGTAGACGACGTCGAGGCCGGGCCGGTCGCGGTCGAGGTGGCCGAGCAGGCCCAGCCCGCCGATGCCCCAGTCGACGATCCCGAGGCGGTCGGTCACGGGTAGGACAGCGGCTCGGTGACGCCCTTCTCGAGCGGCCCGGAGTCGAAGGCCACCACCCGCTGGGTCGTCGTCACCGTGAGCACCTCGAGCTCGCTGGCCGGGAAGCGGCTCTCCAGGAACCAGCGGTACTCGTGCTCCGCCCGGATCGGGTTGTAGCGGAGCATCGTCAGCCAGTCGGGGTGCGACGTCAGGGCGTGGAGGTCCTGGTCGAACTGCGGGTGGCGCTTGGGCATGCGCAGGTGCGTGAGCGTCGACGAGGCGAGCAGCGGCAGCTCCCGGGCCCGGACCGGCTGGGCGACCATGTCGACGACCCAGAGCCGGCCGCCGGGGGCCAGCACGCGCCGCACCTCCTCCATGATCGGATCCCAGTCGAGGTAGCGGAACGACAGGAACGAGAGCACGACGTCGACCGAGTCGTCGGGGAGGTCGATGACCGGCCCGTCGATCCGGGCGAACTGCAGGCGGTCCCGGTCGTCGCTGCGGGTCTGGGCCCGGCCGACCATGGCGACGGAGTCGTCGAACCCGAACCCGGCGTCGAGGTCGCCGCGGTCGTCGAGCGCCCGGAGCAGGGCGCCGTTGCCGCAGCCGATCTCGGCGATGCGGAACGGCCGGCCGAGCTCCCGGCGGGCCTGGTCGGCGTGCTCGATGATCCACGCCCACTCGGCCTCGCGGACCCGGATGTCGACGTAGGCGGCGTCGTACAGCTCCGCGACCTTGTCGTAGGACGTGACGCCGTCGGGGTCCGCCGGCAGGTACTCGGTCATGGGCTCGACGGGGGCGCCTGCGTACTTCCGGAGCGAGCCGGCGACGCCGTGGGACTTCTTCCCCGGCGTGGCCACGAGGTACAGGTCGCGACGCTCCTCGGGGGCGCGACCGGCCCAGGCGAAGCGGTCCTTGCGGGCCGACACCGTGGTGTAGCCGCGGTTCCCCGAGCAGGGGACGTCGAAGGTCCGGGCGAAGAACGGGGCGAACCACCGGGCGGTTCGACAGGCGTGGAAGGACGCCCGGCCGTCGGGGGCGAACGGGATGTGCATCTCCCGCCACTCGTGGGGCGAGAACTGCTCGGGCCACTCGGTCGACTTGAACATCGGGCCGTACATGCCGGAGTGGCCGATGAAGTGGAGCTCCCGGATCTGGCGGCCCTCGGCAGCCAGCCGGTCCATCTCGGCGACGAAGTCGGCCTTGCCGTCGAGGCGCGCGAGCTGGACGTCGGCGTCGGGCTGGGCCGCAGCGAGCTCCCGGACCATGGTGTCGGCGGCCACCGCGAACGCCGCCGAGCCTCCCCGGTACTGGATCGTGTGCGCCACCCAGATCACCGGCTTGCCGTGGGCGGCGACCGGCCCGGCCGGCTCGTCGGCATCCGCTGGCTCCGGCGCGCCAGCCGGGGCGGCCGCGTCGGCGAACCCGGTGCGCGGGACGTCCTCCGCGGGGATCCAGGCACCGAAGTTGCCCACGAGGTCCAGCACCTCCTGGCGCTCCAGGTCGTAGACGTTCATGCGCTGGGGCGGCGGCGAGTACGCGTGCAGGGTCAGGCCGCCGACGGGGGCGACCATGTCGTGGATCACCTCGGGGCCGAAGGCGAGCCAGTCCGCCTCGCTCCGGTCGGTCTCGTCGGTCACGACGAGCCGGGGCCCGTCCCATGCGAAGCGCCGCTCGTTGAACGAGCCGCGGAGCAGGGCGACGAACCCGCCGCTGCCGCCGTGGTCGTGCGGTGCGCACCGGAAGTCGGGCTCCCAGTTGGCGATCATCACCTCGAGATCGGAGCTCTCGTAGATCTTCTGCCGGGAGTACGGCGTGCCCGGCACCGCCTTCAGGGCGATCCCGTCGATGGCCGGCAGCAGGGCCACGAGCGAGGCCACCAGGCCCTCGGGCACGTCGCCTCGAACCGCCGCCGCCAGCTGTGCGAGCAGGGTCAGCGACAGCAGCCCCGCATCCGTCCCAACCGCTTCCATCCCGTGTCCTCCCGCCCGGAAAGTCAACCACACGCACCGGACGGGGATGAAGATCAGCCAGGGCCCGCCAGGTCGAACGGCGCGGCGACGACGAGCTCCACGTTGCGGTCGTCGGGACCGCCGAGGAGCGCGAACGGGTCGATCCAGCGGTCGTCGTTGGCGGCCAGCTCGCGGCTGATCGACGCCAGCTCCTCCGTGGTCCACCCGGAGCCGCTGCGGTGCTCCACCGCGGGCGGGCCGGCGTGGTCGATGACCGTGACGAAGATCGACAGCGTGCCGTCGCCGTTGTCGACCAGTTCGAAGGTGCGGCCCTGCTGGCTGAAGTCGATGCCGCTCACGGTGTCGACCTCCCAGCAGCCGCTCCCGGGGGCGCTGCCGCGGTGCACCAGGACCTTGTGCTCGTGGCAGTGGCCGTTGACCCACAGCACCACGTTGGGGAAGCGGGCGAGCATGGCCACCAGGTCCGGGCCGAGCGTCCGGGGCCCGGGATCGACGTCGTCGTCGTGGCGGTTGTCCATCGTCCAGCTGTTGTGGTGGCTGAGCAGCACCACCAGCCGGTCGGAGCCACCGGACTGCACCCAGGTGCCGCTGGGGTTGCGGTAGCGCCGGTGGTGCCGCTGGAGCTCCTGCTCGAGCCAGGCCGTCTGGCGCGGGCCGAGGGAGCCGCCCGAGCCCTGGCGGTGGTTGCAGGTGTCGAGCCCGATGACCTGGATGCCGTCGCCGTCCGGGCGGGACCACCACGACTGGTGGTCGTCGACGTGCTGCTGCGTGTAGCCGTGGCCGCCGGCATCGACGAGCTTCTGGAGGAACTCGTCGAGCGGGACCGACCGGCGCGACTCCGGGTCGGGTGTCACATGCTGGACGCCAGGCCCCTTGCCCCACCCCTCCCACCGCTCGGCACCGGTGCCGGCCACCCGGGCGTGGACGTTGGAGCGGACGAGGCCGAACGCGCCGCGGGGCTTCGTGCTCGCCGAGGCGAGGAGGTCGCCCAGGTGGGTGACGCGCTCGCCGAACGTCCCCTGGTAGAGGACGTCGTGGTTGCCGAAGACGGCGAGCCACGGCACGTCGAGCCCGGTGGCCTGGAACGGCCGCACGGCGGCGTCGAGGAACCCGGGCAGGCACGGGAACCCGGCCCGGCCGTACACGTCGTCGCTCGGGTCGTCGGGATGCCAGGCGCCGCGCCAACCCGAGCGCTGCACCCCCTCGTAGGTGCCGTCGGCGCCGGAGTTCGGGGTGACGACCTCGCCCGCCAGCACGCCCAGCCACCAGGCGACCTCGCCGACCGTGCGGTTGTCGGTGTTGTCACCGGTCTGCGCGCACCAGGCCATGCGGGCGCCGGTGAGCGGGCTCTCCGCGACCGCGTTCGTGGCGACGACCAGCTGGTCGAGCACCTGGGTGGTGCACGTCTCCTGCGGCCGGTGGCCGCCGTCGGCGCCCGGGTTGAACCAGCCGAACGTCTCGCCGCCCTCCAAGCGTGCCGGCGACTGGGCGTCGCACACGTGCACGTCGGTGTGGTGGGCGAAGTACAGCAGCGAGCGGCGGGACGCAGCCCGGTCGTCCGCCGGGACCGCGCCGAGGTCGGTGCGGACGAGGTGCGGCTCGCCGTCGGCCCAGGCCAGGCGCCGGTAGCGGCCGGTGCCGATGGGCCGGATCGTCGCATCGAGCGTGGTCCGAGGCCGGTCGGCGCCGCGGGGCGCGCCCTCCTCGGGCGGCTCCACCGGCACCCGCCAGGCGGTGCGCCGGGCCTCGACCCCCTGGCTCGTCCACCGGCGGATCCGGGCGGCCACGTGGCCGACCGAGTTGTGCTGGTGGTTCGGCATCGCCGTCCATCGTGACACGACCCCGGTGGCCCTCCGGCCAACCCCACCTGAACACGGCGGTCTGGAGCGGCCGCCCGCGCCCGGAGCGCCCGCGGCCGGCCGACCGGGTGGGCGGGGTCAGGTGGCGGTGGCGCCGGCGACGACCTCGTCGCCCTGGTAGGCCACGACGCTCTGGCCGGCGGCGACGCGGCGCTGGGGTTCGGCCCACACGACCGTGGCGTGGCCGTCGCCGGCGTCGACGAGGCGGGCGGGAGCCGGGGTGCCGTGCGCACTGACCTGGACGAGGAGGCGGCCGTCGACCGGGCCCGTCGACCAGCGCAGCCCGGTGACCGGCTGCTCGGCCACCAGCAGGTCCCGCTTCGACCCGACGGTGACGGTGGCGCTCGGGATGTCGACGTCGACGGCGTACCGGGGCGCACCCCCGCCCGCCAGGCCGAGGCCCTTGCGCTGGCCGACCGTCACCAGCTCCACCGCCGAGACCGAGCCGACCTCGCGGCCGTCGCCGTCGACGACGCGCCCGGGCGTGAGCGGGATCCGGCGATCGAGGAACGAGCCCCGCCCGGTGGCCTTGGTGATGAAGCACACGTCCTGGCTGTCGGGCTTGCCCGCGGTGCGCAGGCCCAGCTCGGCGGCGAGCGCCCGGACGTCGTCCTTCTGCATCCCGCCGAGCGGCAGGAGGGTGCGGGCGAGCTGCTCCTGGTCGAGCATGTGCAGCACGTAGCTCTGGTCCTTGGCGGCGTCTGCGCCCCGGGCGATGCGGCGGGTGCCGTCGGGTCGGACGGCGATGCGGGCGTGGTGGCCGGTGGCGACGGCGTCGAAGCCGAGGGCGCGGGCCCGCTCGTCGACCGCCGCGAACTTGATGTGCCGGTTGCACTCGATGCACGGGTTGGGCGTGCGGCCGGCGCCGTGGTCGGCGGCGTAGGGCGCGACCACGTGCTCGGTGAAGGCGTCGCCGAAGTTGAAGACGTGGTGCACCAGCCCGAGGGCGTCGGCGACGCGGCGGGCGTCGTCGACGTCGCTGACCGAACAGCAGCCGGAGTCGCTCTCGCCGCCCCAGAGCTTGAGCGTGACGCCCACGACCTCGTGACCCTGGTCGCGCAGCAGGGCGGCGGCCACCGACGAGTCGACCCCGCCCGACATCATCACGAGGACCTTCACGCCGCCGGCTCCGCGGTCGGGCGCAGCTGCGCGATGGCGGCCGGGATCACGGCGAGCGCGTGGTCGATCTCGTCGTCGGTGGTGCACCAGCCGAGCGACAGGCGCAGCGCGCCGGGGGCCCAGTCCGGTGCCACCCCGAGCGCGTCGACCACGTGCGACGGCTCCAGCGCCCCGGACGCGCACGACGACCCCGCCGATGCCGCCACCCCGGCTTCGTCGAGCAGGAAGAGCAGCGGCTCGCTGTCGACCTCGCGGCACGACAGGTGGACGATGTTGGCGACGCCCGGCGCGGACCGGGCCGGCACCGTCGGGCGGACGTGGTCGACCGCCGCGGTGAGGCCGGCGACGAGCCGCTCGGCCTGCTCCTCCACCCGCTGCACGACCGTGATCCGGTCACGGGCGGTCACGGCCAGCGCGGCACCGAGGGCGACGGCCCCGCCGACGTCGGGCGTTCCGCTGCGCCGCTCGCGCTCCTGGCCGCCGCCGAGCAGCAGCGGCGCCAGCTCGACCCCGTCCCGGACGGCGAGGACGCCGATGCCCTTGGGCCCGCCGACCTTGTGGCCGCTGATCGTGATCAGGTCGGCCCGCTCGGCCAGCGCGGCGACGTCGACCCAGGCGGCCGCCGCCACCGCATCCGTGTGCAGCAGCAGGCCGTCGGGGT
>DATMGQ010000342.1:0-11303 GCA_035555395.1 Acidimicrobiales bacterium
GAGGGCGACGACGGCGTCGAGGTCGGTTCCGGCGCCACCGGGCTGCTGCGGAAGGCAGCGTTCGCGCTGCGCTTCGGCGACGTGAACCCGCTCGTGTCGGGCAACATCCGCTCCGACTCGAAGGTGCTGCTGGAGCGGGACGTGACGTCCCGGCTCAAGGCGGTCGCCCCGTTCCTCGCCTACGACCACGACCCGTACGCCGTCGTGCTCGACGGGAAGATCAAGTACGTCGTCGATGCCTACACGACCACCCGGAACTACCCGAACGCCCAGCGGGCCGACACCGGCGGGCTCGACCCGACGTCGGGCCTGTACGGCCGTTCGTTCAACTACGCCCGCAACTCGGTGAAGGCCGTGGTCGACGCGTACGACGGCACCGTGACCCTCTACGTCGTGGACACGAAGGACCCGCTGATCCGGGCGTACCAGAAGGCCTTCCCGGAACTGTTCACGTCGGACGACGAGGTGCCGGAGAAGCTGGCCGAGCACTTCCGGTACCCGGAGGACCTGTTCACGGTGCAGACCCAGATGTGGGCGAAGTACCACGTGACGAAGGCCGACGACTTCTACAACGGCAACGACGAGTGGAGCGTGCCGCGCGACTCGGGTGCCATCGAGAAGTCCGGTGACTCGAACACCCCCGTCGGCCCCGACGGCCAGGAGCTCACCAGCAACGACAAGTACCCCTCGCAGTACCTGCTGATGCAGCTGCCGGGGGAGGACGAGCCGTCGTTCGTGCTGCAGCGGCCGTACGTGACGTCGAGCGACGACTCCGAGGGCGGCGGCGACAACCAGCTGCGCGCGTTCATCGTGGCCAACAGCGACCCCGGCCCCGACTACGGCACGCTCAAGGCGTACAAGCTGCCGGTGAGCGACCTGCCCGAGGGCCCCAACCTCGCCGCCGCGGACATCCTCGCCAACGACCAGGTCGCCGCCAAGGTGAAGGACCTGTGCGCCGACAAGCGGGTCTGCACCTTCGCGGCGCCGTCGATCGTGCCGGTGGGCAACTCGCTGCTGTACGTGCAGAGCTTCCTGTCGGCCGCCGACAAGAACAACGCCGCCAAGGTCGAGTACGTCATCGTCAACTACCGGCGGCCGGGCGACCAGTCCGATGTGAAGCTGAGCACCAGCCTCTACGGGGCGCTCGAGCAGATCTTCGGTACCAAGGTGCCCGTCAGCGTGCAGGGCGGCGACGAGGCGTCGGTACCCACCGGCGGCGCCAACCCGGAGAAGCCCCAGCAGCAGACGCCGAGCGGCACCCTCACCGAACGGGAGGGGAAGCTGATCGACGACATCGTCGACGCGTTCGACGCCGCCGACGCCGCCGCCCGAGACGGCGACCAGGTCGAGTACGCGAAGAAGATCGCCCAGGCCTCCGACCTGGCCGAGCAGCTCCAGGCGCTCCGCGAGGAGAACGACGCCGAGGGGGGAGAGGGCGGCAAGACCGCCACCACCACCCAGCCGAAGTCGACCACCACCACGAACCCCGCCACCACCACCACGACCTCAGCAGGCACGTAGCCCCAGGTCAGCGGCACCGTCGGATGGGTCAAGCGGCCCATCGCCGGGCTTCCAGGTTGCAGTCCGCGAGGGCCGCTCGGTAGGGTCGTCAGCACGCCGCGGGGTGGAGCAGTCTGGTAGCTCGTCGGGCTCATAACCCGAAGGTCGCAGGTTCAAATCCTGCCCCCGCCACCAACACAAATACCTGGTCAGAGGCCCTTTTCGAGACATCGAGGAGGGCCTCTTTCATGCCCAAACGACCAGATTTCTACTGCTTCTTCTACTGTGCGGCCTGGGACGGGCCACGCAACAGCGGTGCGCAGCAGTACGAAACGGCATCCGGAGCCCCGCCTGAGGCCGTCCCGATCGGTGGATCGAGGCCCCTTGAATGCCGCGACGGGTTCGGTGCGGAACGATCTTCGGGTTCCGCAGGCCTAGATTCGAAGTCGCAGCGCCAGATCCCCGTCGGACGTCCCGGGATCATCGGCCACCGTGCCTGCCGGACGTCCCCTACCGGTTCGATCCGAAGGGGACGCTGATGCGCGGAACCATTCAAAAGAAGGGCAAGAAGTGGTACGCCGTCGTCTACGACGGCGTGAACCCGGCGACGGGCGAGTACCGGCGACGGTGGGTCCAGGCAGGGACTCGCCGAGGCGACGCCGAGAAGGTGCTCGCCGACTTGGTCAAGCGCAGCCATCAAGGCGAGACCGTGGTGGGCGAGAAGCTGACGCTTGCTGAGTACCTGACGGATCGGTGGCTCCCAATTCAGGAGGCGCGGCTGCGCAAGAGCACCCACGTTGCCTACCGACGCAACGTCGAGCTGCACGTGATCCCCGCGCTGGGGAAGCGGCCGCTCGACCAGTTGTCGCCCGAGGACATCGACATGTTCTACGCAGCCCTGCTCAAGGACGGGCGCAAGAAGCGTCCGGGCGAGAAGGGCCAACCGAAGGGCCTCTCTCCCAAGTCGGTCCACAACATCCACGTGATGTTGAACAAGGCCCTGGGGGACGCAGCACGCAAGGGGACGGTCGTTCGCAACGTGGTCGCCCTCGCCGATGCCCCATCGCTACAGGCTCGGAAGCGGCGAGAGACCAAGGCCTGGGATATCCACCAGCTCGTCCAGTTCCTCGACGCCATTGCTCCGCACCGCATGGCCCCCGCCTTCTTCGTCGCTGCTCACACCGGCATGCGACGAGGTGAGGTGCTCGGCCTGAGGTGGCGCGACCTTGACCTCGGTAGCGGGCGGCTATCAGTGCGTCAGGCTCTGGTGTCAGTGGCTTACGAGGTGTCGATCTCGGACGTAAAGACGGGGACCAGCCGCCGCGTGATCGACGTCGACGACGGTGTCGTGCAGGTGTTGGAGGACTGGCGCAACCTGCGCACCGCGGAGCGCGGCGGCGAACCAGATGGCGACGACCTCGTGTTCGTCAAGAGCGATGGCGTGTCGATGCACCCCGACGTTTTCAGCCAGCTGTTCGACCGCACCGTCGCCAAGATCGACGCGCCGTCGATCTCGCTCCACGACCTGCGGCACACGCACGCCACCTTGCTGCTGAAGGCCGGCGTGCACGTGAAGGTGGTCAGCGAACGACTCGGCCACGCCAACGTCGCCTTCACCATGACCGTGTACCAGCACGTCCTCCCCGGCATGCAGGCGGAAGCGGCAGACACGTTCTCGCTTCTGATTCAGGATCAGCGGTCCAAGGCCGAACGAGCCCGGTCAGGTGAGGCCGACGAAGCGGCCCCCACCGATTGTGGAGAGGAGAGTGACGCGCAGCCTTAGAGACCCCCGCACCCGGAGGATCCGCCTTTCGTGCCGGCCGGGGCAGTCACGCTCTTCTACGGGTACCAGGTCGCGACCTCAGCTTCGCTCGGGTCGCAGATCGTCTCGAGTGCGTCCTCCCCAGGGATTCCACGTTTGGGCCAGGTCAGCGCCGTTGTCGTGTTGGGTCGGCTACTGGTGGGCCAAAGCGGTAGGGCGGTGGAGCGGAGAGGTGCCGGAAGCGCCGGAGTGGAGCGGGCATGGGTTGAGTAGACCATTCGAACGGCAACCCGCCCGATCAGGAGCGTCGAGACGACGGCGACGCCGATCTGGCGCCCGCCAGGCTTGCGAAGCGGAACGTCACTCACCCGAGTGCGCACCTTGGTGTCGAGGCCATCGACCCGAAAGGCCGTGATCGCCATGTCAGGCGTCGGGACCTGCTGTTGGCGAATGAGGTCGCGGGCACCGGGAGGCACGAGTCGATCGGCCCGGCGGTGACGTTCAAAGACGGCATTGGTGAGGGTCTTGGCGCTCCACGCCGCCAGGGTGTCGGCATCGCTCTGGCTCACTGCGACGGCATCCTCGGCGAAGATCAGGTCGGACAGAACCGGCTTCACCCGTGTCTCCAACTGAGACATCCAGCCGTTGTTGCACGTGGCGCAGACCTTCAGGTCGATCTTGATCCGCTTGGCGGGTTGCGCAGACGGGAGATCCTCATCGTGCCAACGGCCGGGTCGCCGAATCGCAAAGTTGGGGGTTTGGGGCCAGAACCGCTCTTGGAAAAGGCGTGCGATCCACTGGGCGATGACGTCCTCGACCGTGGTGGGCCCGCTCTGGTCACACCAGACGCAATCTCTTGGAACCCGTTGCATCGGGTCGACGGTAGAGGTTGGCGATAGAGCCGTCCCCCGACCGGTCAGCCAGGACGGCCGAGCATGCGGTCGAGTTCGTGGCGGGGGACCCGAAGCGTGCGTCCGATCTCGATGCACGGGAGCCCCGCATCGCCGTGGGTGGCTCGCCACTGGCGGGCAGCGGCGTAGGCCGCGTTGCGGCTGATCCGCAGGATGGCCGCGGCTTCGTCGATGGTGAGCACCTCGCTCGAGGTCTCGGTCTCGGTGGCGGACATCGCGGTCTCCTCGATCGGGCTGGCTATCTGTCGAGATAGGCCGCGAAGGGCGGCTTCGCTTCGCGTGAGGTCTCAGAATCCGATTGCACGGCCTCGTTGCGACGGGCCCTCGTTCGGTGGATGGGCGAGCTCCCAGGCCGTCAGCTCGGCGGTCGACTGTGCCAAGCGATGCGCGATGGCTTCGTCGGCCGGTGCTGCTGGGACTCGCGGAAGCGCTTCGCCGTCGAGGGCATCGGTCGCCGTGGTGAGGTAGAGGTGGTTCGCCTGGCGCCCGCGGGTGATGTCGACGTAGGTCTCCGCTCGGGTTGTCGTCGCATCGACTCGGCTGGTCGACACCTCGCGGGTCGAGCCCTGCACCGCGTAACTCGTGAGCGCGTACGCGTGGTCGATGCCGACCTCCATGTGTCCGCCAGTGCCGCGGTGATGATCGAAGAACTGACGAGGCAGGTCGATTGGGCCGATGCCGTCAAAGTCGACCGTGAGGACATCCGCGTGGCTGTCCGGCTGCGACCCGATGGCGGTCACCGTGCCGAGCGCGCCGTTGCGGACGTAGGCATGGCGATCGTCGGCGACGTGCAGATGTCGAGCGGGTGCGCGAGCCGTCACTCGGTCGCCAACGGAGAACCGGCGGTCGCCGCTGGCGATGACCTCTTGATCTCCGACCTCGCCGTGGACGCGGCGGAGCTCGTGGGCCAGCCGGTTGAGCTGGCGGCGGGTGCTGTTGCGGCGATCGACCATTGGGTGATCGAGGCCGGCGAGGTGAGCGTCCCACCAGCGGCCGAGGACTTGGCGGTACATCGCAAGGTCGTCGCTGGCAAGGTGCAGGTGTCCCGCCGCCTCAAGGTGATCGAGTGCATCGTCGATGCGTCCCTCTCTGAGCGCTTCGGCCGCGGCGCGATCCGAAGGGTCCTTCATGCGGTAGGTCGTGGTCAGCTCCGGCGTCCGTGTCGCGTTGCGTTCGCAGAGCACTCTGAACATACCGCCGGCAGCGATCGCTCCGTGCTGGGCGGGGTCGCCGATCAGGCGCAGCGCCGCGCCGGAGCGTGTGGCCATAGTCATGATTGCATCGAGGTCCCGGTCGGCCAGGGTGGATGCTTCGTCGATCACGAGGATGGTCGTGGCGTCGAGGGGGAGATCCTCGGGGTCGTCGTGGGCGAGGTACCACGCGACCGTCTCGCACTCGATTCCAGTCGCTGCAGCCAGCGTTCGGGCAGCCTCGCCCTTCACCGCCGTTCCCACGACGCGAAATCCCTGCGCCTCCCATGCCGCGGCGGCAACTGCCACCGTTGTGGTCTTGCCGGTCCCCGCTCGGCCGATAGCGGCCTGGAAGCGATGACCTTGGGTGCACCATGCCGAGACCATCGATCGCTGCTCGTCGCTCAGGAACGGCGCCGATGCTTGGGCCTTGCGCACAGCGGCCTCGGACGCGATGCAGTGGCCCCGGTCGAAGCCGAGCGAGAACCGCCGTGCGATCTGCTCTTGGACCCCAAGCATCTCGACGGTCGTGTAAAGCGGCTCATCCCCACTGCTGACTTCAACTACGTGATCTGAAGTCAGGAACCTGTCGACGAGCACCTCTACCGCTGCGGCGCCAACGAGCAGCGGCTGGGACGGGCGCTCTGGGGACGAACTCACCGGATGGTTGACGAGAGCTACCAGCGCCTCGGAGCGGGTGAACACAGATCCCCCGGTGCAGATTCCGTCAGGGGCGGCGAGCGAAGTGAAGATCTCCTCGGTCGCAGGGGGTGACGCAAGCTCGACGATGCCGCAGATCTGTCTGATCGCGTCTGCGTCCAGGCCACGGGTGGCCGCTCGGTCTCGCCAGCCATCGACGAGAGTCGCTGCCGGGGTGTGGTTCTTGGCGGGACGGGTCCGGAGGACGATGTGTTCGATCTCGTCTGGGTGCGCCCCGCGGCCGATCTCCTCTTCGAGTTCTCGCAGAGCGTCATCAATCTCAGTCCGACGCATCGAGAACTCAGTCAAGATCTGGTCGCTTATCCCGTCGATCTCCCAGCCGGACTTCCGCCCCGGACGCCACCGCACGCCGAGTTGCCGGGAGAGTTGAAACCGCATCTCCGCTGTCGCCAGCGCGGACGCAGCTTGGGCGTGTCTGTACAGCCCTCGGGCGTCCAGACCCCGCCGACTGCCGTCCGGCATCGTGACCGAGTTGGCGATGACGTTGTGGTGGTGGGGGAACGGGTCCAACGCGCGGGAAGTGAGATGGCGGAATGACGCAACGGTCCACCCTTGCGCCTTCGTTGACGACCCGGTCACGCGGCCGAACGCAGCGCGCTCCTCCAACCAGCCGAGCGCAAGATCGTTCGAATCCTGAATCGCTTGGAGCACCTGGCGGGAGGTCGGAGCATCGCCAAGGAGTGCGAGGACTCCGAGGGACTTCTCCGTGGTGAGCGTCAGGTCGTACCCGACCCTGACGGCCGGTGGATGACGCCGTTCGAGGAAGTCGGCCAGGTTGCCCCGGGTCACGAGCCACTGGTTGCGGGTGCCTCGGTGCGCCACGAGGTAGGCCTTGCGAGGGCGGCGTCCAGCGTCGAGTGTTCGCTCGATCTCCTGGCGATGGTCCTCGTACCGCTTGGCGAGGTTCCTGAGGTACCGCGTCGTGGTTCCGGCCAGCCGAGCGGCTTCGTCGATCGGGAGTTGATCGTCGTCGTTTCCGGAGGCGCGCACAGATTCGGGATCGACTCCGGTAGCGAACTCGGCCTCGACCCTGGTGAGCTCGTTCAGGGCCACCCAGCGCGATCCATCGGGATCGGTGCGATGCCGGAGGTGTGAGCCGCTGACCTGCTCGGATGCCGAAACACGACCATCTTCACGACCGTTCGCACGACCCTCGTGGTCCGCCTCCCTCGCCTGTACGACTGCCCCCGCCTCGAGCAACCGGGCGACCTCCGCCCTGGTCATCCCGAGAGCTGCGGCGACGTCGGCCTCGCCGAACAGCAACTCACCTGACGGATCCCGCCTCGTGGCGTTCCCGACGCCCAGGTCGGGCCGACGGCCCGCTGACCCCTGGGCGGTAATCAGGCGCTCCCCAGTGTGGGGATCTCGCCCTGCAAGGACCGCTGCGAAGTCGCCTGGGCGGACCTCGCCAGTCAGGTTGGCTTCCTCAGCTGCGCGCCCGAGCCACCGGCCAGGCTCCTCGCCGCTGTCCGCGTAGTAGCGAGAGGGCCCGTCTGCCGTTGGCGCTCGTGTTCCACTGCCACCGGCGGGGGCGGTGGGTGGTGGTTGGAGGTACCGGACGATGCCATCGACCACGCGGGCCAGATCGCCTCTCGCCCCGCCCAGCGGGGTGACGCTGAATCTCACCGACCGACTCGCGTCGGACTCGACGCAGGTTCCCCGTAGGGGAACCTGCAAGTGTGTGATCGTCGGATCTGCCGTTCTGGGCGGGTCCGGTCGTGCTTGGGGCGGGGTGGTCGTGCGTGCCGGTTCTGGCTGAGGACGGTCATCGTTCGAGGGCCTTCAGCGTGGGGCTCGGCTGGGCTAGGGCGGGGTTGGTTTGCTGCGGCTGCTGGAGTCGGTCGAGCCGGCGCGTGATGTCGGAGACGTTCATGCCCACATCGCCCTGAGCGAGGCCGCGGAGGTGGTCGTCGAGCAGCCGCCCGTGGGCGCCCTGGGTCCACTCGGGCAGGCGCTCGAGCTGGCGCTCGTTGAGAGCGGGAACCTGGAGGAACACGGACAGATCGCGGCCGTCGGTGTCCCACTTCGCCAAGCCGAAGCGAACCGTTCGGTCCAGAGCGTGTCGGAGGCGGCTGTGGGCTCCGCTCCCAGCGCCAAGGCCGAGCGAGCGGGACAGCTCCTGGTGGGTGATCGACGCTGGCGCCTGCTCCTTCCAGAGCGTCGGGAGACGACGGAGCAGCATCGTGCCGCTCGGCCCGAGCACCGGTCCCCAGCACTGCTCGACGTACGGATCGCTCAGGTCGAAGCCAACCCGCTGGATCTTCGGGTCCGGATGACCGGCAGGGTTCAGGCTCAGCAACTCGTCACGTTCCATGACGGTCTAGGCCGGCCGTGGCGTGGCCGGCGCGCGGTAGAGCTGGGCCGTGGTTAGGGCTCGATGACCCTCAGCGGCATCCAATCTGGTTCGAGAACCTTGAAGATCTCGTCACGCTCTCGGCTGTCGAGCAGGATCAGGCCCGTCGGCGCGTCTGTTCTCCTGAGGGCCAACCGACGAGCGATCTCGGTGAGCCTCGCCACCCGGAGTTCGTCCAGATCATCGACCACTGCATCCATCGTTTGGTCGACGAGGGCGTATACCTGGTCGTCGGTTGCATTCTCGCCAAGCAGGAGCCTGGCAGTCTCAAGCGCCTGGGCATGATCGTCGACGCACGTGGCATCCTCACGAAGGTCCGCGCTCGAGGGCACTCGGCCAGCAACCACGGCTACCGCAACCACACCAGCGATTCCGATCCGGAGCCGACCCTGCAGTTCGAGGGTGCGTCGTTCGCTGATGTCTGCCAGGGCAGCGGCCACCGTCAACGGAAGGTCCTTGAACTCGCCAGCCAGCTGAGCAAGATCGGGCAGCAGATTGAAGTCCTCTGAGACAGCCCCGGGCGATCCGCTGGTGGTGGGCGTCCACCTCGAGCTCACCGGGGCCTTGGCCTCGTGCTGGGCACCCGATGTGGGACCTGGCCGGACCGATCGATCCCACCGAACGTCCGTTGGAGATCTCACTGGAGGGAGTTTAGGTGGTGGGCGTCTAGCCCCCGACCTCGGTGCAGGCGTCGTGGTCCAGGACGGTCAGGTCGTCGGTGGCGGTGGCGGGCTTGTGGGCGTCGATCACCTCGCGTTTGATCACGGGGGCGTCGCGGCCGGTGCCGTGGGAGCCGGGCGCTCGCCTGGCGGCCTGGTCGGCGAGGAACTTCTCCTTGACCGACGAGGTGGCCTCCTCGTGGTACTCCTCCTCCACGTTGACCTCCCACACGTCGTGGGTGGTGCCGGTGGTGATGTTCTCCACCGTCAGCATGGCGGTGAACATGGAGTGGTCCTGGTTGTTGTAGCGGAACATCCCGTTGCGGCCCACGGGGTGGACGTTGCTGGCGTGCTCGGCCAGCCAGGCCCGCAGGACGTCGACGTTCTTGCGGTAGCGCTCGTCGTAGATCGGGTACGCCTTGGCCTGGCGGACGACCCATCCGGCCTCGATGGAGCCGGCCTTGCACAGGCCGAGCTGCTCGAGCTCCGTCTTGGCCCGCTCGATCAGCCAGTCGTCATCGGCGTTCCACTCGTCGTCGCCCTCCCAGACCGTGTACTCGAGCCCGAGGGTGTTGCGCCCCTCCTTGACCATGTACGGCGACCAGGAGCCGAAGTTCTGGATGCGCATGGTGCGCACCTTCGGGTCGTGGATGTAGATCCAATTGTCGTCGAAGCCGATGAGCTCCTCGGGCATGGCGAGCGCCACGATCATGTAGTCGCGGTAGCGGAGGTCGGCGGCCGCCGCCTTCACCTCGGGCGCCACCGGCGGGTCCATCGCCTCGAGCAGGTGGGAGATGGGCATCGAGGAGATGACCTCGTCGCACGGGTGCTCGGTCTGGCCGCCGCCCTTGGCGGTGGCCACCACGCGGGTGGCCCGGCCGTCGGCGTGGTGGATCTTGGTCACCGAGGTCGCCATGGCCACGGTGGAGCCCTGGGCCACCACCTTGTCCCGGCACACCTCCCACATCTGGCCGGGGCCATACTTGGGGTACTGGAACTCCTCGATGAGCGAGGTGATGTCCTTCTGGTTCCGCTTGGGCAGCAGCGCGTTGACGATGGCGTTGCCGAGCGACAGGCCCTTGACCCGCTGGGCGGCCCAGTCGGCCGGCATCTCGCTGACGGGCACGCCCCACAGCTTCTCGGTGTAGGTCTTGAAGAAGGTGCGGTACAGGCGCCAGCCGAATCGGGCGACGAGCCAGCCCTCGTAGTTGGTCTGGTCCTTCGGCGGCCGGATGCGGGCCTTGGCGTAGGAGCCGACGCAGAGCACGGCCTCGACGATGCCGAGGTTCTTGAGGGCGTTGGACGCCTTCAGCGGGTAGTCGAAGTACTTGCCGCTGTAGAAGATGCGGCTCTTGCGGGGCCGCATCAAGAACTCCTCGTCGGGGAGGATCTCATGCCAGAGGTCCTCCACCGGCTGCACCTTGGTGAAGAAGCGGTGGCCGCCGATGTCGAAGCGCCAGCCGTCGCGCTGGGCCGTGCGGGAGATGCCACCCACCATGTCGTCGGCCTCGATGATGGTGGAGGCGACACCGTGCTTGTGGAACTGGAACGCGGCGCTGAGGCCCGCCGGGCCGGCCCCGATGACCACGACCTCCGGAGTGCGGTCGGCGCCCTCGGCGGGCTCCGTAGGGAGTTCGGCTGCGGCGGGGTCGGACATAGAGGAGTGGACCTTCCTGGAAGTGAGCTTGGAACAAGTGGCGGACGTCAGGTCCGAGAACGCCATCCCGCCCCCGCTCGCAAGAAGTCGGGTGGGGCGGCGTAGCGGACGATTGGTCATCCCGATGTCGGCGGGGCGGGTTCAGGCTTCAGCAGTTCGGGTGCATTGGCGGGGTCGACGGCGGTTTCGAAAGCAACGCCGAGGTCGTCTTCGATCGCTTCGAGTCCGACATGTGCAGACTCTCGGAGCGGCTTCTCGGGAAGGAAGAACATCAAGACGAAGCCGGCTGCTGCAACGGGAACACCGACGAGGAACATGACGTGCAACGCCTTCGCGAACGCGTCGAGCACTGTGGCCTGCACCTCGAGCGGCAGCTTGTGAAGCGCTTCGGGCCCCGCGTGGAGACTGTCCGGGTCCAGCTTCAGCCCCGGTGGGAGAAGGTCCGCAAGGTAGGCCTCGAGGCGGTTGTTGAAGACGGAGCCGAACACGGCGACGCCGAACGCGCCCCCCATGGAGCGGAAGAACGAGTTCGCGGAGGTCGCCGTGCCCAG
>DATMGQ010000343.1:0-6561 GCA_035555395.1 Acidimicrobiales bacterium
CCCCGAGCGGCCCGAGAGCTCCATCGGCCTGGTCCCGAACCTCGCGGCCTCGCGCATCGCCAACCGCTTCGACCTGCGGGGTGCCGCGTACACGGTCGATGCGGCGTGCGCGAGCTCGCTGATCGCCGTCGACCACGCGGCCACCCAGCTGCGCTCGGGCGCGGCCGACGTCGTCCTCGCCGGCGGCGTCCACCACTGCCACGACCTCACGCTGTGGAGCGTGTTCTGCCAGCTCCGGGCGCTGTCGCCCACCGAGGTCATCCGGCCCTTCAGCCGTGACGCCGACGGCATCCTCGTCGGCGAGGGCACCGGCCTGTTCGTCCTGAAGCGGGTCGCCGACGCCGAACGCGACGGCGACCGCGTCTACGCCGTCATCCGCGGCACGGGCGTGGCGTCCGACGGTGCCGGCGCGTCGCTCATGAACCCGCGGCCCGAGGGCCAGGTGCTCGCCGTCCAGCAGGCCTGGGCCGAGAGCGGGCTCGACCCGGCGACCGTCGGGCTGATCGAGGCCCACGGCACCGCGACCCCCGTCGGCGACCGCACCGAGCTGGAGACCCTGCGGACGGTGTTCGGCGCCGACGACGGGACCCGGCCGCGTGCCGGCCTCGGTTCGGTGAAGTCGATGATCGGCCACGCGATGCCCGCTGCCGGCGCGGCCGGCCTGGCCAAGGCCGCGCTGGCGATCTACCACGGCGAACTGCCGCCGACCCTCCACGTCGACGAGCCCAACGAGGCCCTCGCCGACACCCGCTTCCGCCTCCTGTCCGAGGTCGAGCCGTGGGAGACCGGAGCGGGGGAGGCCCGGACTGCCGGCGTCAACGCCTTCGGCTTCGGCGGCATCAACGCCCACGTCGTGGTCACCGAGCACCCCAGCAACCGGTCGTCGGCCGCCTCCACCCCGAATCGGGTCACGAGTGCCGCTCCTGGCGGCTCGAACGACCCGATTCCGGGGTCGAGCGCCACCGAGGAGGTGCTGCTGCTCGCCGGGCGCGATGCGGCGGACCTGCTTGCCCAGCTCGATGGGTGGACGCCGGGCGCCGAGGCGCTCGCCGTGCCCGGTCCCGACGACGGGCCCGCCCGGCTGGCGATCGTGGCGCCGAACGAGCGGCGGCTCACGCTGGCCCGCAAGGTGCTCGAGCGGGGGACCCCGTTCCGCGGCCGCAACGACGTCTGGTTCGAGCCCGGCGACGACACCGGCATCCGTGGCGGCAAGGTCGCGTTCCTGTTCCCCGGGGTCGAGCCGGTGTTCGAGCCCCGCGTCGACGACGTCGCCCAGCAGCTGGGCATCGCCTGGGACGGGCTCGCCGAGGACGTGCCGCCGCTCGAGCGCCAGGGCCGCGGCATCGTGCAGGTCGGCCTGCTGCTCGACGAGGCGCTCGAGCGCATCGGCGTCCGCCCCGACCTCGCCGCCGGCCACAGCCTGGGCGAGTGGACCGGGCAGATCGTTTCCGGCCAGATCCCCACCACCTACGTCGACGACTTCCTCGACTCGCTCCAGCCCGGTTCGATCGAGGTGTCCGACGTGGTCTTCGTGGCCCTCGGGGCCGGCGTCGAGGTGGCCGAGGAGCTGGTCGCCGGGCTGGACGATGCCTACGTCTCGCACGACAACTGCCCGCACCAGAGCGTGATCTGCGCGCCGGCCGCGGCGATGGCGGTCGCCGTCGAGCGAGCGAAGGAGCGCAAGGTCCTGGCCCAGGAGCTGCCGTTCCGGTCGGGCTTCCACTCGCCGCTGTTCGCCCCGTTCGTGGCGTCGATGGCCGAGCAGTTCTCCGGCATCCCGCTCACCGTGCCGGCCGTCCCGATGTGGTCGGCCACCACGGTCGCGCCGTACCCGGAGGACCCGGCGGGCATCACCGAGCTGTCCGGCCGCCACCTCGTCGAGCCGGTCCGGTTCCGGGAGCTGGCCGATGCCCTCCACGCCGACGGCGTCCGCACGTTCGTGCAGGTCGGCACCGGCTCGCTGCTCGGCTTCATCGACGACACCCTCCGCGACGAGGACGTCCTCACCATCTCGGCCAACACCGCCAAGCACACCGGCATCGACCAGCTCCGCCGCGTCGCCGCCGCCCTCTGGTCCGTCGGCCACGCCGTCGACTTCGCCCCCCTCGGCCACGTCACCACCACCCCGACCCCCACCGACCGAACTTCGTATGTGGGAGCTCCCGGTCTGGCGTCCTCGCATACGAAGTTGGCTGGGGTCGCGAGTTCCGGGCAGCCACTGGTCCTGGGGTCGACGCTGATCCGCGACCTCACGCCGATCGACCGGCCCGTCGTCGACGGTCCGAGCGATGCCGACTGGGCCGAGCTCGACGCACCCGGCGCGCTGATCGACGAGTTCCGCGGCGGCCTCGCCGATGCCAGCGCTGCCGCCCTCGACGTCCTCCGAGCGGCGCGGGACTCCAAGCGCTCCCTTGCCACCCCCACCACCCGCTCGATCACCCCGCCCGAGCGAACTTCGTATGCGAGCACGCCCGAACCGGAGCTCCCGCATACGAAGTTCGAGCAAGGGGGTGGGGGCCAGCAAGGGGGTGGGGTACAGCAAGGGGGTGGGGTCGAGCGAGGGGGTGAGGGCGAGGGCGACGCTTCGGCGAGCCCGTCGTTGAAGGAGACGGTGCACCACCTCTCGGTGGAGGAGCAGCCGTACTGGCTGGACCACGCGTTCTACGAGCAGCCGGCGGGGTGGCCGGTGGTCGACGACCTCTTCCCGCTGGTGCCCATGACGGCGATCATCGAGATGCTCCAGCACGCGGCTGAGGACCTCGTGCCCGGCACCGTGGCGACGCGGGTCGAGGGCATCCGGGCGTTCAAGTGGCTGACCGTCCACCCGCCGACCGCGGTCACGGTGCGGGCCGCTCGTGACGGCGACGCCGCCGATCCGGCGACGGGCGAGACCACCGTCAAGGCGTCGATCGACAAGCACGCCCGGGCGACCGTCATCGTGGCGCCGGGCTACCCCGAGCCGCCGGCACCCGCCGCCACCGAGGTGCACGGCGACATCCACTGCCCGTGCACGCCCGAGACGCTCTACGAGGAGCGCCACCTCTTCCACGGTCCGGCGTACCAGGGGCTGCTCACGTTCGACGAGTTCGGCGACGACGGGGCGAGCGGCCTGCTCGAGACCAAGGACTACCCCGGGTCGCTGCTGGACAACGCCGGTCAGCTCTTCGGGTTCTGGCTCGCCCAGCGGGTCGACAAGGACCGGCTCGTCCTCCCCACGAGCATCGACCGGATCAGCTTCTACGGCCCGCACCCCGCCGCCGGCACCGTCGTGCGCTGCGTGGTGAACGCCACCGAGATCGGCGAGGTCGTCGTGCGGGCGGACCTGGAGCTCACCGTCGACGGGGTCGTGTGGTGCCGCATCGAGGGCTGGGAGGACCGTCGCTTCCAGAGCGACGACCGCCTCTTCACCCTGCTGCGCAAGCCGCACGACCGCACCCTCGCCGAGCCCCAGGACGGCGGCTGGGTCCTGGTCACCGAGGGCTGGCCCGACTCGGCTTCCCGCGACGTGGTGATGCGCCGGTTCCTCGGGGTGGCGGAGCGCTCCGACTACGACGCCCGCAACCCGAACGTCCAGCGCACGTGGCTGCTCGGCCGCATCGCCGCCAAGGACGCCGTGCGCGACCTGCTGTGGCGCACCGGCACCGACGGCCGCATCTTCCCGGTCGAGGTCCAGGTGGCCAACGACGCCGAGGGCGCACCGCTCGCCACCGCGCCCGACGGCAGCGACGTCCGGGTCTCGATCGCCCACACCGCCGGGTTCGGCGTCGCCCTCGCCGCCCGCGGCGTCGACGTCGGCATCGACATCGAGAAGATCGAGGACCGGCCCGACAGCTTCGAGCTGGCCGCGCTGTCCAAGAAGGAGCGGGCCCGGTTCGAGGTGCTGCCCGACATCGACCGCCAGTCGGTCCGCGACGTCGAGCTGACCCGCTGGTGGGCGGCCAAGGAGGCGGCGGCCAAGGCGGCCGGCACCGGCATGCAGGGTCGCCCCAAGGACTGGAAGGTCGTCGAGGTCGACGGTGATCGGCTACGAATCGGGGACCGCTGGATCGGCACCGCCCGCCTCGGGGCCGATCACGTGGTCGCCTGGACCGAGGTCGACGACGCTCCCGCACCCGACGCCGCTCCGGCACCGAGCGGTGCATTCCACGACCGCAACGAACGCAGCGAAGGATGACCATGCCCGAGACCGTGACCCCCGAGCGCGTGCTCGCCCAGCTCGAGGAGATGCTCGTCGAGGTGATCGGCGACGACCTCCTGCTCGACGGGCCGCTCACCATGGAGACGTCGTTCGACCAGGACCTCCAGCTCGAGTCGATCGAGTTCGTGGCCCTGTCCGAGAAGCTGCTCGAGACCTACGGCGAGCAGGTCGACTTCGTGGGCTGGCTGGCCGAGATGGAGCTCGACGACATCATCGCCCTCACCGTCGGGCAGCTCGTCGAGTTCGTCGCCACCAACGCCTCGGCCTCCGGCGCCTAGCCGCAGCTCCGTGCCCATCGAGCAGGCCAACGGCCTGAAGCTGCACACCCAGCACCTGTCGACGCCGTCGCCCGACGGCCAGCGGCGCCCGCAGGTCGTGATGCTCCACGGCCTCGTCATCGACAACCTGTCGAGCTGGTACTACACGATCGCCAACCCGGTGGCGCAGGTGGCCGACGTCCACCTCGTCGACCTCCGCGGCCACGGCCGCAGCGAGATGCCGAAGACCGGCTACACGGTCGAGGACAACGTCGACGACGTCGTCGCCCTGCTCGACCTGTGGGGCATCACCGAGCCCGTGCACCTGTTCGGCAACAGCTTCGGCGGCGTCGTGTCGCTCGCGCTGGCCCACCGCCATCCCGAGCGGGTCGCCAGCCTGTTCCTGATCGAGGCCCACTTCGCGGTGGAGGGCTGGGGCGAGCACATGGCCGGGTCCCTCGCGCTCGCCGCGTTCGGCCTCGACGAGGACGCGGTGCAGGACTGGCTGGCCGAGAACGCCGACCGCAAGCTGTCGCGCCTGGCGAAGCGCAGCGAGCGCTTCCTGACCGAGACGACCCTCATCGACGACCTCCAGGCCGAGCAGCCCATCGGCTGGCTCCCCGAGATCGCCTGCCCCACCTACGCCATGTACGGCGCCGAGACCGACATCATGGACCGCGCCCTCGAGCTCCAGGCCAAGGTCCCCGGCTGCGAGCTCGAGATCGTCCCCGACTGCAGCCACTCCCTCCTCACCGAGCAGGGCGGCCTCATCCGCGACCGCGCCCTCACCTGGCTCGACCGGGTCACCTGATCGTGGTCGGAGGCGGGGCGTGAGCCGGTTCCTCTTCGTGGTGCCGCCGTTCACGGGGCACGTGAACCCGACGATCGGGGTGGCGCTCGAGCTCCAGCGGCGGGGGCACGAGGTGGCGTGGGCCGGGGTGCCCGGTGCGACCGAGGCGCTGCTGCCGACCGGGTCCACGTTCCTGTCCGCCGTGCCCGACGAGGTGGCGGCCTACGTGGCCGAGGCGGGCGAGCGCCGAGACGACGCCCGCGGTGCAGCCGGCTTCAAGTTCCTCCAGGAGGAGGTGCTGCTGCCGCTCGGCGAGCACATGGTCGACGGCGTGGACGCCGCGATCGATGCGTTCGGCGCCGACGTGCTCGTCGTGGACCAGCAGGCGCTCGGCGGCGCGGTCGTCGCCCGGCGCCGGGGCATCCCGTGGGCCACGTCGGCGACCACCTCGGCTGAGCTGGTCGACCCCCTCGCCGCGCTGCCGAAGGTGGCCGAGGCGATGCACCAGCTGCGGGTCGACCTCCAGGTGCGCCACGGCATCGCCCCCGAGGCGGCGGCCGAGGGCGACCTGCGCCTGTCGCCCCACCTCGTGCTCGCCTACACGGTCGAGGAGCTGACCGGCTCGCTCGCCGGGACCCCGGCGGGTGACGTGCCGGTGCGCTTCGTCGGCCCGTGCGCGGTCGGTCGTCCCGAGCCGGGCGCGTTCCCGTGGGATCGGCTCTCCGACGACCCCGCCGTGCCGAACGTCCTCGTCTCGCTGGGCACGCTGAACGCCGAGGTCGGCGAGCGGTTCTGGCTGGCGGCCGCCGACGCGTTCCGCGACCAGCCGTGGGTCGGTGTCTTCGTGGCGCCCGATCACCTCGTCCCCGACCCGCCGCCGAACGTCGTGGTGCAGGCGCGCGTCCCCCAACTCGAGCTGCTCCCGCGGATGCGGGCGGTGGTGAGCCACGCCGGTCACAACACGGTGTGCGAGACGCTCGCCGCCGGGCTCCCGCTGGTGGTGGCGCCGATCCGCGACGACCAGCCCGTCGTCGCGGACCAGGTCGTGCGGGCCGGTGCCGCGGTCCGGGTGAAGTTCGCCCGGGTCCGCGCCGACGCCTTGC
This sequence comes from Acidimicrobiales bacterium, assembly GCA_035555395.1. Taxonomy (GTDB): domain Bacteria; phylum Actinomycetota; class Acidimicrobiia; order Acidimicrobiales; family Iamiaceae; genus Aquihabitans. Next base: position 6,349 of record DATMGQ010000343.1, read on the forward strand.
GCACCGCCGTCGACCAGGCGCTCACCGAGCCGGGCCTGCTCGCGGCGGCCGAGCGCATCCAGGCGTCGTTCGCGGCGGCGGGCGGCCCGGCTGGCGCCGCCGACGCGCTCATCGCCCTCGCCTGACCGCCCCCCGCCGGCACCGGCGCCAGCAGCGGGAGCGGCGGTGGAGGGGCAGGATGGCGGCCATGGAGCGGGTCGTGGTGGACGGGGT
>DATMGQ010000344.1:0-6658 GCA_035555395.1 Acidimicrobiales bacterium
CCCTGGGTCAGCGGAGGCGGCGGTGGGGCGAGCGGTGCTGGTGGCGGGCGAGGGCGAGGCGGACCAGCTCGTCGATCAGCTCGGAGTAGGGGAGGCCCGAGGCCGCCCAGAGCGACGGGAACATCGAGTACTTCGTGAAGCCGGGGAGGGTGTTGATCTCGTTGAAGAGCAGGCCCCGGCCGTCGGCCTCGTAGAAGAAGTCGACGCGGGCCAGGCCGTCGCAGCGCAGCGCCCGGTACACCCGCACCGCCAGGGTGCGCATCTCCTCGGCGACCTCGTCGGGCACCTCGGCGGGGATCACCATCTGCGAGGCCCCGTCGACGTACTTGTCCTCGTAGTCGTAGAACTCGTGGGTCGGGATGATCTCGCCCACCACCGAGGCGCGGGGTGCGTCGTTGCCGATGACGCCGACCTCGAGCTCGCGGGCGGCGACCGCGGCCTCCTCGAGCACGACCCACTCGTCGTACTGCACGGCCTCGGCCAGCGCCGACCGCAGCTCGGCGGGGTCGTCGGCCTTGGTCACGCCCACCGACGAGCCCATGTTCGACGGCTTGACGAACACCGGCCAGCCCAGCTCGCTGCCGACCCGGGCGATGAAGGCGTCGTCGAGCTCGGTGTCGCGGGCCGAGATCCACCGGCACATCGGCAGGCCGGCGGCCTGGGCGACCACCTTGGCGGTGGCCTTGTCCATGTTGAGGGCCGAGCCGAGGACGCCGGCGCCCACGTAGGCCACGTCGGCCAGCTCGAGCAGGCCCTGGACGGTGCCGTCCTCGCCGCGGGGGCCGTGCAGGATCGGGAGCACCACGACCTGCTGGTCGGGGTGGGCGGGGGCGACGCTCGCCAGGGGCGCCAGGTCGGTGCCGCCGGCGTCGAGCGACTCGGGCAGGGCCTGCCCGCCTTCGGCCAGCAGGGCCAGCGTCTCGTCGGAGCGCAGCCACCGGCCGTCGGGCGTGATGGCGATGGGCACGACGTCGTAGCGGCTGGTGTCGATGGCCTTCAGCACGCTCGCCGCCGAGACCCGGGACACCTCGTGCTCGGCCGACTGCCCGCCGTAGAGGAGGACGATCCGGACGGGCCTGGGCGCTTCGGTCATGGCGTCCGAGCATACGAGTGCCCGTCGGGCGCCCCGGCGACCGGATCGGCGGTGGCGTGGCGAGGGGCGCCGGCGGGCTCGGGTACGGTCCGGCGCATGCGGTTCACGACGTCGGCGATCGCCGAGGCCACGGGTGGCGAGGTGTTCGGACGCGAGACCGAGGTCGACGGCGTCACCATCGACTCGCGGCTCGTGCTGCCCGGTCAGCTCTTCGTCCCGCTGGTTGCCGAGCGGGACGGGCACGACTTCATCGGCAGCGCGGTCCGGGGCGGTGCCCCGGCGTACCTGACGTCCGGGCCGCTCGAGGCGGGGACCGCGATCCGGGTGGCCGACACGGCCGTCGCCCTGCGCGACCTCGGGATCGCGGCCCGGGCCCGGCTCGGCGACCGGGTGGTGGGCATCACCGGCAGCGTCGGCAAGACCTCGCTCAAGGACCTCCTCGCGTCGGTGGCGTCCACCACCTACGAGACCACCGCGAGCATCGGCTCGTTCAACAACGAGCTGGGCGTGCCCCTCACCCTGGCCAACGCGCCGGACGGCACCGAGTGCACGATCCTCGAGATGGGCGCCCGGGGCATCGGCCACATCGCCGACCTCTGCGAGATCGGCCGGCCCACGGTCGGGGTGGTGACGGTCGTCGCCGGCGTCCACCTGGAGGCGTTCGGCAGCATCGACGACGTCGCCAGCGGCAAGGGCGAGCTGGTCGCCTCCCTCCCCGCTGACGGTACGGCGGTGCTCAACGCCGACGACGAGCGGGTCGCGGCGATGGCTGCCCGCACCGACGCCACCGTGCTCACGTTCGGGCAGGAGGCCGGGGAGGTCCGTGCCGCCCACGTGTCGCTCGACGAGCACCTGCACCCGACCTTCGAGCTGCGCACCCCCTGGGGCGTCGCCGACGTCCACCTCTCGATCGCCGGCCGCCACCAGGTGGTGAACGCGCTGGGCGCCGCGGCGGCCGGCCTGGCCCTCGGCGTGCCGCTGGACCAGGTCGTCGTGGGCCTCGGCGGGGCCCGGCTCTCCGCCCTGCGGATGGACCTGGCCACCGCCGACGCCGGGTACCGCGTGCTGAACGACAGCTACAACGCCAACCCCACGTCGATGGCTGCGGCGCTGCGCTCGATCGACGAGCTGCCGGCCACCCGCCGCTTCGCCGTGCTGGGCACGATGGCCGAGCTCGGGCCCGACGAGGCCGCCGAGCACCGGGCGATCGCCGTGCTCGCCGAGGAGCTGGGCATCCGCCTGATCGCGGTGGGCCAGCCCTGGTACGGCATCGAGGGCGACGATGCGGTCGCCGACGTCGATGCGGCCGTGGCCCGCCTCCACGACCTCGGGCTGGGCGACGGCGACGTCGTGCTGGTCAAGGCCAGCCGGTCGGCCGGGCTCGACCGGGTGGCGAGCCTGCTCCTGGGCTGAGGCCCCGAGGACCCTCGGTCAGGGCAGGCCGCCGCGCGGGTCGGGCTCGAGGGCGAGCACGCCGGGCGGCCGCACGGGCAGGAGGTCGGCCCACCACGCCAGCCCGAGGGAGATGAGGGCGCCGATGCCGATCATCGGCGTGATCCCCAGCTGCTCGATGACCCAGCCGCCGGCCAGGCCGCCGAAGGGCACGGTGCCGCCGAAGCCCATGATCCACAGCGCCATCACCTTGCCGCGCACGGCGTCGTCGAGGTCCTGCTGGAGCACCGTGGACAGCGATGTGATCACCGCGAAGTAGACGCAGCCGAGCAGGAGGATCGCCAGGTAGGCGGGGGCGGCGATGTGGAGCGTGCCGAACACCATGAGCATCACCGCGAACCCGACGAGGCCCAGCCGGGTGAGCTTCGGCTTCGACGAAGCGGCGAACACGGTGCCGATCGACAGGGCGCCGATGACCGCGCCCAGCCCGAAGCAGGCGTAGAGGATGCCGTAGGCGGAGCTCTTGGAGGCGATGTCGAGGTTGGTGTCGGCGATGGTCGGCATCTGGGTGATGAACGGCAGGCACAGGAACGAGAACGTGAAGATCACGATCAGGCACTGGCCCACGACCCGGTCGCGCCGGGCGACCTCGACCCCTTCGAGCAGGCGGTGCAGGCCCTGGGTGCCGGTGGAGACCGGCGGCGGGAGGGTGACGCGGGTGAGGCTGAAGATGACGAAGCTGAAGCTGATCGCGTTGAGCACGAAGACCAGCGACGGGCCGGTGGCGGTGTAGATCGAGGCGCCGATCGCGGGGCCGATGACCCGGGACGCGTTCATCTGCACCGAGTTGAGCGAGATCGCCCCGGACAGGTCCCGTCGGGGGACCAGGATCGGCACGACCGCGCTGAAGATCGGGGCGTAGAGCGCGTTGCCGATGCCGATGATCAGCACGACGGCGACCATCGCCGCCTTGTTCGGGTCGTCGGGGAGCGTCACCAGTGCGAGGACCAGCGAGAACACCGCCTGCTGGATGCACAGGATCATGAGGGACCGCTTGCGGTCGAACGCGTCGGCGATCATGCCGCCGACGGGGGAGAAGAGCAGGAGCGGGCCGAGTTGGGCGGCGGTGATGATCCCGACGAACACGCCCGACTTCGTGAGGCTGTAGGCGAGCGCGCCCAGCACCACGTTCTGCATCCAGGTGCCGATGTTCGACGCGAACGCGCCGAGGTAGACGGTGCGGAACGTGCGGTGGGAGAACGCAGCCCGGGCGGTGCCGGGCTCGAAGGTGCGGTCGCCTTCGAGGTAGGCGTCTTCGAGGTCCTCGACCCGCTCGTCGATCCCGGCGGGGCTGGGGTCGGCGTCGGGGGTCGCGCTCATCGGCGACGAGCGTAACTTGACCCGCGGGTCAAGTCCCACCCCGGCGCGGTGCCGATCAGGCCGCCGAGGGCGCGCCGAGCGTCAGCGGGGCGTCGGCGGGCGTCCGCGGTGGGTCAGTACGGCCCGTCGCAGCACGAGTCGCGCTGGCCGCACCGGGTGCAGCGGTAGTGCGCGTGCTCCTGGCGCATGGGGCCGCCGCAGTGGCCGCACTGGGTGGAGAGGTCGCATGCCGAGGGGGCGGGTGCGGGGGCGGAGGGCTGGCCGGTGCTCGTGCTCACCGCGGGCACGGTACGCGGCGAGGCCGGTCCCGTGGGGGACCGGCCTCGCCGCAGATCGGATGCCCGCCCGGCGGGCGCGTGGCTCAGACGCGGGCGTCGTAGGCCGGGCTCAGGCGGATCGCCTTGGCGGCATCGGTGAGCGCCTTGCCGTCCTCGAGGATCGGGTCGAGCAGGGCGTCGTACGCAGCGGACGACGGGAACCTCTGCAGCATCGACCGGTGCAGGCGGAAGACCTGGACGTGGTTGGTCTTGGTGCGGACGTTCTCGGACGATTCCGAGAAGTTGATCATCACGTCGCCGCGGTTCTTGGTCTTGTTGTCGAGGCGGGTGAGCCAGAAGGCCCGGCCCGACGGATCCGGCGTCCGGCCGAGCACGTTCTCGTACACGAGGTCGATGAAGGCCCCGTTGGAGAGGGTGCCGTAGGTCCGCTTGAACTCGGGGGACTCGGCGAACTTCTTGGCCGCGTTGATGAGGCCCTTGCCGGCGTCGAGCTGGCGCTGCCAGTAGGCGAAGCCGTCGGGGTCCGGCGGTCGCTTGAAGAACGCCAGGTACAGGCGCACGAGGCGGGCGTCGTCGCGCACCGTCAGGTCCGCGGGAAGCAGGCTCACGATCAGGGCATCGGCGGTGGCCGAGCAGTTCGTGATGGCCGGGACCCACTGGCCGTTCTGCGCCGTGGTCGGCGCCTTGCCGGTGAAGTCCTGGTACTGCTGGGTCACGAGGGCCTGCACCGTGGGGAACGGCGCCTTGTCGGCGGTGCACGGCCCGGTCGTCGTGGTGGTGGTCCCCGAGGTGACGTAGGTGAAGACCAGCACGACCTTCGCCGCGCCGTTGGTGCCGAACGAGGTGCCGGTTCCGGTCTGGCGGACCCACGAGGAGCCGCCGCCGCCACCGCCCGCGCCTTTGCAGCCGGTGTTGGCGCTGGCGCCCTGGCCGCCGCCGACGAACCCGCCGCCGCCGGCGCCGCCCACGACGTTGACCCCGGCCCCGCCGGTGCCGTCTGCGTTGCTGCCGCCGTAGCCGGGGCCGCCGGTGCTGTTGGCGCCGCCCGCGCCGCCGGTCCCGCTGGCGCTCCCGCCGTTGGCACCCGACGGGCCGGTGCCGTTGCTGGCGGTGGTGGACGAGCCGGACCCGCCGGTGCCGCCGGCGCCCGACGAGGTCCCGACGCAGTTGCTCACGCCGCCACCGCCGCCGCCACCGGCGACGACGAGGGGCGAGGCGGTCTCGACCGTGCTCGAGCACTGGCTGCCGAGGCAGGCCGCGCTCGCGCCGCCGCCGCTGCCGGCCGACGCGCCGGCGGTGCCGATGATCACCGAGCCGCGGCCGGCGCCGCCCCCGGGTGCGTAGCCGCCGGGGGTGGCGGTGTTGGCGAAGCTGCCGCCGTTGGCGCCGTTGCAGCCCACGACGGCCGAGTACGTCTGGCCGCCGCTCGCTGGGAAGGTTCCGATGGCCTGGCCTCCGGTGCCGCCGGCCACCGAGGCGCTGCCGCCCTGGACGCCGCTGGCACCGCCGGAGCCGCCCACCGCGGTGACCTTCACCGAGGTCGTGCCGGCGGGAGCCGTGGTGGTGCCGACCGTGCCGCACGCGCCCGTCGGCGACCAGGTCGAGGTCGTGGTCGAGCCCGGCTTCGTCGTGGTCGTCGTCGACGACGTGGTCGTCGTGGTCGGCTTCGTGGTCGTGGTGGTGGTGGGCGCGGCCTGGATCACCGTGCTGGTCAGCGTCGACAGGGGCGTCGCCGCGTTGCAGTTGACGTTGATCGAGCCTGCCACCGTCAGCGTGTACGCCGAGCTCTGGCGGAAGGTCACCTTGAGGTCGGTGCCGGCGGCGCCGGTGGCCCGCAGCTGGAAGGAGAGCGTCGGCGGGGTGAAGGACTGGCCGTTGGGGACCGGGCCGCTGGTGCGGATCGACACGTCCTGGCCGCTGATCGACGTCGAGACGGTGCCGAGCGAGCCGCTGCCGCCGCTCGTGCTCGCCGACCCGGCGACGACCTCGGACCCGGCCGGCGCCCGGAACGTCGTGACCATGTTCTTGACCTCGGCGCCGTCGGCCTTGCCGCTGCTGCCGGGCGCCAGGACCACGGTGAAGGTGCCGCCGGCGGTCACCGTGGCCGGGGCGGTGGTGATGAGGCTCACCGACTGGTTGCCGCCGGGGCTGCACGACAGCGTCTGGCTGACCGTGGCCGCTTCGGCGGGACCGCCGGTCGAGGCGACGACCGCCAGTCCGGCCGCGGCCGCAGCGACCGCGAGCAGCGCGGAACGGATCGAGCGAGGTTGCATCGCTGGTTGTTCTCCCCGGGTGAACGGCAGCCGGCCCCACCAGCCGCGGACGACCCGACTGTGACACACGACCCCTGCCGAAAGCGAGTCATCGTTCGGATCCGGGCGCGGGAGCGGCCGGGCCCTGGGGCCCGGCCGCTGCCGTCACTGCTGGGTTGTGGCCGGGGTCAGACCCGGGCGTCGTAGGGGGCGCTGAGGCGGATGGCCTTGGCGGCGTCCTGGAGGGTCTTGGCGTCTTCGAG
>DATMGQ010000345.1:0-3358 GCA_035555395.1 Acidimicrobiales bacterium
CCTGCGCGAGGGCCTCGTGGTGCACGACGGGCCGCCCCTCGACGACGAGCACCACCACCACCACGACGACGAGTGGCACCACACCCACGGCGACGAGCCGGTGCGCCGGCCCGGCCTCGGGCTGATGGGCTGAGGGCGGACGACATGGAGATCCTCCACTACGCCTTCATGCAGCGGGCGCTCCTGGCGTCGGTGCTCATCGGCCTCTCGGCGCCCTCGGTCGGCGTCTACCTCGTCCAGCGGCGCCTGTCGCTCATCGGCGATGGCCTGGGCCACGTGGCCCTCGCCGGCGTCGCGGTCGGCGTCCTCACCTCGACGTCGCCCATCTGGGCCGCGCTGGTCGCCGCCGTCGCCGGTGCGGTGGCCATCGAGCTCATCCGGTCCCGGGGCCGGACCAGCGGCGACGTCGCGCTCGCCGTGCTCTTCTACGGCGGCATCGCGGGCGGCGTCGTCCTCATCTCGCAGGCTCCGGGCGGGACGCCGAGCAACCTCAACGCCTACCTGTTCGGCGCGATCACCACGACGACGCAGTCGGACCTCGTCGCCTTCGCCGTGCTGTCCGCCATCGTCTTGCTGGTGACCCACGGGCTCGGCCGCTACCTGTTCGCCGTGAGCAACGACGAGGAGTACGCCACCGCCTCGGGCCTGCCGGTCCTGCCGCTCAACCTGCTGCTCGCCGTGATGACGGCGGTGACCGTCGTCGTGTCGATGCGCGTGGTCGGGCTGCTGCTCATCAGCGCGCTGATGATCGTGCCCATCGCCACCGCCCAGCTGATCGCCGGCAGCTTCCGGGCCACGGTGGCCATCGGCACCGTGATCGGGGTCGTCGTGTCCCTTGCCGGGGTGACGACCTCGTACTACCAGGACACGCCGTCGGGCGGCACGATCGTGCTGTTCGCCATCGCCCTCTTCGTGGTCGTCGCCACCGCCTCGGGCCTGCGGGAGCGCCGCCGGCTGCGGGCGCCGCACCCCGCGTGAGCGGAGGAGCCCGAGGTCACCTCCTCCGAGGCTCCCGATCCGTGCGCACCTGCCGATGGGTACGGGTGTCTGGACCACTTCCCGTTCGGCGCGTCCGCTTCGAATGGCCCGATGACCTCGAGCCGATCTGGACGCCCCGCACCCCCGAGCTCGCCATCGCAGCGAACTCGGTGTCGATGCTCATGCCCCACGCCGAGCCGTACGTGGTGGCGTCGACCCGGGCAGCCCTGGGCGAGGGCCTGATCGCCGACCGGGACCTCGCCGCCCAGGCCCAGGCGTACCTCACCCAGGAGGCGCAGCACCACGCCCAGCACCGGCGCTTCGACGACCTGCTCATCGCCCGCTACCCCGGCCTCCGCTCCATGGACGCCGCGTCGGCCTGGGTGTTCGGGAAGCTCCGCCGCCGCTCGACCCGGTTCGGCCTGGCGTTCGCCGCCGGCTTCGAGACGATCGCCTTCGTCTCGGCCCGCTGGGTCGACAAGCACATGGGCCTGCTCCGCGACGCCGACCCCACCGCCGCCACGATGTTCCTCTGGCACCTCGCCGAGGAGGTCGAGCACAAGCGGGTGGCGTTCGACGTGTACCAGGCATCCGGCGGTGGCCGCCTCCGCTACCTCTGGGCGATGTGGATCGCAGGGCTGGTCCTCGCCTTCGGTTCGCTCCTCGGCTCGGTGACCATGCTGTGGGCCGAGCGCCGGCTCTTCTCGCCCGTCGCCTGGTTCCGCCTCATCGGCTGGTCGCTCAGCTTCATCTTCGTGGCCCTCCCGGTGATGGTGATCTCCGCCCTCCCGGGGCACCACCCCGACCAGCTCGCCGACCCCGTCGGCCTCGAGCACTGGCTCGACCACCTCGATCCCGAGACCTCCACCGTCCCCGAGTACGCCCTCCCCTGACGTCGCCTGCCCGCCGTGCTCCGTCGGCGGAGCAGGATGCGCCCCGACCCGGGCATGTGCCGGCTCCGCAACCGGACCCGCCGAGCCCGACGTCAGGTCAACGTGAGGTCGAGGCGGCGGAGGCCGGTGTGGCGGTTGCTGCGGGTCCACTCCGCGGCCGAGGCCTGCTCGATCGAGTCGTAGCGGTCGAGCAGGGCGCCGAACACGACCCGCATCTCCAGACGGGCGAGGCTGGCGCCGAGGCAGTGGTGGATGCCGTGGCCGAACGCCAGGTGTGGGTTCGGGTCGCGGGCGACGTCGAAGCGACCGGCGCTGGCGAAGACCCGCTCGTCGCGGTTGGCCGACCCCTCCCACACGAGGACCTTGTCGCCGGGGGCGATGGCGTGGCCGCCCAGCTCCGTGGCCACCGTGGCGGTGCGCCGCTTCGACGGTGACGGCGTCGTCCACCGCAGCGCCTCCTCGATCGCCGTCGGCAGCAGCGACCGGTCGGCCTGCAGCGCGGCGAGCTGGTCGGGGTGCTGGGTGAGGGCGAGCAGCCCGCCGGCGATGGCGTTGCGGGTGGTCTCGGACCCGGCCGCGAACAGCAGGGCGAAGAAGGACCAGAGCTCCAGCTCGGTGAGCTGCGGCGGATCCTCGTCGGGCAGGGTCGCCTGCACCACGACCGACAGCAGGTCGTCGCCGGGCTCGGCCCGCTTCTGCTCGATCAGCTCGGCGCCGTAGGTGAGGAGCCGACCCTGGGCATCGGACGCGGTGTCGGCCACCTGCCCGAACCCCTCGTCGCCCTCGCGGATGTCGAAGCCGGACTCCACCGCCTCCCACAGGTCGTGGCGGTCGCCCTCGGGCACGCCGAGGAGGATGCAGATGGCCTGCATCGGCAGCTCCGAGGCGACGGTGCCGACGATCTCGACCGACGGCCCGCCCGCATCCTCGACCGCGTCGAGCAGCACGGCCGTCCGGCGGCGCAGCTCGTCCTCGAGCCGGAGGATCCGCTTGGGCGTGAGGCCCGTGGAGACGAGGCGCCGGATCCGGTTGTGGCGGGGGTCGTCCATCATGTTGAGCACGAGCCCGGCGACGTCGAGGTCCTGGAGGAGCGTGCCGCCGCCGGTGCGGTCGCCGCCCGTCTCCGACGAGTAGGTCACCGGGTCGTGCAGCACGGTCAGCACCTCGGCGTGGGTGGCCACGGACCAGAAGCCCTCGCCGTCAGGTGTGTGCGCCGTGGGCTCGTGCCAGAACACCGGCGCCTCGGCGCGGTGCCGGGCGAACACGTCGTGGGGGAACCCGTCGGCGAACCGGTCGAGGTCCGTCAGGTCGATTCCGTCCACGTGGCCCCCTGGTCCGTCGGTCGTCGGCCGGACCGTAGCGGCGGGTGCAACCATCTGGCCCGGATCGTGGTCAGATCCCCGATCTCCCCCGCCGCCTGACCCACCATGAGTGCCGTGACCGCTTCCCTGCCCCCGTTCCGCTTCGGCGTCCAGTGCTCCTCGCCG
>DATMGQ010000346.1:0-5203 GCA_035555395.1 Acidimicrobiales bacterium
GAGGCGGCCGTGGCGCAGGTGCACGTCCTCGAGCAGCTCGCCGAAGGCGGGGGCCCGGACGTCGAGGGAGACGTACTCGACCTTCGCCCCGAACGACTCGAGCAGGGCGAGGGTGGCGCGGATCTCGCGATCGGCCTCGATGCGGTTGCAGGCCTGCTCGATGTCGGCCGGCTTGGTGAGCTCGCCGATCTCGAGCAGGGCCCGGCGCAGCGCGTTGCGGTCCTCGGCCACCGCGGTGCGCGGGTCCTCGTCGCCCTCGGGCAGCGGTGAACGGCCCACCAGGACGAGCGTGCACGGGTTGGCGCGGGCGACGCCCTCGGCGACACGGGCGGTGATGCCCCGGGCGCCGCCGGTGACGACCACGACCGCGTCCGGGCCGAGGCCCAGGTCGCCGTGGATGGAGAGCTCCTGCGCCTCGCCCACCGACTGGGTGGTGCGCTGGCCGCCGGCCCACGACAGGGCGGCGGGGGCGTCGAGGTCGAGCAGCTCGTCGACGAGGCTCTCGGCGAGCGGCGCCAGGTCGCCGTCGAGGTCGCCGGCGTCGATGGCCACCGAGCGGATCAGGGCGTCGTGGCGCTCGCGGGCGACGGACCGCATCAGGCCGGGGACGCCGGTGGGCGTGCCGTCGGGGTGGATCGCCACGGTGACGGCGAGGGCACGGCGGGTCTCGCCGAGCAGCGCGGGCTGGAGGTCGGCGAAGACGGTGCGGGCGTCGGCGCCGCCGTCGAGCAGCGTCGTCGAGAGGTCGACGAGCGCGTCGAGGGCGGCCAGCTCCTGGAGCCGGGCGTCGCCGCCGGACGTGATCTCGATGACGTTGGCGCCCCGCTCGATGAGGGCGAGGGTCACGGCGCTGGTGAGGCCGGGGTGGCCGGCGATGACGCCGGTGGAGACGGCGTGGAGGTCGCCGAGGGCCACGGCGGGGCCGAGCAGCTCGGTCACGACCTCGAACCGCTGGGCGGCGGGCGGCAGCACGGGAGCGGACTCGGCGGCCCCGGCCGCCGCCGCGGCCGCCGCGACGACGCTCGACGAACCTGCTGCCGCGCCGTTCGAGGCGGCGGCCGGCGCGGCGTCGTCGTCAGCGGCCAGGCCCTCGATCCACTCGACGATGCCGCGCAGCGACTTGTGGGCGGCCAGCTCCTCGACCATGTCCTCGTCGACCGCGGACTCGTCGAGCCCGCCGAGGCCGATGCGCTCGGCCAGCTCGCCGACGATCTCGATCCGCTTGATCGAGTCGATCGACAGGTCGGCCTCGAGGTCCAGATCCGGGTCGAGCATCTCGACCGGGTAGCCGGTGCGCTCGCTCACGATGGCCTGCACGGCCTTGAGCAGCTCCTCGCCCGAGAGCGCCGGCTTGGCCTCGGCAGCGGGCGCTTCGGCGGCGGGAGCAGCGACGGGCGAAGGCGCCGCGACCGCGGGCTGGGCCGTGGCGGCGATCGGTGCGGCGGCGGGCGCCGCCAGCGGGGCGAGGTCGTCGTACCCCGCGGTGACCGGCACGTTCGAGCCGAGGTAGCGGAGCATGACGTCGCGCTCGGCGGCCACCTGCTGGCGCACGTTCCGCAGGTACTCGAGCACCACGATGCTGGCGTCGTCTTGTCCGTTCGACATCTGGGTGAGCCCTTCGAGCTGGAGTGCGGGAAGCGTGTTGGCGGGTTGGAGGCTGTTGCGGAGGACGGTGCCGTCCGCGGTGCGGATGAAGGCGCCGTCGATCTGCCAGCCCGGGGCCTTGACCGGGAGCGAGCCGAGGTCGACGGGCTCGGCTCGTCCGGCGAAGAGCGCGTCGGCCGCGACCGGCACGCCGAGGGTCGCGAGCTCGGCGAGGGCGAGGAGCAGGCGGCGGACGCCGTGCTCGCCGGCCACGTCGGTGGCGACCATGGCGTGGGGTCGGTCGCCCAGGATCTTGCCGACCTGCTGCGTGAGCACCCGGCCGGGACCGGCCTCGATGAACACGCGGGCGCCGGCGGCGTACATGGACTCGACCTGGTCGACGAACCGGACGCCGGTGGTGACCTGGTCGGCGAGCAGCTGCGAGATGGTGGTGGCCTGCCCGTCGGGGTAAGGCTCGGCGGTCACGTTCGACCACACCGGGAACGCGGGCTCGGCGATGGTGACGCCGGCCAGCTCCTCGGCGAGCAGGGTGCCGGCCTCGGCGATGACCGGCGAGTGGAAGGCGCACGCCACCGGGAGGAGCTTCACCTTGGTGCCGGCCGCCTCGAGCGCGGCCGCCGCGGCCTGGACCGAGGCGGTCGGGCCGGAGATGACGGCCTGCTTCGGGCCGTTGTGGTTGGCGAGGACGATGTCGGGCCACTCGGCGAGCTGGACGAGGACCTCGTCGCGGGTGAGCTCGACGGCGGCCATGGTGCCGGGGTCGCCGCCCGTGCGGGAGACCGCTTCGAGGATGGCGTTGCCGCGTGCAGCGGAGAGGGCGAGGAGCGAGGCGTCGTCGAACGAGCCGGCGGCGGCCAGCGCGGCGAGCTCGCCGTAGCTGTGGCCGCCGGCCATCGCCGGCTCGATGCCGACCGACCGGAGCAGCCGGGTGATGGCGAGCGAGGCGATGCCGAGCGTCGGCTGGGCGACGTTGGTGGCGGTGATCGCTGCCTGCTGCACAGCCCGCTCGTCCTTGCCGAAGGCGGTGGGCGGGAAGAGGGCGTCGAGCCACGGCGCGGCGTCGGCGAGGAGGTCGTCGAGCCCGCCGAACGTGACGAACAGGTCGGCCGCCATGCCGGGGCGCTGCGAGCCCTGGCCCGGGTAGAGGAACGCCACGGAGGGCGGCTCGTCGGGAAGGTCGGCCGCGGCCACGAACACGCCGTTGCGGGCGTCGGCCGTGCCCGCTGCGGCGGCGTCGAGCTTGGCGGCCAGGTCGGCGAACGAGTCGGCGACCAGGCCGATCTGCACCGGGCCGGAGCCGGCGCGGCCCACGGCGGCGGCGACGTCGCGGAGGCGGTGGCGCTGGGCGTACGGGTCGCTCGCCGCGATCTCCGCGGCCGTCGCGGCCAGGTCGGCGGCTGCCGCGGTTGCCGCGGCGAGGTCCTTGCCGCGGAACAAGAAGAGCTCGGCCGGCCACTGCTCGACGCCGTGGCTGGGGGCGTCGTCGCCCTCGTAGGCGGAGATGACGGTGTGGAAGTTGGTGCCGCCGAAGCCGAAGGCGCTGACGCCGGCGATGCGGTCGGTGCCGGCCCACGGGCGGGCGGCGTCGATGAACCGGAAGGGGCTGGTCTCGGCGTCGTAGTACGGGTTGGGCTCGACGAGGTTCGCCGTGGGCGGCAGCACGCCGTGGTGCACGGCCTTGGCCGCCTTGATGAGCCCGGCCAGGCCGGCGGCGCACTTGGTGTGGCCGATCTGGCTCTTGACCGAGCCGAGGACGACGTTGCCGACCGGCACGCCCGCCTCCTCGAACACCTCGGTGAGGGTGGCCATCTCGGTGCGGTCGCCGACGACGGTGCCGGTGCCGTGGGCCTCGACGAGCCCGACGTTGGTGAGGGAGCGCCCGGATTGCTGGAGCGCACGGTGCACGGCTCGCTGCTGGCCCTCCTTGCGGGGGGCGGTGAGGCCGAGGTGGCGGCCGTCGGAGCTGCCGGCCACGGCGTCGACCAGCGCGTAGATGCGGTCGCCGTCGCGCTCGGCGTCGACGCGGCGCTTGAGCACGACGCAGGCGATGCCCTCGCCGAGGGCGATGCCGTCGGCGTTGGCGTCGAACGTGCGGCAGCGCCCGGTGGGCGACAGCGCGTGCACCGACGCGAAGAGCAGGTAGTCGTTGAGGCCGTTGTGCAGGTCGGCGCCGCCGCACAGCACGAGGTCGCTCGTGCCGGCGCGCAGCTCCTTGCAGGCGGCGTCGAGCGCGGCGAGCGACGAAGCGCAGGCCGCGTCGACCGTGTAGTTCACGCCGCCGAGGTCGAGGCGGTTGGCGACGCGGCCGGCGATGACGTTGGCGAGCACGCCGGGGAACGAGTCCTCGGTGAGCGCCGGCAGCCAGTCCTCGAGGCCGGCGGGGACGTCGCCGAAGATCTGCGGCAGGAACGCCCGGATGCCGTAGGCGCCGGCGAGCTCGTTGCCGCTCTCGGCACCGAACACGACCGAGGCACGAGACCGGTCGAACTCGCGCTCGGCGTACCCGGCGTCGGCCAGGGCCCGGGCCGCGACCTCGAGCGAGAGCAGCTGCACCGGCTCGATGGCGGCGAGCGACGCGGGCGGGATGCCGTAGGCCAGCGGGTCGAACCCGACCGAGCTGAGGAAGCCGCCCCAGCGCGACGGGGTCTTGCGGCCGGCGTCCTTCGTGAAGGCGTCGGCGTCGTAGTACTTGGCGACGTCCCAGCGCTCCTCGGAGACCTCGGTGACCGAGTCGGTGCCGGCGACGATCGCCGCCCAGTACTGGTCGAGCCCGATCGCGCCGGGGAAGAAGCCGTCCATGCCGACGATGGCGATGTCGAGCGGGTCGGCCTCGCGCTCGCGCTCCCGGACCGAGAGCCGCAGCTCGTCGGTCGGGCGGAGCCACTCGGAGCTGCCCCGGCTGACCTCGTCGTGCAGGGCGGCGACGGTCGTGACCTCGTGGCGGAGGGTGGCGACCTCGCCGATCATGTACATGCCCTCGCGGCGCTGCTCGTCCTCGGGCACGTCGCGGCGGCCGTGCTCGTCGCGCACCAGGCCCTTCGATGCGATGCGGAGGCGGCCGAGGTTCAGGCTCTCCAGCTCGGCCCAGCGGGCCTTCGGGTCGACGCCCTCGGCGATGAGCTCGTCGCGCCGGTTGGCGAAGGCGCGCACGAAGTCGGTCTCGACGCAGCGGGTGGCGTGGCCGGGCGCGGTCTCGAGCAGGACGGTGGTGTCGCACGTGACGGCGACGTCCTGGAACGCCGGCTGGATGGCGCCGGCCGCCACCGACTCCTCGGTGAACAGGTAGGCGGTGCCCATGAGCACGCCGACGTGGGCGCCCTTGGCGGCGAGGGTCGCGGCGGCCGCACCGGCCATGGCGGCCGAGCGGGCGTCGTGGATGCCACCGGCGAAGAGCACCTGCAGCTCGGTGGGGTCGGGGACCTCGAGCAGGCGGTCGATCTGCGCGTCCCACAGCGCGAACGACGAGCGGGGGCCGACGTGGCCGCCGCACTCCCGGCCCTCGAACACGAACTTGCGGGCCCCGTCCTTCAAGAACCGGTCGAGCAGCCCCGGGGAGGGCACGTGGAGGTAGGTGTCGATGCCCGCGGCTTCGAGCGGA
>DATMGQ010000347.1:0-2279 GCA_035555395.1 Acidimicrobiales bacterium
ATGCTGCCGCCCTCGAACTCGAAGTTCAGGTCCGTGGTGGCCGGCGTGTAGGAGTACGTCTTGCCTCGGCCGATGTAGTCGCCGGCGTTGCTCACCACGTAGGCGTAGGTCGCGGTGGTCGGCACCGCGCCGGCCGCGGGCACCCACGAGGTGTCCTGTGCTGCGGCGACGGGCGCCGTCGCCAACGGGGCGAGGACCGCCACCGCTGCGATCGCCGCCAGCGCCGCCACCCGTGCCCGAACCCGAACGAAAGCGTGCATCGACGCCCCCTCCCCACCCATCAGCGCCGTCCCCCCGTGGTCCGCCGTCCGCGCATGGTAGGGCTTGGGACGGCGCCGCCGCTGGGGCCGATCGGGAGGGTGACCTCCACCTCCTCCTCGGTGTGCCGGACCGCGGCCCGCGGAATGGAACGGCGCGTCGCGCGGGTTCTACCGTAGGTACACCGCCGGTAGCCGAAGGGCACTGGACGGATCCACAAGGAGGCTCGCATGAGCTCGACGTCATCTTCTCCGGCCGCTTCTCGCGCGCCCATCACGGTGCCTGCCGTGCGGAACCGCAAGGTCCGCAACGGCGCCGAGCCGCTCGTGATGGTCACGGCGTACGACGCGCCGAGTGCCCGCGTGGCCGACGAGGCCGGGGTCGACATGATCCTGGTCGGCGACTCGGTCGCCATGGTCGTCCTCGGCTACGAGGACACCCTCCAGGTCACGGTCGACGACCTCGCCCACCACACCGCCGCGGTGGCCCGGGCCAAGCCCAAGCCGCTCATCGTCGCCGACCTCCCGTGGATGAGCTACCACGTCTCCACGGAGGACACCGTCCGCAACGCCGCCCAGCTCATCCGGGCCGGCGGCGAGTGCGTGAAGCTCGAGGGCGGGCGCAAGCGCCTGCCGATGATCGAGGCGCTCATCGACGCCGAGATCCCGGTCATGGGCCACCTCGGCCTGACCCCGCAGTCCGTGCACGCCATGGGCGGCTTCAAGGTCCAGGGCAAGGAGACCGACGCCGCCATGGCGCTCGTCGCCGATGCCAAGGCGCTCGCCCACGCCGGGTGCTTCGCCATCGTGCTCGAGGGCGTGCCCACCGAGGTCGCGTCGCTCGTGACCGCGGCGGTCGACGTGCCGATCATCGGCATCGGCGCTGGCGACGACTGCGACGGCCAGGTGCTCGTGTACCACGACGTCCTCGGCATCGAGGACCGCATGACGCCGAAGTTCGTGCGCCGCTACGCCGACCTGAAGACCGCTGCGGTCGAGGGCGTGGCCTCCTACGCCGCCGACGTCCGCAGCGGTGCCTTCCCGTCGGCCGCCGAGTCGTACCACCTCTCCGCCGAGGCGGCCGAGACGCTCGGCCTCTACGGCCGACCGGCCTGACCGCTCCCGGTCGCCCCTCGGGCTCGGGAGACCCCGGGTACCGTGGGCGGATCGACGCGCCACCGTCCAGCACCGAGGGGTCCGACGCCGCGCCCGAGGGCCCGTCCCTCGGTCTCGTCATCGGCGCGGGCTTCCTGATCATCGGGCTCGCCCTGGTGGTGGTGTCGCTCGTCCGTTCGAACAGCGGCGATCCGTCTGGCGCGGCGGCCACCACCACGGCGGTCATCCCGGTCGAGGCTCCGGGCCTGGAGGCCGGCACCACCGCGCCGCTCGGCTCGGCCGGCCTCGGCGAGGGCGTCGGCCCCGAGGTCTCGGGCCGCACCCCGCTGCGCGGGTTCGGCGAGGTGCAGGTGAGCGTCACCACCGAGGACGGCGAGATCTGCGAGCTCTGCCTGCTGTCGGCCACCACGAAGGACCAGCGGGCGCGGGGGCTCATGGAGGTCACCGACGAGGAGCTCGGGGGCTACGACGGGATGCTCTTCGAGTACCCGGATGCGACGAGCGGCGAGTTCTGGATGCGCAACACCCCGATGCCGCTGTCGATCGCCTTCTTCGACGCCCAGGGGAAGCTGGTGTCCACCACCGACATGCAGCCGTGCGCCGACAGCCCGTCGTGCCCCGGCTACCCGGCCGCGGGCACGTTCAAGTACGCCATCGAGGTCCCGCAGGGGATGCTCGACGAAGCGGGCGCGAAGCCCGGCGCCACGCTGCACATCCACACCCGGCGGTGCCCGCTGGCCGAGGGCGGCAGCTGACCCCGACGGGCCTCGCTGATGCTCCTATGGGGTGCAAGTCGTTGGGAGATTGCTGATCCAGGTTCTGTAGCGCTCGGCGAGCACGGGATGGCGGCCGTGGTCGTTCTCGATGTTGCTGATGCGGGGGCCTTGGGTGCCGATGGCGGTGGCG
>DATMGQ010000348.1:0-5170 GCA_035555395.1 Acidimicrobiales bacterium
ACGTGGCGTAGGTGGAGAACTTGAAGCCCTTGCGCCAGTCGAACTTCTCGACGGCGTGCATCAGGCCGAGGTTGCCCTCCTGGATGAGGTCCAGGAGCGGCAGGCCCGAGGCCTGGTACTTCTTGGCGATGGACACGACGAGGCGCAGGTTCGACTGCACGAAGGTGCGCTCGGCGCGCTCGCCCTCTCGGGAGAGGCGGCGCAGCTCGCGCTTGCGGGCAGCCGTCAGCTCCTTGCCGCCGGCTTCCATCTCCTCGCGAGCCGTGTTGCCGGCCTCGATGGCCTGGGCCAGGCGGACCTCATCGTCCTTCGTGAGCAGGGGGTACTGTCCGATGTCGGTGAGGTACAGCCGGACGAGGTCCTCTTCGTCCCGCTCAACACGCTCTTTCGCCATCTTGCACCTTTTCTGTGGAAACTGAGACCCGGATGCCCCCGGCCGACGATGGTCCCCCACCCATGGGCGGCAGGGACCTAGCCTGGGCATGAATCCGGGCTTCCCTTACGATACCGACCGGGTCAAGACCACCAAACATCCGGATTTCATGAACGACGCCGCTGCCACCCCCGCGAGCCCCATCGTCCCAGCTGAATGGGGTCTTCTCGACGCCGAAGCGCAGCACGAGGCGTTCCCGGACACGTTCCCGATCCCCACGGCGGACGAGCGCACCACGCTCCGCGCGGGCGACATGGTGAAGCTGGTGTTCGTGCTCGACCCGCCTCCGGCCTCAGGGCCCAACGCCGAGCGCATGTGGGTCGAGGTCCGCACCGCCCTGCCCGATGACGCCTACGAGGGTTGGCTCACCAACCGCCCCAAGGTCATCACGTCGCTGGAGCCGTCGTCGGTGGTGGCCTTCGAGGCCAAGCACGTGGCCGGCATCGCGCTGCGCAACGACGAGGTCACCTTCGACGTGAAGCTCCGAGCCGTCGTCAGCACCCGCCTGCGCGACGTCCCCGGCCCGCCCGGGTGGGCCGGCTTCGACACGCCGCTCGACAGCTCGGACAGCGGTTGGAGCATCACGGCCGGTGATGAGCCGGCCGACTTCTTCGGCGACGGCGAGGGAACCGAGACCGGCACCGAGGCCATGGCCCTGGGCGAGCTGGTGCAGCGGTTCCCGGCCCTGGTCGAGGTGTTCCAGGCGGGCGAGGGCGAGTGGGTGTACCGCCCGGACCACCGCCGGTACGTCCGCCTCAAGAACACCTGACCCAGCGCTCACCGGCACCAGGCCTGCGCCCGTTCGTCGAGCTCGGCGGCGAGGCGCCGTGCCTCGTCGAAGTCGCCGGTCCGTGCGCTCAGCGCCAGCGCACCTGCCAGGCCTGCGAGCCGCATCCGCAGATCCGTCGGGGTGCCGGCGGTCCGGCTGGCGCGGCGGAGGAAGCGGGCTGCCCCCTGGGCCACGGTGGGACGCAGGTCGACGGAGGCGCCGGCCAGGCCTTCGACCTGCTGGGCGAACGAGTGGTGCCCGAACTCCAGGCAGAACGACGACGGGGTGCCGTACACGGGCAGCTCGGCCTGCGGGCGCGCCCGCTCGCCGAGCCCGATCCACCGGAACGCGAGGACCCCCAAGGCGACCAGGGCCACGAGCACGAGGACGGACCGGGAGCGGATGGCGACGGATGCGGGCACGGCGGTTCCCTGCGACTCGAAGGTGGTTCGAGCCGATGCAGGGTGACGACCGGCGGGGTCACATCGACGGGCAGAACGTAGCGACCCGTCGCTCATCCAGCAACGACGATCCGTCGTGTTCCCCAGAGACGAGCCCTTGGGGTCTCAGCCGCAGGCCGTCGCCGCGAGATCGTCCAGCTCCGCAGCGGTCCGCCTTGCGCGGCGGAAGTCGCCGGATCGTGCACCCTCGGAGAGCTCGAGCCTGAGGTCGCGGAGCAGCGGTCTCGCCTCATCCGGAACGTCATCCAACCCCTCGAGCTGGGCCAGGAACTCCGCTTCCACGCGAGCGACCGTCGGACGGAGCTGGCGTGAGGTCGCAGCGACGTCCGTTGCCTGCTGGAGGAACGGTTGACCGCGGTGCTCTCCGCAGAACGACGTAGCCGCATCGAACACGGTTGCTTCGACCGGGTGTGCCCGGCCTTGGTGGTCGGCGTACACCAGAGCCGGCACCAGCGAGGCCAGCGCGAGTCCACCGATGATGAGAGGAGTGCGACGTCTCACGTCAGGCCCACACGTGCTCTCCGAGACGGCAGTTCGAATCGGAGCGACTGCGCTCCGTCCAGTTCGAGGTGTGGGGGTACACGCTCAACGTCAAGCACTGCGACCTCTGCGCCCGGTTGTCCGCCGACGACCGGACCCGGCCGAACGCGCCGTTGACGTCGTCGAAGGTGACCGGCATGTCGCTCGAGGTCGCACGACCCCAGATCCCAGAGGCGAGGGCAGGAATGCTCGTCTGGTTGTGGAGCAGGCGCATCACGCACTTCGTCGCCTGAGCGCTCGATCGGTTGGCATGGCACTTGAACCCACACGTATAGGGAGCGTCGCTCCCGCCGGAGGGGTCTAGGGGAGGCCGCCGGTGGCGGCGACGGCGTCGGTCCAGGCCGGGGCGGGGTCGAAGCCGCCGACGCCGAAGGTCGAGCGGAGCGCGGCGACCAGGGTGGTGGCGGTGGGGCCGTCGGCCGGGCCGACCGCTCGCTCCTGGTGGGCGTGGTACCCGAGGCGGAGGCCCCGGAGGACCGCAGCCAGGGCGCCACGGCGCTCGCTGGTGCGCCCGACCTGGTCGAGCAGCGTCATCTGGTTGAGGAGGTGGGCGACGGCGTCGGACGACGCCACGACGAACTCGGCCCGGGGGTGCTCGCGCAGCTCGGGGAGGCGGCGGTGCCAGGCCTCCGCCCGCTCGGCGGCGTCGGCGCGCTCGGCCCAGAACACGGACGTCGCCTCGGGCTCGGTCTCGACCGAGAGCCAGTGGGTCAGGGCCGCGTGCAGGCGCAGCTCCACCCAGCAGGCGTGGCCGACCCAGGCGGCGGCCTCGAGGATCGGCGGCCCCGGCGGGGTGATGACGACGAGGTCGGCGGGGTCGGTCACGACGGGGGAGGTTGGTCGCTGGCCCCGTCGCCGTCAACACCGCGGGCGTCGGGCTCCTCGTGGACGAGGACGAGCTCGGCGCCGACCGCAGCCGGGTGGCTGCCGCCCGCCAGCTCGGCCACCAGCACCGAGGCCAGGATGAACACGGCGCCGACGGCACCGGACAGGCCGAGGGCCTCGCCGGCGAGGGCGCCGAGGATGGCGGCCGAGACCGGCTCCAGCAGCAGGATGATCGCCGCCTGCGACTCGGGCACCACCCGCTGCGCCCACGTCATGCACCAGAACGCCGCCGCGGTGGCCCCGACCCCGCAGAACGCTGCCGCGAACCACACGCCGGCGTCGAACGAGTAGCCGCCGGGGGCGAAGAACCCGGGGAAGAAGCAGCACACGCCGACGGTGAGGGCTTGCCACATCGTGAGGCGGATGGGGTCGTGGCGCTCGGACACGTCGCCGAGCACGACGATGTGCAGGGCGAAGAAGAAGGCGCCGCCGACCGTCAGCAGCTCGCCCCGTCCGATGCCGGCGACCCCGCCCGACAGGAGGTAGAGGCCGGCCACCGCGAGCAGCACGCCGACGAGCACGTTCAGGGGCGGCGCCTTGCGGGTCCGCACCACGCCGATGAGCGGGACGATCACCACCAGCAGGTAGGTGATGAAGGCCGAGGTGGCGGAGGTGGTGGTCTTCAGGCCGGTGGTCTGGAGGAGGAAGCCGGCCAGCAGGGTGAGGCCGGCGAGGATCCCGTGGCGCACCTCGTGCGGGGTCGACGGGTTGCGCCGGGCGAGCGGCCACAGGACGGCGGTGCCGATGAGGAACCGCACCGCCAGGAACGGCACCACCGCGGCGCGGTCCACCGCGCCCTGCACGACGAGGAACGTCGACCCGAACAGGAACCCGGCGAGGGCGAGGACCCAGCGGCCGCGGGCGCGCGAGGGCAGGGCGGGAGCGACGGCGGCGGTCACGGGGTCAGGCGGACGCGGTGCGCTCGACGACGAGCGCACGGGTGAGGCGGTCGAGCAGCTCCGTCGGGATCGGGTCGCGGTGCAGCAGCTTGATCGTGTCCTTGGTGGAGCGCAGCGGCGCCAGCTCCTCCTCGAGCGAGGCCCGGTCGCCGTCGAACACGGGGATCGGGTACAGGCCGATGTGGTGCTTCCAGCCGGCGTAGTGGACGACGTAGGTGCCGTCGAGCGCCACGATCGGCATGCCGTAGCGGATGCCGTCGGTCATGCCGGGGACGGCGGCGTGGAGGGTCGAGCGGACGAGCTCCAGCCGCTCGCGGACCTCGGGGTCGAAGCCGGCGAGGTACTCGTCGACCGTGGCCGGCGACGAGGCCATCAGCGGAAGCCGTTGGTGATGGGCAGCCGGCGGTCCTTGCCGAACGCCTTGTCGGTGACCTTCACGCCGATCGGGCTCTGACGCCGCTTGTACTCGGCGTTGTCGACGAGCCGGGTCACACGCCGGACGACGGCCTCGTCGTGGCCGCGGGCGATCAGCTCGGGCACCGTCTGGTCGTGCTCGATGTAGCCCTCGAGGATCGGGTCGAGGACGTCGTAGGGCGGCAGCGACTGGTCGTCGCGCTGGTCGGGGCGCAGCTCGGCCGACGGCGGCTTGGTGATGACGCCCTCGGGGATCACGGGGTGGCCGCCCTGGGTGTTGCGCCACCGGCACAGGTCGTACACGCGGGTCTTGTAGACGTCCTTGAGCATCGAGTAGCCGCCGACCGTGTCGCCGTAGAGCGTGGCGTAGCCGACCGCGACCTCGGACTTGTTGCCGGTGGCCAGGACGATCCACCCGAACTTGTTGGAGAGGGCCATGAGCGTCATGCCGCGCAGTCGGCTCTGGAGGTTCTCCTCGGTGAGGTCGGGGTCGCGACCCTCGAACGACGGCGCCAGCATCTCGAGCAGGGCGGCGTGGCCGGGCTCGATCGCGATGGTGCGGAAGTCGGCCATGCCGAGGTTCTCGGCGAGGAGGGCGGCGTCGCTCTTCGAGTGGTCGCTCGAGTAGCGTGACGGCATCGAAACGCCGTGGACGTGGTCGGCCCCGATGGCGTCGACGGCGACCGCGGCGACGAGCGTGGAGTCGATGCCGCCGGACAGCCCGATGACGACGTCGGTGAAGCCGTTCTTCACGAGGTAGTCGCGCGTG
>DATMGQ010000349.1:0-12306 GCA_035555395.1 Acidimicrobiales bacterium
GGCCGGCAGCTGCTCCTCGAGCGCGTCGAGCTGGGTCGTGAGCGGCTTGCCGAGGTCGGCGGGGGCGTCGAACACCAGGTCCTCGATCTCGCCGAGCGGGGTGGCGACGGCGGTGGCCTCCAGGCCGACGAGCGGCGCCAGCTCGTCGTCGAGGCCCTCGAGCTCCTCGTCGGTGAGGTCGGTGCCCTTGCCGACGGCCTCGATCGCATCGATGTGGATGGTCAGCTCGGCGCCGTCGTCGGTCACCGCGCCCACGGTGTAGGTCAGGCTCTGGCGGATCGGCGGGCTGTCGAGCCGCTGGGTCCGGCCCTCGCTCTCCTGCGTGACGGCGAGGTCGGACGTGAAGGTGACCTCGGCCTCGTCGCCCTCGGTGTAGGCGACGCGCAGTTCCTGGAGCGGTGCTTCGCCGGGATCGAGCAGCTCCGGGGGCTCGCTGCTGGCCACGGGCGGTTCGGTGGTCGTGGTGGTCGGTTCGGGCGCCGTCGTCGCCGGGGCGGCCTCGTCGCTGCCGAAGAGGCTGCAGCCGGTGAGCGCACCGGCGAGGACCAGGACCGCGGCGCCGACGGCGAGGGGGCGCCGGCGGGTCATGGCGCTCCATGGTGGCCGATGCGCCTGCGTCGGGCGCGGTCGGCGCGGTGGGAGCGCGCCCGGTCCGTGGTTCGGATGGGGTCGGGATTCGGCCCCACCGCTAGCCTCGCGGGTCGTTCACCAGACGGGCACCGGGCCCGTTTTCTTCCGGAAGGACCGCAGCGATGGCGCAGGAACTCGACTTCGAGACGCAGATCTTCGAGAAGGAGATCATCGAGGTGGCGGGGACCAAGGAAGCCATCGTGCGTGGCGGCCGCCACCTGCTCCCGCTGCTGCCGAAGGCGCTCGAGGGGATCAACCAGATCGGCGTGATCGGCTGGGGCTCGCAGGGCCCCGCCCAGGCGCAGAACCTGCGGGACTCGCTCGCCGGCACCGACATCAAGGTGGCCGTCGGCCTCCGCGAGGGCTCCAAGTCCTTCGAGTCGGCCCGTGAGGCCGGGTTCTCCGAGGAGGACGGCACCCTCGGCGAGATGTTCGACGTCGTGAAGTCGTCGGACTTCGCCATCGTCCTCATCTCCGACGCCGCCATGGCCGAGCACTACCGGGAGATCTTCGACTCGCTGAAGCCCGGCGCCACCCTCGGCCTCTCGCACGGCTTCCTGCTCGGCCACCTCGAGAACCAGGGCGACTCCTTCCCGGAGAACGTCAACGTCGTCGCCGTGTGCCCCAAGGGCATGGGCCCGTCGGTCCGGGCGCTCTACGTCCAGGGTGCCGAGGTCAACGGCGCCGGCATCAACGCCAGCTTCGCCATCCAGCAGGACGTCGACGGCAAGGCCACCGACCAGGCCCTCGCCTGGTCCGTCGCCCTCGGCTCGCCCTACACCTTCCAGACCACCATGGAGTCCGAGTACCGCTCGGACATCTTCGGCGAGCGGGGCATCCTGCTCGGCGGCGTCCACGGGCTGGTCGAGGCCCTCTACCGCAAGTACCGCAACGAGGGCGCCTCGCAGGAGGACGCCTTCAAGCGCACCGCCGAGAGCGTGACCGGCCCCATCTCCAAGACCATCTCGCACCACGGGATCATCGGCGTCTACGAGCAGCTCGACGACGCCGGCAAGGAGACCTTCAAGCGGGCGTACGACGCGTCGTACCTGCCGATGAAGGCGGTCCTCCAGGAGATCTACGACGAGGTCCGCTCGGGCAACGAGATCCGCTCGGTCGTCGTGGCCGGCGAGCGCCTCGAGAAGTACCCCATGTCCACCATCGACCAGACCGAGATGTGGCTGGTCGGCGAGGGCGTGCGTGCGGCCCGGGTCGAGGAGGACATCCCGCTCGATCCCTTCACCGCCGGCGCCTACGTCGCCACGATGATGGCCCAGATCGACGTCCTCAACGAGGCCGGCCACCCGCTGTCGGAGATCGTCAACGAGTCCGTCATCGAGGCCACCGATTCGCTGAACCCGTACATGCACGCCCGGGGCATCGCCTACATGGTCGACAACTGCTCGATCACCGCCCGCCTCGGCTCCCGCAAGTGGGCCCCGCGCTTCGACTACGCCATGGTGCAGGAGAGCTTCCCGGCCCTCGACGCCCAGCAGTCCGAGACCGGCCCGTCGGCGTCGTTCGAGAACCACCCGATCCACGGCGTGCTCGACACCGTCGGCCAGATGCGCCCCTCGGTCGACATCTTCGTCGCCAGCTGAGGCCAGCGGCGCCGCCGGGGCGCTGATCCGATCTGACCGGTGCCCGGGCTTCGGCCCGGGCACCGGCGCGTCCGGGCGCCGGCATCGGTAGCGTCGGCGCCACCGCGCTGCTGCGGTTCGGCCGCCCACCTGGGAGCCCTCGTGCCCGACCCCGATGCCACCCTCGTCCCGACTCGCCTGGCGCTGCAGGCGCTCGCCGAGCACGTGCTCGCCGCGGCCCGGCACCAGGCCACCGGCCGCATCGGGCTGCGGCCGGCGCCCGGCGGGTTCGCGACGCCGGCGTTCCCGTCGGCGCACGGCGACCGGACCGTCGCGGTCGACGGCCGCGAGGTGGTCGTGACCGACGATCGGGGCGAGCGGCGCGAGCCGGTCACGACGCTCGCCGCTGCGGCGGCCCTCGCCGAGATCGAGCCGGGAGCGCCGGCGGACGTCTACGCCCCGTCGACGCCGCTGGAACCGGACGCGCCGCTCGCGGTCGACGGCGCCGCCGCCGAGCGCATCGCCGCCTGGTTCGCCCTGGGCCAGGGTGCGCTCGACGCGCTGCGAGCCGAGCTCGGCCACCTCGACCCGAGCGACATCCAGCTGTGGCCCGAGCACTTCGACCTGGCCTTCACCGCGGCGGAGGTGAACTGGGGCGCGTCGCCCGGCGACGGGTCCAGCGAGCGGCCCTACCTGTACGTGGGGCCCTGGTCGCCGCCCGAGCCCGACGGCGGGTACTGGAACGCGCCGTTCGGCGCCCAGCGCACCGCGGCCGAGGTCCACGACGGCGACGACGCCTCCGCCTTCTTCGCCGAAGGCCGCGGACGGCTCGGCCTCTGACCAGCGGATCCGGGGCGCGTCCGGGCGTCCGTCCCGGCACACTGGCGGGCGACCCCGCACCCGGCCCGCTCGGAGACCCGACCCATGGACGTCCTCTACACCGCTGTCGCCACCGCCACCGGAGACGGCCGCAACGGCCACGCCACCACCGAGGACGGCATGCTCGACCTCGACCTGCGCATCCCGAAGGAGATGGGTGGGGCCGGCGGCGCCACCAACCCCGAGCAGCTGTTCGCGGTGGGATACGCCGCCTGCTTCCACTCGGCGCTCAAGGTGGTGGCGGGCCGGGAGCAGCTCGACGTGACCGGCACCGAGGTGTCGGCCAGCGTGTCGATCGGCGCGGACGACTCCGGGGGCTTCGGGCTCGCCGTCGAGCTCGACGTCCACGCGCCGGCGCTGGACCAGGAGACCGCCGAGCGCATCGTCGCCGCGGCCCACGAGGTCTGCCCCTACTCCAACGCGACCCGCGGCAACATCGAGGTCCAGCTCCGCATCGTCTGATCCCTCGTCTCGCCGAGCCGTCGATGGGGGATGAACTGGTGCCGGCCCGGCACCGATGAGATCGCACCGCGGTCGCCGTCGGTGCTGGTGCACCTCTGCGATCGGAGGATCCCATGACCAAGGTCGTCGCCGACATCTCGATCTCGCTGGACGGCTTCGTGACCGGCCCGGAGCCCGACGAGGCGAACGGGTTGGGCGTCGGAGGCGACCCGCTGCACACCTGGGCCATCGCCAGCGACGATCCGGTCGACGCCGCCGTGCTCCGGGCGAGCACCGAGCGCAGCGCCGCAGTGGTGATGGGGCGCCGCCTGTTCGACATCGTCGACGGGCCCGACGGGTGGAACGACGAGATGGGGTACGGAGCCGCGCACGCCGCCACCCCGCCGTTCTTCGTCGTCACCCACCAGGTGCCCGACCACGTGCGGCTCGACCTCGACATCTCGTTCGTGACCGACGGCATCGAGGCGGCCGTGGACCAGGCCCGCGACACGGCCGAGGTGCTGGCCGACGACGGCGCGCGGGACGTGGTCATCATGGGCGGCGGCCAGGTGATCCGCGAGGCCCTCGCGGCCGGTGTGGTCGACGAGCTGGTGATCCACCTCGCCCCCGTGGTCCTCGGCGGTGGCACCCCGCTGTTCGATGGCGGTCCGCCCGCCGTGCTGGTGCAGCGGGACGTGCAGGTGTCGTCGACCGCGACCCACCTCACCTACGACGTCGTGCGCTGACCTGCGCCCGCGGCCCGGACGGGCGGCCCGTCGGCCGTCCCGCTCAGGTGTTGAAGGCGGCCAGGGCGATGATCCCGAGGACCACCGAGGCGGCGCCGTACCAGACCAGGGCCCGGGCCGGGATGTCCTTGGTGGTGGGCTTGGGGACCAGCGAGCGAGGCGGCTCGAGCACGGGCGCTCCTTGGTCGGTCGAAGGGGACGGGACGCGGTAGCGGGTCATCGTCGTGGTCGAGCCGTCGGGCTCGGTGTGATCGATCGTGCCGCGGGCGACCCCACCGAGGTGCGCGACCGCGTGGGCCATGGCCTGGTCGCCTTCGGCCGCGAAGACCGAGACCTCGTCGGCCGGCTGCCAGGCGGGGCCGCCGACCGCCAGGAGCAGGGCGTGCTGGGCCGGCAGGACCAGCGCGAGGGCGTCGCGGCCGAGGCCCCGGCCCTGCGCGGCCGGGAGGAGCCGGAGGTTGACGGCGAGCACCGTCGGATCGGCTTCGTCGACCCCGGCCGCCGCGAACCCGAGGAGGTTGCCGGTGCGCGGGTCGCGCAGGGTCCACCGCAGGCCCTCGGCGGCGAAGCCCGGGAGCATGGCGAGATCGAGGAACTCGGTCCGGTCCGCCTCCCTCCAGTGGAGCGACGCCGTCAGGCCGGGATCGAGGGCGCGAGCGAGGTCGTCGACGTCGGACGGCTCGACCCAGCTGAGGGCGATGGCGTCGGAGCGCGGGAGCTCGGGGAAGGCGAACTCGCCCTGCATGGTGCGGTCGTACTGCCACCGGGACACCCAGCGCTGGTACGCCGTGACGGTGGCGGCAAGGCCGATGCCCAGACCGATCGCGGCCGCCAGGCCGGGCTCGTCGATCATCGCCGTCGATGCGACGAGCCCGCCGACGACGACCAGCGCGATGACCGCTCCGGTGGTGGCCAGGCGACGGTCGATGGACCGGAGCTGGGGCTTCCGGAACTTCTGGTAGAGCTCGAAGCGTCGGGCGCCGTCCGGAGCCGGGTGTCCGCCGAGCCCGCTCACGGGACGTCCGCGTCCTCGGCTTCGGCGATGAGGTCCTCCGCCGTGGCCGGGAGGAGGAAGCCGTCGGCCACCGCAGCGTCGGCCGATTCGGTGACCGCGGCGACGTAGGCGTCGTGGTCCTCGTAGCGGTCGGCGAGCTGCTCGGGCGTGAACGGCGTGGTCGACCCGAACAGCGAGCAGATGACGCTGTCGGTCGGGTTGGTCCCGGTGAGCACGGAGGTGGGGGCGTCGACCGCCGGCGTGCGGATCCCGCCCACGGCGATGCCGTCGCCGTCCCGGACGATCTCGTCAGCGGCATCGGTCTCGATGCGCGGGCTGGCGGGCGGCTTGGTGCCGTCGACGATCCACGTGTGCAGGGCCGCGAACGCCGCCTGCACGATGGGCTCCTGCGGCCCGTCGTTGACCTCGCCGCAGGTGGTGCTGAGGTCGACGTTGGCGTCGGTCCAGCGGCGGCCGGCCTGCACGGCGTAGTCGAGCGTGCTGCGGTCGGCGTGCGCGGTGCCGGCGGTCTCCCAGGTCACGAGGTGCTCGTGGTCGTCCTGGCGGGCGTGCACGAACTCCAGGAAGTCGAGGTCGGTCTCGGTGGCGAACTGGAACACCGGCACCTCGGTGTCCGTGCGGATCTGGGTCCCGTCCGGCGGCGTCTGGCCCTCCGCGAGGTCGGCGGCGGCGATGCCGCGGCTGTGGATGAGGAACCCGTCGAAGAGGCCGGTCAGCGGCTGGATCCCGTCGACGTAGGAGGTGAGCCGGAACGCCGACTGCGACTCGCCGACGGCGATGACCCGCTCGACGTCGAGATCGCCGAGCGGCGTGCCCTCACCGGTCTCGGCGACGGTCCGGGCCGCCTGGCTGAAGATGTCGTAGGAGAACCCGTCGCCCGGGTGGGACAGGTCGCCGTAGCGGTCCGGGTCCCAGGTCTTGAGCGGGGCGAGCGCGACCGGGTCGACGTTCGGGATCTCGATGCCGAGGCCGCCGGGCTCGACGCCCATCTTCTGGGCGGACACCGAGGCGTAGGCGTAGCCCTGGGACAGCAGCTCGGTGGCGAGGAAGCCGAAGTCCGGGTCCGAGTCGCGGCCCGCGCTCACGTTCAGCCACTCCACGACCAGCGTGCCGTTGAAGTCGGCGGCATCGGCCGGGCGCCGCACGACGACGCGAGTGGTGTACGGCGCGGTCTCGTCGGTGGCGGCGACGTCCCACCGCCCGTCGGTGCTGAGCGTCCCGTCGGCCGAGTAGGCGGTGGCGTCCCCGGAGAGGAAGTACTCCTCCTCGGTGTAGCCGTACTCGTCGAACCAGGCCTCGGGCATGCCGAGGTAGGGGACGTCGTACTTCCCGCCGGTTACCGGGCCCTCGACCTCGGCCTTCGGGACCGACGCGAGCCGCTCCGCCAGGGCCTGCGCCTGCTTCGACGGGCCGGCGGCGGTGGTGGTGGTTGCCTTCGGGTCCGATGACGTCCCGTCGCTGGCGGACGAACAGCCGGCGAGGACCGCGAGGGCGAGCAGGACGGGGATGACCAGGGCCGATGCGGTTCGGCGGTGGGGTGCGCGCATCGGCACGGCCTAGCAGCCCGGGGCGCTCGCTGCCCTGCTGGCGAGCCTCCAGGCGGCTTCACGCGAGATCCAAGCGGCCTCCAAGCGGGCGCGCGGAAGGTGTCCTCACCGAAGCGGCCGACCCGGTCCGCACCAAACCGAGGGAGCCCTCTCATGTCCACGATCCGCGCGATCGCTCTGATGAACCAGCACACCCCCGGCTCGGGCCCGTCCCGCACGCCGCAGACCAAGCTCATGCGCAGGGCCGCCGTGGTGGCCCTGCCCTTCCTCCTCACCGTCGGCGCCGTCGCCTGCGGGTCCGACTCCGACGGCGCCACCAAGGCCGACAAGACCACGACCACCGCCCCGCTCGAGCAGGCCGAGTCCACCACCACGGTGGCCGAGGACGGCACGATCACCGTGACCGCGGTGGACTTCAACTACGAGGGCCTCCCCGACACGGTGCCGGCGGGGACCAAGTTCAAGCTGGTCAACAACGCCGAGGAGGAGCTCCACGAGTTCGTGGCCTTCCGCCTCCCCGACGACGAGACGCGCTCCGCCGACGAGCTCATCGAGCTCCCCGAGGAAGAGCTCCAGGCCCTCTTCGGCGAAGGCCCGCCCGCCACGGTCCTCCTCGCCAAGCCGGGTGGCCCGCAGATCGATGCCGTCGGCGACGGCACCCTGAGCGAGCCCGGCCGCTACCTCGTGGCCTGCTCGATCCCCGTGGGCGCCGACCCCGACGAGCTGCTCGAGTCCGAGGGCCCGCCGCCCGCCGGTGGCGAGCCCCACTTCCACAAGGGCATGTACGCCGAGATCACCGTCGAGTGATCCCGGCGGCCTGATCCGCCCCCTCCCCCCAACCTCCACCGCCGTCGTCACCGGGTTCCCCTCCTGGTGGCGGCGGCGGTGGCGCGTCCGCACGCACCTCGCCCGCCCGCTCGCTCCCTGGCTCGGCAGCAGGGCGCGGTGGCCCTCGACGGTCTCAGGCGGTCTGCAAGCGGCGGTCCATGTGCGCTCCAAGTCACCCTCAAGCGGCCCGTGGGACAACAGGTGCAGCAACCCAACACCCCAGAAGGAACCAGCCATGAACCAGGAACTGCCCATCCGATTCTGCGAGCCAGAGCAGGTCGCCCCCGACACGTGGGTCGTCCGCCAGCTCGCCGGCGAGGGCATGGGCCCCGTCGCCACCTACGTGAACTCGTCGGTCATCACCGGCGCCGAGCCGGTCCTCGTGGACTGCGGCCCGGCCGTCACCCGGGACGAGTGGCTCGAGACGACGTTCTCGATCGTCGACCCGGCCGACGTGCGCTGGATCTACCTCTCGCACGACGACGTCGACCACACCGGCAACCTGCTGCAGGTGCTCGACGCCTGTCCGAACGCCACGCTCGTCACGACCGCCTTCATGATGGAGCGGATGAGCGCCGAGTTCGGCATGGCGCTCCCGCTGCCCCGCATGCGCTGGGTCAACGACGGCGACCGCATCGACGCCGGTGACCGCGACCTCGTCGCCGTCACCCCGCCCACCTTCGACAGCCCGACCACGCGTGGCCTGTTCGACACGAAGTCGGGCGTCTACTGGGCCTCCGACGCGATGGGCTCGCCCGTACCGCACGACGTCAACGACATCTCCGAGCTGGACCCCGGCTTCTGGCGCGAGGGGTTCCTCGGTCAGCAGATGCTCCTCAGCCCCTGGCTGAACTGGACCTCGCCCGAGCGCTACGACCAGGTCGTCGACCGGGTCCGCGGGCTCGGCGCCTCCGTCGTGACCACCGCCCACGGCCCGGCGCTGCGCGGCTCGCAGATCGAGTCGGCCTGCCGCCTGCTGCGCGAGCTCCCGTACCTGCCGCCGGCGATCCTGCCCGGCCAGATGGACCTCGAGGCCATCGTGGCGTCGCTCGTCCCCGCCGAGCCGGCTGCGGTCCCCGCCGCTGCGCCCGCCGTGGTCGCCGAGGAGGTGGCGGCGTGAACCTCACGGCCCACGGTCGCAAGCGCCTCGCCGCCCTGCTGGTGCTGGTGCCCCTCGTCCCGCTGCTCCTGTCGGTCGCCCTTGCGATCCCCTCGACCTGAGCAGCCTCGCGGACCCCAACCCCAACCCCAACCCCAACCCCAACCCCAACCCCGACGAACTTCGTATGCCTGGACGCCGGAACCGGCGCTCTCGCATACGAAGTTCGTCGGGGTTTTGGGGTCAGGCGACGCCGGCGGCGGTGACCGTGGGGGTGGCGGTGGTGTCGACGACCTCGCCGTGCTCGACGGCCTCGGCCATCTCCTTGTGGCGGTCGTAGGCCCAGCCCGGACCGCGGAACACGAACTGGAGGCGGTCCTTCCAGGTGGTGGACGCCGCGACGTCGCGGATGATGTCGGCGTGCTCGTGGGTGGCGATCTTGAGCGGGTTGTACGTGTCGATGTTCTTCGTGAGCCCGTACTTCACCGGCTCGTCCTCCCGCTCGAACGTGCCGAACAGGCGGTCCCAGATGATGAGGATGCTGCCGTGGTTGCGGTCGAGGTACTGGCGGTTCGACCCGTGGTGCACCCGGTGGTGCGAGGCGGTGTTGAACACCTCCTCGACCGGCCCGAGCTTCCCGATCGTCTCGGTGTGGATCCAGTACTGGTACAGCAGGTTCACGCCGCGGGCCGTCTCGATGGTGTCGGGCCGGAAGCCCGCCAGCGACAGGGCGCCGTACGGCACGAACATGCCGAACACGTCGAGCACCGGCTGCCGCAGGGCGGTGGAGAGGTTGTAGTGCTCGGAGCTGTGGTGGACGACGTGGATCGCCCACAGCCACCGGGTCTCGTGCATGAACCGGTGGTTCCAGTAGTAGATGAAGTCCCAGCCGACGATGGCGCCCAGGTTGGCGAGGACGCCGTTGCCGAGGTCGCGGTCGTGGCTGGCGAAGATCTTCTGGGCCGCGGTCTTGCTGGCCCACATGGTGCTGGCGGCCAGCACGCCGCCGGCCACCGCGGCGACGCCGGTGGACGAGGCGATGCGGCGGGCGAGGCTGCGCTTGGTCTTGCGGTTCGTGGGGCGCTGGGCGGCGGGGGAGTCCTCGGGGATGGTGCCGGCCTCGGGCAGCTCGCCGGCCTCCTGGCGGCGGGCGACCGCGTCGGCCACGGTGGTGGCGACCGCGGCACCGAGCGCACCGGCCACGAGGACCTTGCCGTACTTGCCCTTGCCGGGCGTGACCGGCTCGACCAGCTTCTTCAGCGTGAGCGGGGCGAGCAGGCTGCCGACGCCCATGGCCAGGCTGGCCAGGGTGTCGTCACGGGTGTAGTCGCCGGCGATGGGGGCGCGGTCCTGCGCCTGGCGCTTGAGGTAGGCGTACTCGGCACCCATGGTGCTGAAGTACGCCGGGATGGCGATGACGGTCAGATCCACGTGCGTCCCCTCGCAGAGCGTGCCGTCCATTCTGCCCTAGGGGCCGGTGAGAACCCCAGCGAGCCGGGCGACGGAGAGGTCGAGGCCGGCCGCATCGGCGGTGGCGTAGCTGAGGCGCATGCGGGTGGGGTGGAGGCGCTCGACGCCGAACGCAGCGCCGGGCACGAAGGCGACGCCCGCTTCGACGGCGGGGGCGAGCAGGGCCGCGGTGTCGGCGGTCGGGTCGAGTAGCTCGGCCCAGAGGAACATGCCCCCGTCGGGCTCGACGACAGCGAGGCGGTCGCCCACCTGGTCGCGCAGCGCGCCGACCAGGTGCTGGGCCTGGTGCTGGTAGGTCGTGCGCAGGGTGGCGAGGTGGGCATCGAGGAACCCGGGCTCGGCCATCGTGCGGTGGACGACCTGCTGGGTGAGGGCGCTGGTGTGCAGGTCGGCCGACTGCTTGAGGATCGTCATCGCCCGGCGGACCTCGACGGGGGCGACGGCCCAGCCGACCCGCAGCCCAGGGGCGAGGACCTTCGACGTGGAGCCCAGCGTGATCGTGCGGTCGGTCAGTTCGCGCAGGGCGACCGGCGCCTCGCCCTTCCAGCGCAGCTCGCCGTAGGGGTCGTCGTCGACGATCCAGAACCCGTAGCGGTCGGCCAGCTCGGCGAGGGCGGCGCGCCGCTCGGCGCTCAGGGTGGACCCGCTGGGGTTGTCGAAGTTGGCGACGACGTAGACCAGCGCGGGCCGCTCGCCACGGGCGAGGCGGTCGGCGAGGACGTCGACGCACAGCCCGTCGGCATCGGCGGGGATGGCGGCGAGCTCGACCCCGGCGGCACGGAACGCCTGGAGCGCACCGACGTAGGCAGGATCCGCGAGGGCGACTTGCCCGCCTGGATCGACCAGGGCGCGGGTGAGCAGCTCGAGCGCCTGCTGCGAGCCGCTGGTGACGAGGACCCGCTCCTCGCCCTCGGTGCCGTGGGCGCCGAGGCCGTGCCGCTCGGCGACCCACCGGCGCAGGGGTCGGTAGCCCTCGGTCGGTCCGTACTGCAGGGCAGCCAGCGGATCCTCGGCGATGGCGGCGGCGGACGCCCGGGCGAGCGCCTCGGTGGGGAACGTGGCGGGGTTGGGCAGGCCGCCGGCGAGCGACACGATGCCCGGCCGCTCGGTGATCTCGAGGAGGTCTCGGATGGCGGAGGAGCCGGCGCGCTCGACGGCGAGGGACTTGACCATGGGGCCGGACTCTGACAGAAGTGGACCATGGAGAACAGGGCCACTTCTGGACGAGTGGCACCTTCGTCGGCGGCGTCGGGCTCGGCGGCCGCCGAGCGGTCGGCTGCGCTGGCCCGCACGCTCGACGCGCTCGGTGACTGGGCGGCGGGGAGCGGCCCGCTCTACCGGCGGCTCGAGCGCGCCCTCGCCGGCGCGGTCGAGCGGGGCGACCTGCCGCCCGGCTGGCGGCTGCCGTCGGAGCGGGCGCTCGGACCCGCGGCCGCCGTCAGCCGCGGCGTGGTCGTGGCCGCCTACGACCGGCTCGTCGAGGAGGGCCTCGTGCACCGCCGCGGCGGCAGCGGCACCTTCGTCGCGGCGGGGTCGGGTGGCGCGCTGCCGCCCGGCCGGGAGGGGTCCCGTCTCGTGCGGCGCTTCGTCGACCGCCGGCACGAGCGCGCGGTCATCGACCTCTCCATCTCGGTCGTCGCCGAGCCGATGGGCGTGCCCTCGGTGTCGGTCGCCACGGGCGACGTCGGCGCCGGCGACGAGGACCTGTGGGGCGTGCCCGAGCTGCGCCGCCGCATCGCCAGCCGCCTCACGGCGATCGGCCTCCCCAGCGAGGCGGAGCAGGTGGTCGTCACGACCGGGGCCCAGCAGGGGATCTCGATCGCGTGCAGCTCGTGGCTGCGTCCGGGCGATCAGGTCGTGGTCGACGACCCCACGTACCCGGGCGTCCTCTCCGCCATCGCGGCGCTCGGTGGCCGGCCCGTGCCCGTCGCCGTCGACGGCAAGGGGCCGGTCCTCGCCGACCTCGAGGAGGCACTCGACCTCGGGCCGGCGCTCGTCTACCTCCAGTCCGGTCCGCACAGCCCGACCGGCGGCCGCCTGTCGGACCACCGCCGCCGCACGATCGCCCGCT
>DATMGQ010000350.1:0-1738 GCA_035555395.1 Acidimicrobiales bacterium
ATCGCCCGGACCGACCCGCAGGCCCGCCCGCACGCCGGGCTGTCCGAGCTGGTGGTGGACCTGCGCGCACCGGGCATCGAGGTGCGGCCCATCGTCGACGCCACCGGCGACGGCCACTTCTGCGAGGTCCGCTTCGACCAGGTCCGGGTCCCCGCTTCCCACCTCGTCGGCGAGGAGAACGGCAGCTTCCGCCAGGTCATGCGCCAGATGGAGCACGAGCGCGGCGGCATCGACCGACTCGTCAGCAACCAGCGGCTCTACCGCGACGTGCTCCCCCTCGCCGACTCCTCCGACGCCCGGGTCCGCCAGGAGGTCGCGGCGATCGAGACCGGCTACCGCCTGGGCCGGCTGCTCGTCGTCCGCGAGGTCCTCGGCCAGGCGCCGAAGCAGTTCTCGGCCGCCGCCAAGACCGCCTGCACCGAGCACGAGCAGCGAGTGGCGGCGTTCTGCGCCGCCACCCTCGGCGCCCGGGGCCAGGCCGGGACCGCCGACGACGACCTCGCCCGCCGCACCGCCCGCAACCTCGCCTACGCCCCGGCGTACACGATCATGGGCGGCACCACCCAGATCCTCCGCACGATCATCGCCGAGCGCGTCCTCGGCCTCCCCCGGGCCTGATCCGCCGACTCAGAGGCGGCGGACCTGGGGGCGGGGGTCGACGACGTGGGGGGCGAGGGCGATGCGGGCGTCGGTGATGGCGGCGGAGCCGTCGACCACGAGGACCGGGTTGAGGCGGACGGCGACGATCTCGGGCAGGGCGTCGGCGAGGGCGGCGAGGCGGCAGAGGAGGTCGACCAGCGCGGCGCGGGCGGCGGGGCCGTGCTCGGCGACGAGCGGGGCGAGGACCGAGGCGTCGATGAGCCGCTCGGCGTCGGCGTCGGTGAGCGGGAGGATCTGGAGCGACTCCTTCGCCACGCGCTCGGCGGACGCACCGCCGGGGCCGAGCGTGAGCACGTCGCCCAGGACGTGGTGGCGGTAGATGCCGACCCGGCACTCGACGCCCTCGGGGACCATCACCTGCACGATCGCCGGGTGCATGGCCGGTCCGAGGAGCGCCTCCATGCGCTCGTAGGCGTGGCGGACCTCGTCGTCGCCGTGGACGTCGAGCGACACGCCGCCGGCCTCGGTCTTCGACAGGCGCTCGAGGCCCGAGGCCTTGAGCGCCACCGGGAACCCGAGCCGTCCCGCGGCTTCGATCGCCTCCTCGGCCGACTCGACCAGCGCCTGGGGTGCCGGGGTCAGTCCGGCGCAGTGCAGGAGCTGCTCGGACTCGAGCGGGTCGAGCCAGCGGCGCTCGCCGTCGAGCCACCCGTCGACGAGGGCCCGCGCCCGGACCTGGCCCTCGTCGGTCAGCTCGCTGAGCGTGCCGACCGGTTGGGACCGCCAGGCGGCGTACCGGGCGACCCGGCCCATGGCGAGGGCAGCCTCCTCGGGGAACGGGAACTCGGGGATCGAGACCTCGTCGTCGCGCAGCAGGCCGGGCCGGTGCTCGCCCAGCATGCAGGCGACGGTGGTGACCGCATCGGGCCCCTTGGCCGCCGACCGCAGGGCCGCGCCGACGCGCCGGTAGTACCCGCGGATCGCGGGCGCGTAGATGACGAGCACGGCGTCGACGTCGCCCCGCTGGTAGATGTCGGTCAGGGCCTGGGTGAAGTCCTCGGGCTCGGCCTCGTTCGACAGGTCGACGGGCTCGTGGGGCTGGAGACCGGCGGCCTTCAGGGCATCGACGGCCAGCCAC
>DATMGQ010000351.1:0-1743 GCA_035555395.1 Acidimicrobiales bacterium
GCCGCCTCGACGTCGAGCTCGTTCGGCCACCCGTGGATGGGCGCCTACGCCGCATCGAAGGGCGCCATCTGGTCCTTCACCCAGACCCTGGCCGTCGAGTACTGCAAGGTCCCGGTGCGGGCGAACTGCGTCGCCCCCGGCAGCGTGCACAGCGGGATCACGTCGAACGTCACCTTCCCCGACGACATCACCAAGGAGGAGGGGAAGCTGGTCCGGCGGATCATGTCGCCCACCGGGTTCGGCGACCCGCAGGACGTGGCCTCGGTGGTGGCCCTGCTGCTGTCCGACGACGGCAAGCACATCACCGGCGAGTGCATCCGCATCGACGGCGGCACGCACGCATGAAGGTCTCGATCGCGACGGCGTACCTGCCGCCCGAGGAGCTGGTGCCGATCGCCAAGGCGGCCGACGAGCTCGGGTACCACGGCATGGCCCTCGCCGACCACGTCCTCAACCTCGAGGAGCTCACCACCGAGTACCCGTACACCGACGACGGGAACCGGCGCTGGGACCCGTTCACGCCGTGGGTCGACCCGATGGTCGCCATCGGCGCGCTGGGCGCGGTGACCGAGCACCTGCGCTTCTTCACCAACATCTACGTGCTGCCGATGCGCAACCCGTTCCCGGTCGCCAAGGCGGTGGCCACGGCGAGCGCCTTCACCGGCGGCCGGGTCTCGCTCGGCATCGGCATGGGCTGGTGCGAGGAGGAGTTCGACCTGCTCGACGCCGCCTTCCGCAAGCGCGGCGCCCGCGCCGACGAGATGATCGAGGTCCTGCGCCGGCTCTGGACCGGCGAGTGGGTCGAGCACCACGGCGAGTTCTACGACTTCCCCCGCCTCGAGATGACCCCCGCGCCGGCCGGCGACGTGCCGATCTACGTGGGCGGCCTGTCCGAGGCGGCGCTCAAGCGGGCCGCCCGCAACGACGGCTGGATCTCGGACCTCATCAGCACCGACCAGGCCGCCGAGTTCCGGGTCGCGATCGACCGCCACCGCGAGGAGCTCGGCAAGACCGGCGACTTCTCGATGATCGTGTCGCTCAACGACGCCATCACCCTCGACCAGTTCCGCCGAGCCGAGGACGTCGGCGTCACCGACCTGCTCACGATGCCGTGGGCGTACCACGGCGGCTTCGACCAGGACCTCCAGGGCAAGATCGACGGGATGAAGCGCTTCTGGGACGAGGTCGCCGGGCCCATCGGCGCCTGAGGTCCCCGGCGCGCCCGGCCGCGGCGTGCCACCATCTGGCGATGCGACGTCATCCCATCCTCGCCCTGCTCGTGCTGGTCCCCGTCCTGTCCCTGCTCGCGAGCTGCGGCGCCAGCGGCGGCGACGACAAGGCCGACACCGGCGACAAGACCACGACCACCGCCGCGGCCTCCGACGACGAAGGCGCCGACGAACCGGTGGACGACAGCGGCGACCAGGGCGACGACCAGGGCGACGACCAGGGCGGCAGCGTGACGTCGGCGGCCCTCGCCGACATCCTCCCCACCGCCGAGGACATCGGGCCCGAGTACTCCCTCTCCGACGAGGACCTCACGGACGAGGCCGACGACGACGAGGCCGACGACGCCGGCGACGAGGAGGAGGCCGACCCCACCGAGCAGGCCATCATCGACGCCTGCCCCGGCGCCGAGATCCTGAACGAGCTCGACAACGACGACGACGCCAACGCCGACGAGGTCAGCCGCGAGTTCGAGACCGAGGCCGACGCCACCATCGAGGTCGCCCTCGACCCCAC
>DATMGQ010000352.1:0-1808 GCA_035555395.1 Acidimicrobiales bacterium
TAGGGCCAGTAGGTGCCGTCGTTGCTCGCGATGGAGTCCGGCACCAGCTGGTCGGAGCCGAGCAGGCGGACGTTGAGGCCGTTGGCCATGGCCCGGGACACGCCAGGCGGTGGCGCGTCCCAGGGATCCGGCGCGGCCGAGGCCGAGGTGCCGACGAGGCCGACGACCGCAGCGGCCGCGGCGAGCGAGGCGACGACGCGCCGGGACCGGCGGGAGGTACGTGGGGACATGGTGGAAGTGCTCCTCATGCGTGGTTGGGACGGGGATGGGGGGTGGAGCCGCTCCCCCGGCGGCGCGGCGAACCGAGCACGAGCCAGAGGAAGAGGACGAGACCGCCGGCGAGGCCGACGGTGGAGATGACCGAGCCGATCAGGACGTGGGCGAGCGAGAAGCCGCGGTCCTGGCCCTGGTGGCGGATGAGCAGGCCGGTGACGACGTACCGGAGCTGCGAGATGGCGACGACGAGCGGGGCGACCACCAGCAGGGCCCGCCCGACGTCGACGCCGCGGGCCCGCCGTCCGACGAGGAGCGCGGCAGCGGCCAGGAGGAGGGGAGCCAGGAAGAGCGACACGCTGCAGCTGGGGGCGATGGTGAAGCCGCCCGCCTCGTAGCCGCCAGCGGGGAGGCCGCCGACCTCCGGGTGGCCGTCGACCACGATGCGGACGACGGCAGCCTCGGACCAGGTGTCGACGCCGACCAGCCGCAGGAGGGCGGTGGCGGCGCTGGCCTCCCACCGCTGGACCGCGCCGGCGGCCAAGAGCGCGACCGCGAGGAGGACGGCACCACCCGCAGCGGCGAGGCGCAGCGGGCGCGCCGGGCGCGACGCCGCCGGTGAGACGGCGACGGCGGTCACGGCTCGGCTCCGCAACCGCGTGTCTGGGTGGGAAGGGTCCTCTTGGGCACGAAGGTTCGAAACCCCCGGGTCCGGGAAGAAATGACGAAACGTCTGATGTGACATCCGACACGGCGGCGCGCGCTGCGGTTCCGGCCGGGGCCGTCGTCATGAACCGGGGCTGGGCGGGGTTCCGACCCGCCGTGGAACCTTCTGGACGCCCGGGTGCGGCCGTGGCCTCGGGCCGGCGCAGCTACGAGCGGGAGCCGATCGTCGACCTGCGATCGGGCCTCGCCGTCGGCTTCGAGGTGCTCTCGCGACCCGAGGCGGGCCGGTTGGTCGAGGACCACCGGGGCCCGTCGTCGGCCTGGTGGTTCGACGCCGAGCTCGTGCTGCGCGACGCCACCGCCTTCGCCTGGGACGGCTCGGACGCAGCCGTCCACCTCAACCTGGTGGCGAGCGACCTGCGGCGCCCGATCCTCATCGCCTGCATCGCCCGGCTGCCCGAGGCGATGCGCCGGCGCCTCGTGCTGGAGATCACCGAGCACGAGCCCATCGGCATGCGGGCGGCGGTCGAGGCGCCGATCGCCGCGCTCCGCCAGCTGGGGGTCCGCTTCGCGGTCGACGACTTCGGCGAGGGCTGGGCGAACCTCACCATGGTCGACATCGTGCGGCCCGAGATCCTCAAGGTCACCGGGCACACCGTCGGGGGCGACGACCGCCTCGCCCGGTGGGTCGTCGAGCTCGCCCGGTCGCTCCAGGCCACCACGGTGTACGAGATGATCGAGACCCCCGAGGACCTCGCCTGGTCCAAGGAGATGGGGTTCGACCAGGGCCAGGGGTACCTCTGGCCCTCGCGCTGACCCGATCGCCTCGTCGACGGGCGCCGCAGCGGTTCGGGGATGTGGCGGCGCGGTCGGTAGCTTCGGGAGCCGTTCCGAGCGACCCGATGGGATGACGATGAGCAAGACGAACC
>DATMGQ010000353.1:0-26166 GCA_035555395.1 Acidimicrobiales bacterium
CTCCTCGGCCGACCTCGCCGAGAAGGGCCAGACCACCTACGACCTCGGCGTGGCGTCCAACGCCTTCGCCGAGCAGTACCCCGAGGTCCTGGATGTGTGGGCCAAGGCCCAGGACCAGGCCGTGTCGCTGATCCAGGAGGATCCCGACTCCGCCGCCGAGATCATCTCGGCCGAGCTCGACATCACGCCGGAGGAGGCCGCCAGCCAGATCGGTGACCTCATCTTCGTGCGGGCCGCCGAGCAGGCCGGCCCGAACTACCTCGGGGGCCAGCTGGCCGAGAACCTCTACGCCGCCGCCCAGTTCAACAAGGAGCAGGGCGAGATCGAGGAGGTCCTCGACCAGGCCGCCTACCAGGACGCGGTCGACGCCGCGCCTGCCGAGTCGGTCGGGAGCTGAAGATGACCGTCGCAGGGTCACCCGGGCCCGCCCGGGTGACCCTGTCACGGGTGGCGCACGAGTTCGCGTCCGAGCGCGGGACCGTCCGCGCCCTCGACCTGGTCGACACGACCATCGAGGCCGGCGAGTTCGTCACGCTCGCCGGGCCGTCCGGGTGCGGCAAGACCACCCTCCTGCAGATCCTGGCCGGCTTCCTCGCGCCCTCCGAGGGCACGGTCGACGTCGGCGGCCACCCCGTCGTCGGGCCCGACCCCGAGCGGGGCGTGGTCTTCCAGCAGGCCACCCTGTTCCCCTGGCTGAGCGTCCGCGGCAACGTCGAGTTCGGCCCGAAGATGGCCGGGGCGTCGAAGGCCGAGCGCCGGGCCACCGCCGACCGCCTGCTCGACCTCGTCGGGCTCGGCGAGTTCGGCGACCACCACACCTACGAGCTGTCCGGCGGCATGCAGCAGCGGGCCCAGATCGCCCGCGTGCTCGCGACCGACCCCGCCCTGCTGCTGATGGACGAGCCGTTCGGTGCGCTCGACGCCCTGACCCGCCTCCGCCTGCAGGACGAGCTGCGCCGCCTGTGGCTCGAGACCGGCAAGACCGTGCTCTTCATCACCCACAGCGTCGACGAGGCCGCCTACCTCGGCTCACGCGTGCTCGTGATGAGCCCGCGGCCCGGCCGCGTCGTGTTCGACGAGGCCACGCCCTACGGCCACCGGGCCGAGCTGCCCGAGAACCCGCGCAGCACCCCCGAGTTCATCGCCTTCCGCGACCGCGTCGCCGACGCCATCCACGCACCGGTGTGACCGTCCGTGTCGGCCGTCGTGTGACGGCTGACACCGACGGGCCCCTTGTGGAACGGAGGAGCGGACGCTAAAACCCGACTAATCCCATCGCGAATAGAGAGTTAAACCCCGTGCACCGCCTCCGAACCTCCCGCCCCGCCCTCGCCCTCGTCCTCGTCGGCACCCTCGCCCTCGGCCTGCTGAGCGCCTGCAGCAGCTCCGAAGCCTCGACCCGAGCCGGCGCGAGCGAGGACGAGCCGACCACCACGGCCGCCCAGGTGACCGTGCCCGAGACGATCCCGGAGGGAACGACGCTGCGGATCGGCGACCAGCTCGACTACCTCAAGACCGTGCTCGCGGTCTCCGGCCAGGACGAGGACCTGCCCTACGACGTCGAGTACGCCTCGTTCGTCGGCGGCCCGCCCATGCTCCAGGCGTTCCAGGGGGACAAGGTCGACGCCGGCTTCGTGGCCAGCACGCCCCTGATCTTCGCCCAGGCCGCGGACCAAGACATCAGCGCCGTCGCCGGCTGGGCACCCGACCGGGGCCTCGGCGGCCTGCTCAGCGCCGACGGGTCCATCCAGGACTGGAAGGACCTGAAGGGCAAGAAGGTCGCCTACCAGCGCGGCACCTCGGCAGAGGCGGCCGTCCTCGGCGGGCTCGACGAGGCCGGCCTGACGATCGACGACATCACCACCGTCGACGTGCCGATCACCCAGATCAACGCCACCCTCGCCGGCGGATCCGCCGACGCCGGCCTCTCCACGGAGCCGCTGATCAGCCTCTACCTCCAGGACCACCCGGAGGCCACGCTGGCCATCGACGCCGACAACATCACCGACCGGGCCTCGTTCCTCATCGCCTCGAAGAAGACCCTCGAGGACGACGGCAAGACCGCGGCGCTGGCCGACTTCACGACCCGGCTCGTCAAGGCCTTCGCCTACCTCAACGACCACAAGGGCGACCTGGCCGACGCCGTCTTCGTGAAGCAGTACGGCCTCACGCCCGAGCGGGCGAAGGAGCTGGTCGAGAGCGGCAACGGCTCCACCGAGTTCTTCCCGCTCCCCGGCGACATCCTCGAGCCCCAGCAGAAGGTGGCCGACCTGTTCGCCGCCGCCGGCCAGATCCCGAACGAGGTCGACGTGACCAAGGAGTTCGACGGCCGGTTCAACGACGTCGTGGCCGCCGCCCAGCAGGAGGCGGGCTCGTGACGAGCACCGACGTCGCCCTCGGCGCCCACGCCGTGTCGGTCGAGGCGGCGATCCGGGCCGACGGCGCCCGCCGCGCCGGACCGGCCGAAGCCACCGACCTCATCGCCCTCCCGACCGGCCAGGAGCCGGCCGGGGAGCGCCGCAAGCTCGGCATCCCCCGCGGCGTCGAGCGACTGCTCGGCGTGGTGCTCGTGCTCGTGGCGTGGGCCCTCGCCACCAACCTCGGCTGGATCAGCACCAAGACCCTGCCCAAGCCGGGAACGGTCGCGGTGGTCGCCGTCGACCTGTGGACCGACGGCACCCTCCAGTCCGCGCTCTGGGCGTCGATCCAGCGGGTGGCCTGGGGCCTCGGCATCGGTGTCCCGATCGGCACGGCCCTGGCGCTGGTCGTCGGGCTCTCCCGCCTCGGCGACGACCTGATCGACACCAACATCTCGGCGTTCCGCTTCGTGCCGATCATCGCCCTCCAGCCCCTGCTGGTCGTGTGGCTCGGCGTCGGCGAGACGGTCAAGGTCACGATGATCGTGCTGGGCGTGGCGTTCCCGATCTACATCAACACCACGACGGCCATCAAGAGCCTGCACCCCGGCTACCGCGAGCTCGCCGACGTCGTCGGGCTCACCAAGGGCCAGCTCATCCGCAAGGTCGTGCTCCCTGGTGCCCTGCCCGGCTTCCTCGTCGGCCTGCGCATGGCGGTGGCGATCTCGTGGCTGCTCCTGGTGTTCGCCGAGACCATCAACGCCACCAGCGGCCTCGGGAAGGTCATGTCGGATGCCTCGCTGTTCGGCAAGACCGACGTGCTCATCCTCGGCCTCATCATCTACGCCGTCCTCGGGCTCACCACCGATGCCGGCGTGCGGTTCCTCGAGCGCCGCCTCCTCGCCTGGCAGCCGGGCCGATGAGCGCCGTGCTCACCGCTCCTGCCGTCTCGGTCCGAGGGGTCCGCCGCACGTTCGGCGAGCGCGAGGTGCTGCGCGGCCTGGAGCTCGACCTCCAGCCCGGCGAGTTCGTCGCCCTGCTGGGCCGCAGCGGCTCCGGCAAGAGCACCCTGCTGCGGGCCCTGGCCGGGCTGGATCCGGCGGTCGAGGGCGAGATCACCGTGCCGGTCGCCCGGTCCGTGGTGTTCCAGGATCCCCGGCTGCTGCCGTGGGCGTCGATCCTCGACAACGTCGTCCTCGGGCTCGACGGCCGCCGCAGCGCCACCGCCGCGGCCGGGCGCGCCGCCCTCGACGAGGTCGGCCTCGCCGGCCACGAGGGGGACTGGCCCAAGACGCTCTCGGGCGGCGAGGCCCAGCGGGCGGCGCTGGCGCGGGCCCTCGTCCGCTCCCCCAAGCTGCTGCTGC
The DNA here is from genome assembly GCA_035555395.1 of Acidimicrobiales bacterium. Classification (GTDB taxonomy): domain Bacteria; phylum Actinomycetota; class Acidimicrobiia; order Acidimicrobiales; family Iamiaceae; genus Aquihabitans. The sequence goes on from DATMGQ010000353.1 coordinate 3,722, forward strand.
TCGACGAGCCGTTCGGGGCGCTCGACGCCCTGACCCGCATCCGCATGCACGCCCTGGTGCAGCAGCTCCACGCCCGCCACCAGCCCGCGGTGCTGCTCGTGACCCACGACGTCGACGAGGCCGTGCTGCTCGCCGACCGCGTGATCGTCCTCACCGACGGCCGGTTCTCGCTCGACCTGCCCGTCGACGTGCCCGGCCCGCGGCTCCGCAGCGACCCGCAGATCCTGGCCCTCCGGTCCCGCCTCCTCGCCGAGCTCGGCGTCGACGAGGCCGCCGAGGGCGCCCACCAGACCGTCCCACCACCACCCACCCCGTCCCAGGAGCCCCAGCCATGACCCTCATCAGCGAACCCACCGGCACTACCACCGTCGACGGCATCGACCTCGAGGTGACCTACCTCTCGGCCACCATCGGCGCCGTCATCCACGGCCTCGACGTACGCGACCTCGACGACGCGACCGTCGCCGCCATCCGCCGGGTCTGGGTCGAGCGGCGGGTCGTCTTCTTCCCCGAGCAGCACCTCACCCCGGAGGAGCACGTGGCGTTCGCCGCCCGCTTCGGCGAGCCCACCGAGGGGCACCCGGTCATCCCCGGGATCGACGGCAACCCGCAGGTCTTCGAGATCGACTACACGACGGCCGGCCAGCTGTACGCGACCTACGGCGACATCGCCTCCTACGAGCGGGGCGTGGCGTGGCACACCGACGTGACGTTCGTGAAGCGCCCGCCGCTCGGGTCGATCCTGCGCGCCGTGCACGTCCCCGACCACGGCGGTGACACGCTCTGGTCCGACCAGATCGCGGCGTACGCGTCGCTCAGCCCCGCGCTCCAGGAGTTCCTGTCGACGCTGACCGCCGTGCACGACGGCAAGAAGCAGTTCCAGGGCATCCTCGACCTGGTCGGCGAGGGCCGCTGGGAGGGCGAGACGTTCACCGCGCTGGAGCCGGTGGAGCACCCCGTCGTGCGGACCCACCCCGAGTCCGGCGAGAAGATCCTGTTCGTGAACCCCGGGTTCACGTCCCGGATCAAGGAGCTCAGCCTCACCGAGAGCGACGCCCTCCTCTCCTACCTGTACGCCCACTCGGTGAAGCCCGAGCACACCGTCCGCTACCACTGGGGCGCGGGCGACATCGGCTTCTGGGACAACCGCTCCACCCAGCACGCGGTCGCCGGCGACTTCGGCGACGCGCACCGCGTGATCCAGCGCGTGACCCTGCGCGGCGACGAGCCGCGATGAGCCGGGACGGGCGTCCCAGGTAGCATCGACGGCCTGCGATGCCGGGAGGCCAGGCATGGGTTCGAGGATGAGGGTCGCCGTCATCGGGGCCACCGCGGCGGCGGTCGCCACGCTGGCGCTGGTCCCGTCCGGCGCCAGCGCCGAGCGCGAGCAGGCCCGACCGGCCGCCCCGGCGACCGCCTCGTCCACCGCCCCGGACCTCCTCGACGTCGGCGCGCCGGCGACCACCACGGGGGCCACGCGCCGCGCCGGCCCCGCCCGGGAGGCCGAGGTCGACACCGCCCTGCTGCGCCCCGGCACGGCCCGGACCGTGTCGATCGACGTCCCCGACGGCACGCTCGAGGTGGGGCTCGAGCCCGCCGCCAGCGGCGCGCCCGGCTGGTCCGCGTGGACCGGCGACGTCGCCGGCGACCCGCACGGCGCCGCCACCATCGTGCGCAACGGCGACGACGTGGCCGGCCTGATCTCGACGACCACCGGCTCGTACCGCATCCGCACCACCGCGCCGGGCGAGCAGGTGGTGCAGGACATCACCCGCACCTTCCCGGAGCACCGCGCCGACTCCGTGGCCCCGCCGGCCACGTTCGACCTCGGCGTCTCCCCCGACCAGCTCGAGGCCCCCGGCACCGCCGCCGACGTGCCGACGTACCCCGTGATCGACGTCCTGGTCGCGTACACCCCCGCCGCCCTCACCGACGCCGGCACCGTCCAGGCCATGGACGCGGAGATCGCCCTGGCCGTGTCGGTCACCAACGCGGCCTACGAGGACAGCGGCGTCGCCGGGCGGCTCCGGCTCGCCGGCACCTCCGCCCTCACCGAGGACTTCGACCTGTCCGACGAGAGCCTCAAGCAGCTGCGCTTCGTCGACGACGGCCACGCCGACGGCCTCCACGCCCTCCGCAACCGCACCGGTGCCGACCTCGTCTCGGTCCTCGTCCACGACCCCACCGGCTGCGGGCTGGGCTACCTGCTCCTCAGCATCCAGGCGTCGACCACCTACGCCAGCCCGTTCGGGTTCTCGACCGTCGACTACTCGTGCGCGGTCGACAACTACAGCTTCGCCCACGAGCTCGGCCACAACATGGGGCTCGACCACGACCGCGGCGCGCCGCCGCCCATCACGCCCCTGTTCCCCTACGGCGTCGGGTACGTCGACGTCGCCCACGAGTGGCGCACGATCATGGCGTACGACAACCAGTGCGCAGCCCAGGACCCGGTGGTGCACTGCGAGCGCCTCGGCCGCTTCTCGAACCCGGACCAGACCTACGAGGGCGCACCGCTGGGCCGCCCCGCCTCCGGCCCGGACCCGGCCGACGAGCGCCTCGCTCTGAACAACGCCCACGCCTACGTGGCCAGCTACCGGGCCAAGCCGGCGCCGTTCACCTCGTGGAGCCGGTTCGTGGCCCAGCAGTCCCGGGACTTCCTCGGCCGCAACCCGACGAGCAGCGAATCGACGGCGGCGGTCAACGCGCTGAACACCGGCGCCAAGACGCCCCAGGCGTACGTCAACGAGCTCCTCACCGGCTGGACCGGGTCCAGCTACGGGTCGGTGGCCCGGCTCTACTTCGCCTACTTCGTGCGCCCGCCGGACCAGGGCGGCCTGGACTTCTGGGTGAAGCGGCACCAGGCCGGCATGAAGCTGAGCGCCATCTCGAGCAACTTCGCCGCCTCGAACGAGTTCAAGACCAAGTACGGCAGCCTCACCGACCGGGCGTTCGTCGAGAAGATCTACACGAACCTGTTCGAGCGCACCGGCGACCCGTCGGGCCTCGCCTACTGGACGGGGAAGCTCGACCAGAAGGTGAAGACCCGGGGCCAGGTCATGATCGGGTTCTCGGAGTCCAGCGAGTTCAAGCGGGTCCGGGCCGAGGAGATCCGCGTCGTGCTGCTGTACCGCTCGATGCTCCAGCGGACCCCCACCGCCACCGAGTACGCCAGCCAGCTCGCCCGCCTCCAGGGCGGCACCACGGTGCCCCGGCTGATCCTGGAGCTCCTCGACTCCACGGCGTACGGCAGCCGCATCACCAAGTAGACCGCCGCGCACCGCTGCCAGGAAGCTCTGCGGCAGCGGCGGGGGCTCCTCGCAGGCAGGGGCGCTTGGGTGGTGCGTGCTCCCCATCCGCCCACCACAGGAGCACGCATCCATGTCCAACCCCCTCACCAAGTACGTCGCCGCCGCTGCGGTCGCCGGCGCGGTGGCCTTCGGCGGCTTCACCATCGCCGGGGCCCAGGACGGCGGGTCGAGCACCACGACGACCCCGCCGGCCACCTCGCAGGGCGAACGGCCCGAGGGCTGCGACCACGACCGGGGCGAGGCCGGCACCGGCTCGGCCACCGACCAGGCGCCGCAGGGCCCCCAGACGGAGCCCTCGACCACGCAGTCCAGCTCGACCAGCACCTGACCGCACCCGCCGACACCACACCGGACGAGCCCGCCCCCACCTTCCGGGGCGGGCTCGTCCGCGTCGGTGCGCACCGACCGGGCTCTCAGCCGACGCTCAGGGTTCCGTGTGGATTCTCGGCAACTTCACAGCGTCCGCTTCGAGGACCTTTCACCCGCATCCGGATGATGGGACGGACCGAACCGGCGGCGACGCCGACGACCACCCAGGAGCAGATGCCCGATGTCCAGCACCGCCTACGCCACCCCGGAGCAGGAGGCCCTCGAGGCCGCCCTGTTCGAGGCCAAGCGCATCCTCGTCGGCCAGGACCGCATGCTCGAGCGGCTGTTCGTGTCGTGGCTGGCCAAGGGCCACGTGCTCCTCGAGGGTGCCCCCGGCCTGGCCAAGACGCTCGCCGCCGAGACCATGGCCACGATCCTGGGCGGCACCTTCAACCGCATCCAGTTCACGCCCGACCTCGTCCCCGCCGACCTGGTGGGCACCCGGGTGTACCGGCCGTCGCAGGAGTCCTTCGACGTCGAGCTCGGCCCCGTGTTCGCCAACGTGGTGCTCGCCGACGAGATCAACCGGGCGCCCGCCAAGGTCCAGTCCGCCCTCCTCGAGGTGATGGCGGAGCGCCACGTCTCGATCGGCGGCACGACCCACCCGGTGCCCGAGCCGTTCCTCGTGCTCGCCACCCAGAACCCGATCGAGAGCGACGGCGTCTACCCGCTGCCCGAAGCGCAGCGGGACCGCTTCCTCATGAAGGTCCTCGTGGACTACCCGAACCACCGGGAGGAGACCGAGATCGCCCGGCGCATGACCGCCCACCGGCCCGTCCCGCAGCAGGTCCTCACCGAGGCCGACGTCCTCCACCTCCAGCGCAAGGCCGAGGACGTGTTCGTCCACGACGCCGTGCTCGACTACGCCGTGCGCCTGGTCCTCGCCACCCGCGAGCCTGCCCAGCACGGCCTCCCCGAGCTGGCGCCCGTCATCGCCAACGGCGCCAGCCCCCGTGCGACCCTCGCCCTGCTCGCCGGGGGCCGGGCCCTCGCCCTCATGCGCGGCCGGGGCTACGTCGTGCCCCGCGACATCTACGACGTCTCGCGCGACGTGCTGCGCCACCGCATCCTGCTCTCGTTCGACGCCATCGCCGATGACGTCGAGGTGGAGGCCGTGGTCGAGCGCATCGTCAGCACCGTCCTCGCCCCCCGGGTCACCCCGAGCCAGGACACCCTCGACGACCAGGGCGTCTGGGCCGCATGAGCCCCGCCGCGACCGCCGAGCTGGCGTCGTCGGAACGGTCCCTCCGCCTGCTCGAGCTCACGATCAACCGCAAGCTCGACGGCCTCATCCACGGCGACCACCCGTCGATCGCCCTCGGGGCCGGCAGCGAGGGCGGCGAGGGCCGGCTGTACCAGCCGGGCGACGACGTCCGCCGCATCGACTGGAACCTGACCGCCCGCTCCGGCGACGTGCACGTCCGCAACACCATCGCCGAGCGCGAGCTCGAGACCTGGCTCGTCGTCGACGGCAGTGCCAGCCTCGACTACGGGACCGCCCGCCACGAGAAGCGCGACCTGGCGGCGTCGGTCGTCGGGGCCTTCGGCTTCCTCGTGGTCCGCGCCGGCAACCGGATCGGCGCCGTCATCTCCGACGGCGACGAGGCCCGGGTCGTCCCGCCCCGAGCGGGGCGGTCCGCCGTCCTCGACCTGGTGGTGCGCCTCCAGCGCCGTGGGCGCACCACTGGGGAGGGGGCGTCGCTCGCAGCATCCCTGCGGAAGGTGCGGCTGCTCGCCCGCAAGCGGGGCCTCGTCGTGGTCGTGAGCGACCTGCTCGACGACTCCGACTGGCCCACCGAGCTGCGGTCGCTCGCCGCCCGCCACGACGTGATCGTCGCCCACGTCACCGACCCCCGTGAGGACGAGCTGCCCAACGTCGGCATGCTCGCCCTGGTCGACCCCGAGACCGGCCAGCGCCGTGAGGTGCAGACCGGCAGCAAGAAGTTCCGCGAGCGCTACGCCGCGGCCGCCGCCGAGCGCCGCTCGACCATCGACGAGCGGCTCCGCCGCTCCCGCGCCCAGCACCTCCAGGTCTCCACCGACCGGGACTGGCTGCGCGACGTCGTCCACCACATCGCCGCCAGGAGGCGCCGCCGATGAGCTTCCTCCACCCCGAACGACTCCTGCTCCTCGCCGGCGTCGCCCTGCTCGCGGCCGGCTACGCCATCGTCTGGCACCGCCGGACCCAGGCGATCGCCCGGTACGCCCAGCCGCACCTCCACGACAAGATCGCCCCGGACCGGGCCACCGGCCTGAAGCGCCACGTCGCCCCGGCCCTCGCCCTCGGCGCGCTGTCGCTCGTCCTCGTGTCCGCCGCCCAGCCGACGCGCCAGGAGCGGGTCCCCCGCGAGAAGGGCGTCGTCGTCCTGGCCATCGACACCTCCCTGTCGATGCAGGCCACCGACATCAGCCCCACCCGGCTCGAGGCCGCCATCGTCGGCGCCAAGGACTTCGTCCAGGAGCTCCCCGACGGCATCGAGGTCGGCCTGGTGTCGTTCGACTCCGAGGCCCGGCTGCTGGTGTCGCCCACCACCGACCACCAGTCGGTCGAGGCCGCCATCGGCACCCTCACCACCAACGCCCGCACCGCCACCGGCGAAGGCGTCTACACCTCGCTCGACGCCGTCCAGACGGCGCTGGCCGAGGAGACCGCCGACGGCGACGATGCGGTGCCCGCCGCGATCGTGCTGCTCTCGGACGGCGTCGAGACCGTCGGCCGCTCGGTCGACAGCGCCACCCAGGCCGCGGCCGACGCCAAGGTGCCGATCAGCACCATCGCCTACGGCACCCCCACCGGCACGGTCACGATCGAGGGCCAGACCATGGCGGTCCCGGCCGACACCCGCACCATGGAAGCCGTCGCCGACGCCACCGGCGGCACCTACTTCCAGGCCACGTCGGCCGGCGAGCTCCAGGACGTCTACGCCGACATCCAGACCACCATCGGCTACGAGACCGAGCCCCGGGAGGTGGGCCGGGCGCTGCTCGGCGGCGCCTTCGTGGTGCTCCTCGCCGCCGGCGGCATCGCCGTCCTCACCAGCGCCCGTCCGCTCTAGGAGCCCGCCATGACGCTCATCGCCCCCAGCCGCCTCTGGCTGCTCCTCGCCGTCGCCGGCCTGGTCGTCGCCTATGCGGTGGCCCAGCGCCGCCGCACGGCACCGGCCGTGCGCCACCCCGACCTGGCCCTCATCGACAGCTTCGCCCCGCGCTTCGGCGGGTGGCGCCGCCACCTCACCGCCTTGGCCCTGGTCCTGGCGCTCACCGCGCTGGTCGTGGGCCTCGCCCGCCCCGCGCACGCGGTGGAGGTCGAGCGGAAGGAGGCGGTCGTGGTCCTGGCCCTCGACGTGTCCAAGTCGATGACCGCCACCGACGTCGCCCCCACCCGCCTGGCCGCGGCCCAGAAGGCCGCCAAGGAGTTCGTGGAGTCGGCCCCCGACGGCTACCGGATCGGGCTGGTCACCTTCGACGCCAAGACCCACACGCTCGCCTCGCCCACCACGGACCGCGCCGAGCTGCTCGCCGCGATCGACTCGCTCCAGGCCGCCAACGGCACCGCCGCCGGCGACGGGCTGAAGACCGCGGTCGACGTCCTCGAGGCCGATGCCACCGCCAAGGACGCCAGCGCCGACGACACCTACCGCGCCGTCATCCTCCTGGCCGACGGCGACAGCTCCACCGGCACCACCCTCGACCAGGCGGCCGACGGCGCCGTGGAGGCGAAGATCCCGGTCTTCACCATCGCCTACGGCACCGACGACGCCACGATCGTGGTCGACGGCAAGACCATGGACGCCGGCGCCGACCCGGAGGCGATCGCCGCCGTGGCCGACAAGACCGGCGGCACCGACTACAGCGCCTCCACCAGCGAGGAGCTGTCGTCGGTGTACGACCAGATCGGCACCACGATCGGCACCGCCGTCGAGCACCAGGAGCTCACGGTCCCGCTGTCGCTGCTGGCCGCCGCCCTGCTGTCGCTCGCCGTGATCGCCACCACCGCCTGGACGCCCCGCCTGACCTGATCAGGGCACGGCGTAGCCGGTGACCGACACGGTGAGCTCGCCGTCCGACGGCGGATCGTCGAACACGAACACCAGGTCCTCGGTCTCGTGACCGGCCAGGAAGTCGACGGACTGGTCGCCCTCGGTGGTCTCGCCGTCGATGACCAGGCTGGCGTTGACCTGGACGTTGGCCGCGGTCTGGTCACCGGTGTTGGTGACGGCGACCTCGACGAAGTGCTGGCCGTCGACCACCCGGACCACGCCGACCCGGTGCGCCTCGGGGGCGGCATCGGTCTCCTCGGACCGGAGCTGCACCACCACCAGGGCGGCCACCACCACCAGGACCAGCGACGAGACGGCGAACGTGACCCACTCGGCCGCGGTCCGTCCGGCCTGGTCCGACGAGGCGCTCACAGCGCCAGCCTCCCGGCGGCGCCGCCGACCGTCGCGGGCAGCCCCAGCACGATGACCCGCGTGAGCAGGTCCTCGGCCGGCCGCTGGCCGCGCTGGAACAGCCAGAGCAGGAACGCGGCCACGACCAGCGCCACGAGGTAGCAGACGATCGTCTCGGTGAGCGGGTGCTGGAGCGGGCCCTGCTGGCCCTGGCGGCCTTCCTGGCCGGCGAACCCGGCGACGAAGACGATCGCGTAGGAGCACACGAGCGACGCCGCCATCACCAGCAGCAGCCACGCCGGCGTCATGGCGCTGGCGATCATCGGGACCTCGTCGGTGGGGGCGATGCTCAAGGCGATGAACGTGGCGCCGATCGTCGTGGCGCCCAGGTCCGCGAGGTCGGCGTGCAGCGCCGACGAGTCATCGGTGCCGCCTCCGCTGCCCTCGTCGTCGTCGGTCCCTCCGTCGCGGCCGCCGTGGAGGAAGTGGCGGGCGACGCCGATGCCGAGGCAGAACGGCACCGCCTCGTAGAGCACCTTGCCCAGGGCGATCCCGAGCGGGGACCCGACGGTGATCTCGCGCAGCAGGACGAGCACCAACGCGGTGACCACGATGCCGATCGCCATGGACTCGATGGAGTCGGCCGCCGCGTCCCGCAGCCGCACGTCGCGGCTGGACCGGAACCCCTCGGTGGAGTTCAGGACGAGGAGCGGGACGAACAGCATCGCCAGCACGAAGAGCATCTGGAGGCCGGTGGTGTGGCTGCCCGTCCACCACACCTCCATGGTGAAGAGCAGCGGCACGCCGAACAGGAGGCCGCCGGACACAGCCCGCACCACCTCGATCAGCTCGTCGCGCCACGGGTGGGCGCCGGCACCCGAGGCCGGCGCCGTCGCGCCCAGCGTCGTCGTCATGGTCCGCCGGTACCCGGCGCCGGCACGGTGCAATCGCGCCCGACCCCGGCCTGCGAGGCTGGGGCGATGGGTGCACCGGAGCCGGCGCAGTACGACTCGTTCGCGGACGCGTACCGCGAGCACGCCGAGGTGGCGCCGTGGAACGCGCTCTACGACCGGCCGGCGACGCTCGCGCTGCTCGGCGACGTGGCCGGCAAGCGGGTCCTCGACGCGGCGTGCGGCCCGGGCATCTACGCCGAGGAGCTGCTGGCGCGCGGCGCCGACGTGGTGGGCTTCGACGCCTCGGCGGCCATGGTCGAGCTCGCCCGGGCCCGCACCGGCGGGCGGGCCGAGCTGCGGGTCCACTCCATGGAGGAGCCGCTCCCCTGGCTCGACGACGCCAGCGTCGACGTGGTGCTGTCGGCCCTCGCGCACCACTACGTCACCGACCGTGTGGGCTTCCTGCGCGAGGCCCACCGGGTGCTGCGGCCGGGCGGCGCGGCGGTGATCAGCACCCACCACCCGGCGGCGGACTGGGTGCGGCTGGGCGGCCCGTACTTCGAGGCCCGACCGGTCACCGAGGTGTGGAGCAAGGGGTGGGAGATCACCGCCTGGCAGGTGCCGCTGAGCCAGCTGACCGAGGAGTTCGCCGCCGCCGGCTTCGTGATCGAGCGCCTCGTCGAGCCCCGCCCGCAACCCGAGATGGCGGCGTCGCACCCCGACGCCCACGAGCGCCTCTCCACCGGGCCGGGGTTCATCCTGTTCCGCCTGCGACCCTCCTGACCTGGACATCGGTCCCGTGTCCGGGGCCGCCGCTGCCGTAGCGTTCGACGATGCAGCGGGATGCACGGAGGGGTCGGATCGCGGGCGCGTGCGCGGCCGTGGCGGTGCTGGCAGCGTGCTCGGGCGGGAGCTCCGACGCCCCGTCGAGCACCCGGCCGGCAGCGGACGCCACGGCGTCGACATCCACGTCGACCTCCACCACCGCGCCGCCTTCGACCACCACGACCGTCCCGCCCTACGAGGGCTGGGTCGATCCGGCGAGCAGCGGGAAGCCCTACGGCGACGTGGTCGACGGGCTGCTCACGTTCCGGGGCAACCCGACCCGGAGCTACTACGGCAAGGGCCCCGTGCCCGAGGCGCCCGAGGTGCTGTGGCGGTACCCGCGGTCGAGCGGCATGTGCGGCGAGTCGTCGGTGGGCAAGGAGACCAAGACCTGGTGCGGCTCGGGGTGGACGGGCGAGCCGGCGGTGTTCGTGCGCGACGGACGGACGTGGGTGGCGTTCGGCGCCTACGACAAGGAGATCCACTTCCTCGACGGGGCCACCGGCGAGGAGGTCCTCGGCGGGTTCGACATGGGCGACATCATCAAGGGGTCGGTCACCCAGGACCCCGACGGCCTGCCGCTGCTGTACTCCGGCAGCCGGGCGGACTTCCACGTGCTGGCCGAGGACCGCCCCGATGGGCAGCCCGCCGACCTGTGGAGCATGTCGGCGTCGGACGTGTCGCCCACCAAGTGGAACAACGACTGGGACAGCTCGCCCCTCGTCCTCGACGACTACCTGTTCGAGGGCGGCGAGAACGGCCAGTGGTACGTGATCAAGCTCAACCGCCAGAAGGGACCCGACGGGCTCATCGCGGTCGACCCCGTGATCCAGTTCCACGCACCCGGCTGGGACGACCAGCTGCTCGCGGACCTCGCCGGATCCGGCAGCCGGCAGAACGACGTGTCGATCGAGAACTCGCTCGCCATCTCCGGCAACACCGTCTACTTCGCCAACTCCGGCGGCCTGGTCCAGGGCTGGGACATCTCCGGGGTGAAGGAGGGCCGGGACCCGACTCGGGTGTTCCGCTTCTGGACGGGCGACGACACGGACGCCTCGGTCGTGATCGACGCCGAGGGGATGCTCTACGTGGCGTCGGAGCGGGAGCGGGCATCGAGCCACGCCCGCACCGACGAGGCTGGCCAGCTGATGAAGCTGGACCCCACCAAGCCCGACGACCCGCTCGTGTGGTCGATCAAGGACCCGCCGTCGGATCCGCCCTCGGGCGGCTGCGAGGAGGCGGCCTGCTACGGGATCTGGGGCACGCCGGCGATCGCGGACGGCGTGGTCTACGCCGCCACCAACCACGGCCGGTTCTTCGGCGCCTCGATGGAGACGGGCGAGATCCTCTGGGAGAAGGAGCTGCCGAGCCCCACCTGGCAGTCGCCGGTGGTGGTGGACGACACGCTGATCCAGGGCGACTGCAGCGGCGTCCTCCACGCCTACGACGTGTCCGACCCGAAGGCCGACCCGCCCGAGCGGTGGACCGTCCAGCTCGAGGGCTGCATCGAGTCCACGCCCGCGGTGTTCGACGGCCGGATCTACGTCGGGGCCCGCGGCGGCGCGTTCTACGCGATCGGCGACGCCTGAGCCTCGGCCCGGCGAACCGGACGACACGTTGTCGTGAAGCGCCACACCCCCGACGAGGGGTGCCGCGTCAGCCCACGCGGGCGTCGTAGGCCGCCGACCCGAACAGCGCAGCGATCAGCTCGCTGCGGGTCGCGCCGCCCTTGAGCTTCGCCTCCCACTCGGTGTTCTCGCCCTTGGTGGGGGTGCGCCGGAGCATGCCCGTGTAGACATTCACGACGTCGGTGAGGGCCCGGGTCTTGGTCTTGTACTCGTTGGACTCGGAGAAGCCGACCATGACCTCGCCGCGGGACTTGGTCTTGGCATCGAGCTTGGCGGTCCAGCTCTTGATGCCGCCGGCGTCACCGGGGCGACCGAGCACGTTCTCGTACACGAGCTCCACGAACTTCCGGTTGGAGAGCTTCCCGTACTTGGTCGTGAACTCGTTCGAGCCCGCGAAGGACGAGGAGATGGTGTTGATCCGGGTGCCGGCCCGGGACTTGCCCGTCCAGTAGTCCAGGCCGCCGAGGTCGGGCAGGCGCCCGAAGTAGGCCTGGAACAGGCGGACGACCGGCGACTGCTTCGCCCACTCGGGGAAGTCGACGGCCGCGTCCACGGCGGCGACGGGCGTGAGGGTGCCGTTGCCGAGGGCGTTCGCCCACGCCGTGCGCTCGGCGGCGGTGGCGGTGCGCAGCCGGAAGTCGAGGTACTGGCGGTTGGTGAGGTTCGTAGCGCTGGCGAACGGTGGCGCGGCCACGGCGGAGGCCGTCGACGCCGGACCGACGCCGGCGCTCGTGAGCGCCGCGGCCTTGAAGCGGTAGGTGGTGCCGGCGGTCAGCCCGGTCACGGTCGTGCTCATCGAGCCGGCGGCGACGTCCTGCGCCTTGAGCGCGGTGCCCGACGTGCCGGCGAAGGTCGAGAGGCGCCAGGCCGCGGTCGTGGCACACGTGCCCCGGGCGATGGTGACGGTGGCGCTCGTCGCGGTGGCGGCCGACACCACGGGCGCGCCCGGCGTGCAGGTCGGGATGGCCTCGAGGGCGAGCGAGACGGTCACCGGGTCCAGCGCGGTGCCGGCGGCGTAGAAGCCGGCCAGGATCGGCACGCCGGCGGAGGTCAGCGTGGCCGGGATGCTGGCGGCCAGGTACGAGGTCGAGGAGGAGGTCGGCGTCACCGCGCTCAGGTCGAGATCGGCGAAGACCACGTCGTCGTAGGCCACCGACGTCCCGGGTGTCGTGGCGCCCGGTGCGTACTGGCGGGACACGGCGTCGACCACGAGCGAGCCCGTGGTGCCCTGGATGTCGACCCGGATGTCGGAGATGGCCACGTCGAGGACGCCGTCGTGGCCCTCGAACCGGACCTGGCCCCGGGTGTCGATGGCTGCCGCTGACCCGTCCTTGGACCCGGTGTCGGCAGGGAACGTGAACACGCCGTTGGACGCCGCCTGGGTCGCGCCCTCGCTCGCCACGACCGAGCCAGCCGCGCCGGGGCTGACGATGTAGCTGCGGAACGAGGACTTGAGGCCCCAGGTGATCGATCCGCCGGTGGCGGCGACGGGTGCCGCCCCGGCCGGGGTGGCAGCAACGGCCAGGAGGCTCGCGACCAGCGAGGCGAGCAGGACGGCGATCCCGGCCGCGGCGCGGCGGGTACGGGCGGGATGGGCGGTCATGGCGTTCCTTCGACGACGAACGAGTTAGGCGACCCTAACTCGCACCATCTCACCCCCGAACATCGATCACGACAATCTGTCGCCACATACGTTTGTGCATGTATGTAAGTACCGGTACCGTTCGCATCCATGAGCAACCCCCGCACCACCGCCAGCGGTCGGTCGAGTGCCCTGTCCTCCGAGGAACGGGCGGCCGTCGCCCGCTTCGCCGGCGGCTTCGGCTGGCCCACGATCGCGCTCGCCGTGGCCCTGGTCGGCATCGAGCTGGGCACGATCGCGCTCTGGGCCACCGGCGCCATCCCGCTCGCCCTCGGCTTCGTCGTGAGCTCGATCGCGGCCTACGCCTGGTACACCGTCCACCACGACGCCACCCACAAGGCGATCAGCGGCCGGGATCCGAAGCGCCGGCGCATCGAGGTGGCGTGCGGCACCCTGGCCGGCTTCGCCCTCGGGCTCGAGTTCCGCAGCTACGGGGGCAACCACCTCCGCCACCACGCCCACACCAACACGGAATCGGACCCCGACCTGTTCGTGAAGGGCCCGCTCGCCGCCATCCCAGTGAAGTGGGCGGTGCTGTCGACGCTCGCCACCATCGGCGCCCTGCCGCGGGGCGACCGGCTGGTGCAGCGGATCCTGGCCCGGGCGGGCCTCCCCTTCCCCATGGCCAGCTCGGACCGGGACCGCGCCGACCGGAACCGGGGCCGCCGCTTCGGCCAGCTCCGACTCGTGGTCCTGCTCGCCTCGATCCCGCTCGGGTGGTTCGTGCCCGTCTTCTTCCTGTGGTGGCTGCCGGGCTGGTTCGGGATCCTCCTGCTCATGGTGCTGTTCCAGTGGCTCCCCCACTTCCCGTTCGACCGCACCGACCGCTTCGGGGCCACCCGCATCAACCGCTTCCCCGGGTCGACCTGGCTGCTGCTCCAGCAGGACCGGCACCTGATCCACCACCTGTACCCGCAGATCCCCTGGTACCGGTACCGGGCGGTGCACCGGGAGCTGGCCGCCCTCCTCGCCGCGGAGCAGGCCCGCATCGAGGGGTCGGGCACCCACCCCCACGTGCCGATCCAGCTGCGGGAACGGGCGTGAGCGCGCCAGCAACGAGACTGGGCGCCATGGCCCGTCCGACCGAGCGCCGCAGCCAGGCCGACCGCAGCGCCTCCACCCGCGGCGCGCTCGCCGACGCCGCGGTGGCCGTCCTCGTCGAGCGGGGCTGGGCCGCGGTGACCGTCGCCGAGGTGTGCAGCCGTGCCGGCGTGACCCGCGGCGCGTTCCACCACCACTACGCCACCCTCCCGGCGCTGCTGGCCGATGCCCTCGAGCGCCTCTACGACGAGTTCGTCCCACCCGAGCCCGGCAGCGTCACCACCCTCGTCGAACTGCTCGACGCCAACTGGGCCGCCATCGGCGACGCGCGGTTCAAGGCGGTGCTCGAGGCGTGGCTGGCCATGGCCAACGACCCGGCCCTGCTGACCGAGATCGGCCCGGTCGTCGCATCGTTCGCCTCTCTCGTCAGCCCGGACTCGCTCGCCCCTTCGATCCTGCGGACGAAGGCCCGGAAGGACTTCTACGCGATGGCCCGCGAGTCGATGCTCGGCCTCGCCCTCGGGCGGGCCACCAACGGCGGTGCCCCGCTCCCCCACGAGGGGTCGGTCCTCGCCCTCCTCCGCAAGGAGGCCACCGCCCGCTGAGCCCCGCTACCGCGGGCGCACCGCCCGGGCGCGCTCGAGCTGGGCGCGGAGCGACGCGGACAGGTCGACGCCGAGCCCGGACAGGGCGTTGCCCACGGGACGGAGCACCTCGGCGGTGCGCCCGCCGGCGATGGGCACGACCACCGCCCGGTCGAGCCGCTCGGCCAGGGCGTCGAGGTCGGCGGCGGGCACCAGCAGGCGGCGGAGCGAGCGGCGGGTGACGGGGACGCCGTCGGGGTGGCCGAGCAGCAGCCAGCGAGCGCCGAGGCGAGCCGCCCGGCCGGTGGCGCCGCCGATGCCGGCGACGGTCACGTCGGCCAGGTCGATGGTGCGGGTCCGGCCGAACGGCGCCCGCACCGAGAGCACGGTGCCGTCGAGCTGGCGGGGGATGCCCCCGGCCCAGAACGCGCGCGGCGGGGCGATGCCGGCGACGGCCGCGGCGAACGCCACGAGCGCCGCCGCCCCGAGGGGCGTGAGCGGCCAGAAGCCGACCGCTGCCGCCACCACGAACGCCGCCGGGAGCAACCAGACGTAGGCCGTGCCGGCGTGGGCGTGGGAGAAGCGGACCGGGCCGTCTGCATCGGTGGGCGCCGACGGATCGGCGCCCAGCTCCACGAGCCGGGTCACGGCCTCGGGCTCACGGCAGGCCCGGGCCAGGTGGAGGGGCGTGAACCCCTGGCCGTTGACCGCGTCGACCTCGGCACCGGCGGCCACCAGCGCACCCACGGCGTAGACGCTGCCGTTGGCCGCAGCGTGGTGCAGGGCGGTGGAGCCGGACACGTCGCGGTGGTGCGGATCGGCGCCTCGCACGAGCAGGTCGTCGAGGACCCGGTCGCTGCCGTGGGCGGCCGCCTCGATCAGCGCATCGGTCCCGTCGGGCCAGGCCTGCGGGGGTGCGGCGAGGTCGAAGACGTCGAGCGGGACCCCCGCCTCCCGGATCCGCCCGATCGCCGCGGCGGCGATCGGCACGTCCTCCCAGCCCACCACCACCTCGCTCCCAGCCGCGTGGCAGCCCTCGGCCACGGCCACGGCCTCGTCCAGGGGGACGAGCATGGACCGGCCGTCGGCGTAGCGGAGGGAGATGGCGCCGTTGGCGTGGGCGAACAGGTAGACGTCTCCGGCGGCGAGCGCCGGCAGCGGGATCATGGCAGGGCGATGCCTCCGGCGTTGTTGATGAGGTCGAGCCGGCCCTCGCCGATGCCGTGCACGTCGAGCAGGTCCCGGGTGGATCCGAACCCGCCGTTGGCGTTGCGGTGGTCGATGATGCTCTGCGCCGTGCGGGGGCCGATGCCGTCGATGCGCTGGAGGTCGCTGGCGCTGGCCGTGTTGATGTCGAGCACGGTGTGGCGGGCCGGGTCCGGGAGGAGCGAGCTGGGCGTCTCGCCATCGAGCGCCCCGTTCAGGTTGGGCAGCGCCCGGTGGTCGATCTCGGCACCGGTCACGCCGCCGATGGTGCCGGTGGCGCCGTTGATGAGGGCGCCCTTGAGGTCGTAGCCCCCCTTGTCGCCGCCGGGGATGAGCTCGTCGAGCCCCTCCTCGCCGAGGGCCCCGGGGAACTCGACGGCGCCGTTGCGGACGGTGTTGCTGCCCACCCGGCCGAGCAGGGACGAGGCCGACGACGCCGGGATCTTGGTGCCGAGGCCGCCGGTCGCCCCGCCGATCAGCGCACCGATGGCGGCGGAGCGGGCGATGTCCTTGAGGCTGCCGCCGTCGATGGCGGTCATGGCGCCGCTGCTGACGCCGCCGATGATCGCACCGGCCACGATGGCACCGCCGATGCCCGGGAGGAGCACGGTGGCGGCGGCCACGGCGACGATGCTGCCCACGATGATGGCGGCCTTGGCGATGGTCTTCCAGTGCTTCTGGAAGAAGCCCTTCGACTCCTGCTCGCGGATCTTGTCGTACTCCTCGTCGCTGAGCGGCCGGAGGCCGGTCGGGTCGACGAGGTTCACCGGGTCGTTCCAGGCGTAGCTGTAGACGCCGGCGAAGGTCACGCAGCCGGGTACGGACGGGAGGGGGTCGCGGCTGAGGAAGCTGCGGGTGCGGGTGTCGTAGACCCGGGCGCCGAGGAAGAGGAGGCCATCGAGGGCGAGCGAGCCCCGGTAGCCGAGGCGCAGCCCGTCGCCGCCGTCGTCGCCCCACGGGTCGTCGCCGATCCGGCGGTCCCAGGTGGACGTGGGATCGGTGGCCACCAGGACCTGGTTGCCGCTCCAGAGGTAGCGCTCGTCGCCGATGCCCAGCAGGTCGCCGGCGCCCGCCGCATCCCACAGGATCGGCGTGCCGTCGACCTGGACGGGCCGGCCGCTCGGGTCGTGCTCGATCCGGTGCTCGACCACCGTGCCGTCGACCGTGCGCACGATCCCGGCGAGCTGGCCGAAGGCATCCCAGCGGTACTCGGTCCGGCCGCCGTCGGAGCCGACCTCGGCGGTGCGCCGGCCGGTGGCGTCGTGTTCGAAGGCGACCTCGGTGCCGTCGGCCCGGACCTGCGAGACCAACTCGCCCGTGGTGCCGTAGCGGTAGGAGGTGACCTGGTCGGCGGTGCGCTCGCTGGCCAGCAGGCCCCGGTCGTCGTAGCCGTACCGGGTGGTGGCACCCGCCGCTTCGGTCTCCGCCAGGCGACCGGCCTGGTCGTAGCGGTAGCGGCGGCCGGCCTCGTCGACGGTGATCCGCCGCCCTTCGTCGCGCTCGACCGAGACCGGCTCGGGCACCGCGATGCGGCGGTCGCCGAAGCCGAAGCCGGTGAGGCGCCCGCCGGCGTCGCGCTCGAAGGCGACGGGCGCTTCGGCGTCGATCTGGCGGGCGACGAGGAGGCCGTCGGCGTCCCACGTGGCCCGCACGGCGCCGGCGTCGGTGGTCCAGGAGGTGAGGCGGCCGGCGGCGTCGTGGCCCAGCGCCAGCTCGGCCTCGCCCGCCCGCGCGGCGAGGACCGTCCCGTTGGCGTTGCGGGTGACGGCGAGCAGCTGGTTGCCGTCGCCGTCGAAGGCGGACGAGAGCAGGCCGTCGGCATCGAAGCCACGGACGGTCACGGTGCCGTCGGGGCGGAGGAATCGCTCGACGATGCCGCGAGGATCCCGCTCGAACGAGGTCCGCTGACCGTACGGGTCGGTGACCGAGGACAGCTGGCCGGCAGCCGTCCACTCGTAGGTGGAGGTGGCGCCGTCGGTGGTGTGCGCGGTGCGCCGGCCCCGACGGTCGTAGGCGAACTCGGTGACCACCCCAGCCGGGTCGATCACCCGCTGGAGCAGGCCCCGGTCGTCGTGCTCGAACCGGGCGGGCTCGACACCCGGGGCACCGGTGGCGGCGAGCTCGCCGCCCTCGTGCTCCATGGAGACCGCCGCCCACGGCCCGGCGATGGCGCTGGTGCGCCCGGACTCGTCCTCGTCGAAGGTGGTCGGCACGCCGTCGCGGGTGACCCGGGTGACGGTGCCGTCGAGCCGCCGCTCGAACACGACCTCGGTGCCGTCCGGCTCGAGCACCCGGGCCAGGTGGCCGGCGGCGTCGTACTCCCGGCGGAGCACGCGGCCGAGCGGCGTGGTGACCTCGGCCAGGCGGCCCCCGGGCGTGTACCGGTAGGTGGTCGTGGCACCGAGCGGATCGGTGGCGGCGACCACCCGACCGAGGGCGTCGACCTCGTAGGTCCACTCGTTGCCGAGGGCATCGGTGGCCGACGCCAGCTCGCCGTTGGGGTGGTAGCTGCGGATCGACGTGCCGCCACCCGGGCTGGCCGCCATGGTGGTGCGGCCGAGCACGTCGACCTCGCGCGACGTCCGGCGCCCGGACGGGTCGGTGACCTGCACGAGCCGGCCCTCGGGGTCGAAGGCGGCCTCGGTGCGGTGCCCCTCGGGGTCGACCACCGCGGTCCGGCGGCCGACCGGGTCGTGCTCGTAGGCGAACCGCCCGCCCTCGCCGTCGACCGTGGCGGTGACCTGGCCGATGAGGTCGCGCTCGAACCGGAGGATCTCGCCGCTCGGGTCGGCGAAGGCGGCGAGGTCGCCGGCCCGGTCGTGCACGGCCTGCCAGGCCCGGCCGGCCTCGCTGCGGCCGCCGACCACCCGGCCCGCAGCGCTGTGCTCGAAGGCCTGCTCGCCGTCGGCGGTGCGGATGGACCGGACCAGTCCGGCCCGGTCGAGCGTCACCGTGGAGGAGCGGCCCCCGGGGAGCGCAGCCCCGACGGTGCGGCCTGCGTCGTCGTACCGGAACGTCGTGGCGCCGCCCAGGGCGTTGGCGACGGCGGTCAGCAGCCCGTCGCGGTTCCAGTCGAGCCGGGCCGTGATGCCGTCGGCGTCGGTCACCTCGGTGGGCAGGCCGGCGTCGTTGCGGGCGATCCGCACCTCCGTGCCGTCGGCCTGGACGATGGCGGACGGCTCGCGCTGGTCGCCCTCGTAGCGGAACCGGGTGGTGCCGCCGGCCCGGTCGACCTGGGCGACCAGACGGTCGAGGTCGTCCCACTCGGCGCGCACGGTCAGGCCGTCGGGGTCGGTCCGCACGAGCACGTTGCCGCGCTCGTCGTGCTGGTAGCGGGTGGTGGCGCCGGTGCGGTCGACGAGCTGCACGACGTCGTCGTGGTCGTCGTAGGCGATCCGCATCGTGTTGCCGAGGCCGTCGATCATGGCGGTCATGCGGCCGCGCCGGTCGTGGACCATCACGTTCGGCGGTGCGCCGTCGGACGCGGTCACGGTGGCGACGCCGTCGGCCCGGTACTCGTAGGCGGTCTCGCGGCCGTGCTGCTCGACCTGGGCGAGGACCCGGCCGGCGTCGTCGTAGCGGTTGCGGCAGATCACGACGCCGTCGGCATCGGTGACCGAGGCGAGGAAGCCGTGCTCGTCGTGCTCGTACGTGACGCCGGCGGGATCCCGGCGAACGGCCACCAGGCGGCGCTCGTCGTCGTACTCGTAGCGGGCCGAGCGGCCGTCGGAGGCATCGGCCGCCGTGGCCAGGCCGGTGGCGACGTCGAGCCGGTAGTCGACCCAGCGGCCGGTGGCGCGGTCGGTGAGGCGGACCGAGGCGGGGGCGCGCTGGACGGTGACGTCGGCAGCGTCGGCGGTGAAGGCGGTGAGCACGCCGTCGCGGTCGAAGGTCCAGGCTCGCTCGTGGCCCTCGGTGAGCCGCCAGCCGTCGGCCAGCTCCACCAGGACCTGGCGGCGGCGCCGGCCACCGACCCAGGTGCCGTCGTCGTCCTGCTGGAACACCGATCCGCCGCCGTCGGGCCCCCGGAACGAGACCCGGCGGCCCTCGACCGCCAGGCCCACGTCGACGAGCGAGGTCCAGCCGGCTCCGAAGGCGCCGGTGCGCGGGTCGCGGGAGTTGTAGGCCCGGACGACCGACAGCGGGGCGGCGATCCCGAACAGCGCGAGGTCGCCCTCCCGGAGGAGGAAGTTGCCGTTGGCCAGGCTGATCGGGTCGTCGACGAAGCCCGAGTACGGCGGCTGGCCGTAGAGCTCGATGGCGGCCACGTCGACCAGGTCCGGCGCGTCGTCGAGGCCCTGGGCCTTGAGCGATGCGTCGATGGCGGTGTTGGAGACGGTGGCGTTGCCGTCGGCGTCGTACTGGTCGGCCTCGATCAGCTCGTCGTGGACGACGCGCACGAACTCCTGGTTCTCGCCCCACATCGTGAGCAGCTCGTTGAGCGCGGCGAGCGACGGGGTCGAGGGGTACTGCGATCCCGAGCACGCCGGCATCACGACGTTGGCCTTGCTCGACGTGGCGTTCAGCGTGGTGCTGAGCCGCCCGACCCGGTTGTGCGAGCCCTTGACGAAGGCGGCGAGGTCGTGGGTGTTGGCGGAGGTGACGCCCATCAGTACGTGACCTCCGTGGCGGTCGGTGCGAAGGCCGGCGGGGTGGGGATCGGGACGGCGTCGGGCATCGGCACCTTGTCGTCGGAGTCGTCCGAGCCGAAGGTGCTGTCCCAGCCCTTCTCGAGGAGGCCGCGGTCGTCGCTGACCCGCTCGACCTCGGCCGCCCGGTTGTTCTTGTTCTGCTGGTCCATGGCCTGCGCCCACGCCTTGGCCCAGGCCCGGGCGTCGTCGCGCAGGCCGGTGACCACGTTCGACCGGGAGCTCCGTTCGGTGGAGCGCCGCTCGACGAACTGCTTGCCGTACTTGCCCTCCCACTTGGCCTTGGCCGTGTCGAACTGCGTCTCGCGGCCGGCGTCCTCGTGCGTGAGGTCGTCGGCGAGCGCCCACAGCTTGCGAGCCAGCTCCAGGCTGCCGTCCCAGTCGAACTGGACCCGGCCGCCTGCCTTCACGTCACCCATGTCCTGAACCCCTTCGAAGCTCGATCACCCAGCGGACCCGACGCCTACTTGTTGGCCTTGTTGATCTCTTCGATCTGCTTGTCGATGTAGGTCGTCATCGCCGTGTTGGCCTCCTCGACCTTGGCCTTGGCCCCGTTGGTGAAGCCGGTGACGGCCCCCACGGCGTTGTCCTTGGCGGACCCGACCCAGTCGGTGTTCTGGAGCGAGGTGAGGTGGTTGGTGAACTGCTCGCTGATGGCGGTGAAGTGGCCCTTGGCCGTGCCCTTCATGCCCTCGAGCGCCGGCAGGTTGGCGCCCACCGACTCGTCGCCCGTCGGCACGGCCGGGGCGTTGATCTGTGAGCCGTTGAACTGGATGTCGACCGGAGGGCCGCCGAGGGAGCTGGCGATGTTCGACGTGGTGGTCTTCACCGCGTCGGCGATCTTGGTCATGTCGGTCGTGAGGGCGTTGGCCAGGTCGCTGGCGAGCTGCCCGCACTTCGTCTTGAAGTCGACGGCGTTGGGGCCGTAGTAGTCGACCGACACCGCGTCGGAGACGAGCGTCTCGAGCGAGGTGCGGATGGAGCCGAAGGCCTCCTGGGCGGACGTGCCGTAGGCACGGACGGACGGCGGGTTGACTCGGACGTCGGACACGGTGGACCACTCCTTCTTCGGGTCGGGGGGACCCGGATCGATGACCGGACTGCTTGCTTGGGGCGAAGGTACCCACGACCACCCGATCGGGAAACGGCCGCGACGGGGGGTGAACTCCCCCCTCCGGGTCAGGTGCCGGGGGACTCCTCGGGGACGTACGCCTGGACGACGGTGGGGACCCGGTTGCGCACCCACATTCCCCGACCCGGGGGCAGGTCGAGGCCCAGCCGCAGGAGCGGCAGGCGCATGACACCGATCACCTCGGCGACCTCGCGGGAGCTCCCGGGCTGGAGGTAGAGGACCTGGCGGGCGGCGCGGATGCGCTTGACGACCTCGTTGTTCGAGTAGCCGAACGACGTCGTCGAGCCGAGCATCCGGACCGAGCGGTCGTGGCCGAGCCCGGCGACCGCACTGTCGAACGCCGGCGACTCGAGCAGGTCGAGGTCGTCGATGACGAGCACGCCCTCGCGGCCGGGGAACGCCAGCTCGGCCTTCATGGTGCCGAGGAGCCCGGCCAGCTCGGCCTGTCCCCAGGCCGCGGCCTTCCACCGGAAGGACCGGAGGCCCGAGTCCTCGGCGCCGATGGCGTACACGGATGCGCCGGCGGCCTCGAGCTGCTCGGCCATCGAGCGCAGCGCCCACGAGCGGCCCGAGGCCGGTGGGCCCGTGACCAGCACGTCGAGGCTGGTCAGGTCGAACGCGACCTCGGCGCCGGAGATGTCGGCGATGCCGACGGCGCCGGTCCAGCCCTCGGGCCGCGCGCCGCCGGGCCGGCGGGCGACCGACGGCAGCGGCGGCTCGAGCAGGCCGGGTGCCGGCGCGTCGAGGATCCCGGCGAAGGCCCGCAGGGCGGCG